>NZ_BMGT01000001.1:361156-722313 GCF_014640335.1 Edaphobacter dinghuensis | reverse complement strand
GATGGTGCCGAGCAGCGAGTCGGGTGCGATGGCGGCGGTGTGCGCGACGGCGACGCTGCGCCCGGCGGGATGGTTCACCGGCATGGGTGCGAGGTGCTGGACGAGGGTGCCGCCGCGCCAGACGTTGAGCGACTGGGTGCCGAAGCAGATAGCGAAGATGGGCTTGTAGAGGTTGTGGGCGTCCTGAATGAGCAGCTCGTCGACGTTCTCGCGGGGAGCGTCTGCGGGTTTGCACTCGGGGACAGGGTCGTGGCCGTACTTTTGCGGGTTGACGTCGGCAGGACTGCCGGGGAGCAGGACGGCGTGGCAGGTATTGATGAGGTCGATGGTCTGGCGCGGAGAGAGGTTGAGCGGGATTTCGACGGGGTGGCCCTCGGATTTTTCGATGGCGGCGGCGTAGACGGGCCAGGCGATGCGGTTGTACTCGGCGTCGGTGCTGGTGGGGAGCGGAATGGCGATGCGCGGCTTCATGGGTTTATTTGCATGATACGGCGATGGGGTGGGATTTGCATGGGCCGCTCACACGCTCGCTAATTTTGAGCGAACACCCCATGCACGTCATCTCGACCGGAGGCGGCGCTTTTGCCGCTGGAGTGGAGAGATCCCTGTGTTTCGCCTTGGATGGGTGCTGATTCGATGCGGGGAAATACAGGGGTCTCTCCACTACGCCCTTCGGGCTTGCACCCCAACGAGCAAGCTCGTCGGGGACCTCGCAGTTTCGGTCGAGATGACGTGTTTTGTGGTGGTTCAACCCATGCCCCAAAAGCGGGACATGGGGCACCCGGCTTTTTTGTCGCTCTGATCGTTTTGTGGCGGGTGATTATTGGTGGTGTTGCATGTAGGTGGTGGTGATGACTTCGCGGAGGCGTTGGGTGAGGGCGTCGGCGTCGCGGGTGGTGAGGCCAGTGGTGGGGATGGGGTCGCCTACGATGATGGCCAGCGGGCGCGGCGTCAGGTGGTAGGTGTGGATGGGGAGCAGCTCGTAGGTTCCGACGAGGGTGAGCGGGATGAGGGGGAGCTGCGCCTTGATGGCCATGTAGGCTGCTCCGGAGACGAAGGGCTGGGTTTCGCCGGTGGCGGTGCGGCCTCCTTCGGGAAAGAGGACTAGTGGGAGGCCGGATTTAAGGGTGGCCACGCCGCGGTTGAGGCTGGCGATGGCGGAACGGGCGCTGTTGGCGTCGACCGGCACCTGGCCGGAGCGGTGGAGGTACCAGCCGATGAAGGGGACCTTCCAGAGCGATTGTTTGGCGAGGATGCGGAACTGGAAGGGCAGCTTGGCGAAAAGGACCGGGGTGTCATAGTAGCTGAGGTGATTGGAGGCGTAGACGGCGGTCTCGTGCTCGTGGAGCTTTTCGGCTCCGATGAGTTCGACGGGCGAGAGGCTGAGGAGGAGGAGGACTTTGGCCCAGGCGTGGGCGATGGCGTGCTGCTGGCGGCCGGACTTGTCCCACAGGCCGGCGATGAGCGAGACGCAGCCGAAGCCGGTGGTGGCGAGGGCGATCAGCGGCATGAGCAGGAGGTAGGTCAGCCAGGGGAGGATGCGGGAAGTTGGTGGAGCTTCGGTGGGGGGGATTTGGGGTGGTTCGGGACTTGGAAATACAGGGGTCTCTCCACTTCGCTTCGCTTCGGTCGAGATGACGTGATTTTGGGGCGATCCGGGCTCGGTCGAGATGACGTCGGTTTGAGGTAGCTGCGGTCCGGTCGAGGCGTGCGTTTGCTGGAGCTCCGGGCTGTTTGGAGTAGTCGAGATGACGTGGGTTTGTGGTTCGTCGATCGGTTCGCTCATGCGGGGGTGGCCCCTTCATGGAGGGCAAGGTGGCGGATCTCGCCGACGAGGTAGACGGAGCCGGTGGCGATGATGATGCCGTCGGGTGGGGTGATGGCTCGGGCTTCGGCGAGGGCGGCGGTGATGTGCGGCGCGGCGTGCGCGGGGATGTCGAGGTCGTGGGCGGCGGCGAGCAGGTCGGTGAGCGAGGCGGCGCGCGGGTTGTCGATGGGGGCGAGGATGACGTGGTCGCGGGCGCGGTCGAGGTCGCCACTGTTGGCGTCGAAGAGGGGCAGGAGGATCTGCGACATCTCTTTGAGGCTCTTGTCGCGGAGGCAACTGAAGATGAGGGTGCGGGGCTGCGAAGAGGGCAGCTCGGCGATGGCAGCGCGGAGGGTCCAGGCACCGGCGGGGTTGTGGGCTACGTCGAGGAGGAGCGGTGGGTGGCCGGGGGTCGAGGATGGGATGAGCTCGAGACGACCGGGCCAGCTTGTGTTGCGGATTCCTGCTTCAATATTGGCGTTTGTGATTTTGTAACTTATTTGGTTACTTGTGCTGTCTGATTTGTAACTTTTTTGGTTGCGTAATGCGATGGCGGCGGCGATGGCTAACGCGATGTTGCGTTGCTGGTGCTGGCCGGGGAGTGGTGAGTTGACTTCGAGGGGTTGGTTGTCGAGGGTGAGGGTGTAGTGGTTGGGGGTCAGGGTTTGGGGTGCTTCGTGAACCCACGTCTCAGAGTCGAGACGTGGGGCACCCACTTCGGTCGAGATGACGTGACTTTGGGGTGGGGTTGGGGGGATGTAGGGGGCGGCGCTGATGGCGGTGAGGTTGGGGGTGACGGCGGCTACTTCGCCGAGGGTCTGGTTGGCCTCGGGGTGTTGGGGCAGGGTGATGAGGGTTCCGTTGGGGCGGAGGATGCCTGCCTTTTCGCGGGTGATGGCGGCGATGGTGTTGCCAAGGTAGTCCTGATGGTCGAGCGCGATGTCGGTGATGATGGAGAGGAGCGGCTCGACGATGTTGGTGGCGTCGAGACGGCCGCCGAGGCCGACTTCGAGGACGGCGATGTCGACTGCTGCTCCGCGCAGGGCGAAAGGCGCCTCCGGCGCGTCATGGGAAGTGGGCTCGCCTGTTCTCCCTGCAAAATAGAGGAAGGCGAGGGCGGTGAGGATCTCGAAGAAGCTGGGGTGGTGCGGGAGCGTGCCGGAGGCGACGAGGCGGTTGGCGACGTTGTCGACCTGGAAGTAGAGGCGGGCGAAGTCGTCGTCGGGGATCTGGTGGCCGTCGATCTGGATGCGCTCGTTGACGCGGATGAGGTGGGGCGAGGTGTAGAGGGCGGTGCGGTAGCCGGCGGCGGTGAGGATGCTGGCGAGCGTGGAGGCGGTGGAGCCTTTGCCGTTGGTTCCGGCGATGAGAACGGAGGGGAAGGTGTTCTGCGGGTCGCCGAGAGCGGCCATGAGCGTGCGCATGTGGGCGAGGTCAAATTTGCGCCGCGGCGCGGCGGCCGTCCCCGGGGCTAGCTCGTGCCCGAGGGCGTAAAGGTGGTCGACCGCAGCGATGTAGGACATGGGGATATTTTAGGCGAAGGGGATGGGGTGTGGGTCTGATTTAAGGCGGGTTATGGGGTGGGGTAGGTTGTTGCCGCCTCGTCAACCCACGTCCTGGAATCGGGATGTGGGACACCCCGGCTTTGTGCTGCTGCTGAACGAGGCGAAATACAGGGGTCTCTCCACTTCGCTTCGCTTCGGTCGAGATGACGTGACTTTGGGGTGACGTTGTGGTGGTTCAACTCATGTCCCAAAAGCGAGACATCGGGTACCCGGCGAGGTGAAATTTGAACATGCAATGGGATTCATGTTGTGTGCAAATTTTTGCCCACTGTGGAAGGGATTGTCTCTTTTCCGCTGCTTATCTGCATGTTTTTGGCATGTTTACCGAATGGCACGCGATTTGCAATAAGGACTGGCAGCACTTCTTTACCAATGGAACTGCTCGACTTTGAGAGGCCCCTATAATGTATCTTCGCAACCTGATCGCAATCTCCATCCTGGCACTGGCACCTGTACTGGCGCATGCCGATAGCTTTACCTACAACCTCAACGACAACTTTGCCAGCTTCAACGTTACCGGCACCATCACGACGGACTCGAACTCGGGTTCGTTGGCGACCGGTGACATTACTGCCTACAACATCTTTCTGAACGATGGATCGAACTCGCTGAATCTGACCCAGAGCAACTCTCAGGACGTGGTCGCGGGAAATGCTTTGACGGCGACGGCTTCCGGGCTCTTCTTTAACTTCGGCTCCTACTCCGGCAGTCTTTTTGCCATTCAGTCCCCGTTTCTTGGAGCGGGCACGAACTACCTTTGCTATCAGGGGCAGGCGGGCGGATGCGATAACTACCGCGGCGCGCATGAATCGATCGACATTGGATGGGACGGGCCACAGACGCAACAACTGTGCGGCAACGAGCAGATTGCTTCGGCGACGGCAGTAACGCCTGAACCGGAGAGCCTGGTTCTGTTTGGTACGGGAATTCTTGGCCTGGCGGGAGTAGCGCGGCGCAAATTGATTGGGTAGTTCTCTCCGGTCTGTACGGTCAGGTTGCTGATGCCTCCTCGCAGAAGATGCGAGGAGGCATTGGTGTTTGGAGGGGCAAACGCAGATTCCCTTCGGGAGTGACAGACGAGGGATGTGTTGGTTGGGTGGGGTGTGATGGGATCTGGAAGGGGCGGATTACTAAAGATCAGTCGCGAGGTGACTATAACCGCACAGGGTTTGGACTAAGCTTGGGGCGCCTCTTGAAGGGGGTCCGGATGCGAATCAAGCTACTTGCGGCTGTCGTCGCTTTGCTGTCGGCCAGCCTTGCAGCACATGCCACTACGGTTACTTACGACTTTACCTACACTTCTACAACGGGGAACCTGGCGGGTGAAACTGCCTCGGGAAGCGGTTCCTTCGCCGTGAGCTATCCCTACGGCACGAGAGGGGGGACCCTCACCGCATTTTCGTTCACCAACACCATCGACTCTTCGGCCGGCGATTCGACTTACAACTATCAGTTCAATGATGTCTCTTCGAGCGATATCGTTCTCACCCTTGGCGGCGAGAGTATCGCGCGGGGAACAATCACCGCAGGCCCCTTGTTCGGAACGAACGCAAGCTTTGGTGGCGTTGTCTTTGTGTTGAACATTGCTACGGATGGATCGGTCACCGGAAGCACGTACTACGAGGGCAATGGAAACGCCAATTCGGTTGCCGATGATACCACTGGCGTAGGAACCGTCACCTTTACAGGTACGGACGTCACCCCCGAGCCTTCCAGCTTCGTTTTGCTGGGCACTGGCTTGCTTGGGATCGGCGGCCTCGTGAAGCGGCGCATCGCCTGAGAGCTTTTTGAGCTTCCTGTGGTCCGGTGAACCGTCTGGTCTGGAGGTTTGCTTGGTGGTGGTTCAGTCCATGTCCCAGGGGCGGGACATGGGGCACCCGCACCCGGGGTTTGTACCGCTCGTTGACGAAGGCAAATACAGGGGTCTCTCCGCTGCGGCGGCAAAAGCGCCGCCTTCGGTCGAGATGACGTGCTTTTCGTGGTGCGTCAGATTTCAGGAGTCGTCAGTTTCAGGAGTGGTCAGCCGAGGCTGAAGATGTCGAAGTTGAGGCTGAAGGCGAAGGCCAGCCAGGCGAGGTAGGGGGCCAGCAGGTAGGCGGTCAGGTGGCGGAGCCGCCAGAAGAGGACGGTCGTCAGAAGGACGGTCGCCCAGAGCACCAGAAGGATGAACAGCGAGGGGCCGACGACCTGGTAGTAGAAGAAGTCCATCATCCACATGAAGTTGAGGATGAGCTGGATGGAGAACAGCGCCAGGGCGCGGGAGCGAAGCCTGCTCTCGGGGCGGCGCCAGATGAGCCAGGCGGCCAGCGCCATGCAGCTATAGAGGACGATCCAGGCGGGGACGAGGAGATGGTTGGCCGGGGCGAAGCCGTGCTTGCGCAGCTCGGCGGGGATGGAGGCCATGAAGAGATGGCCT
The DNA here is from genome assembly GCF_014640335.1 of Edaphobacter dinghuensis. NCBI lineage: Bacteria > Pseudomonadati > Acidobacteriota > Terriglobia > Terriglobales > Acidobacteriaceae > Edaphobacter > Edaphobacter dinghuensis. The sequence goes on along the minus strand of NZ_BMGT01000001.1, from coordinate 716,525 downwards.
GCTCCGGCGACGGCGTAGCAGACCGCGAGCAGGAGCGTGAGGGCCTGCCAAGACTTCATCCTAGGAAAGATGCCTTCGGGAACGCGGATGGTGGGGATGGGGCGGATGGTCTTCTCCTCTTTTGCTGCGCCGGTTCTAATGATGAGGGCATCTTCGGTGCGCGGTGGGTGCTGGATATGAGATGGCGGGTGGGGCGGTTCGGGATGCTGTTGCTGGGTTGGAGTGAGTGAAATACAGGGGTCTCTCCACTACGCAACGGACGATAAAGCTGTCCGGTGCTCCGGTCGAGATGACGTGCGGTTGGGGGACGGCTTGGTGGTGGTTCAACCCATGTCCCAGGGGCGGGACGTGGGGCAGCCGCTTTTGGTGGGGATGACGTGCATTTATGCTGGAAGGGTGAGCAACGAGATGATTTCGATTCAACTTCCTGATGGTTCTGTGCGCGAGGTTCCGCGCGGTACGACTCCTTTTGCTATAGCAACGAGCATCTCGCCGCGGCTGGCGGCGGCGGTGGTGGTGGCGAGAGTTAAGCCGCTGAAGCCCGTGTCCGCGCCCACGTCCGAAGGTCCGGACGCGGGGCACCCGGATTCGGAGGGGTCGGAGGCTTCGATGTATGGGGCGGCTGCGGGTGGGGAGCGGCTGGTGGACCTGTCGGCTCCGCTGACCGAGGACGTGGCGCTGGAGCTGTTGAAGGAGACGGACGAGGCTTCGCTGAAGGTGGTGCGGCACTCGGCGGCGCATGTGATGGCGACGGCGATTCTGGAGCTTTTTCCGGAGACGAAGCTGGGGCATGGGCCAGCGACCGATGCCGGGTTTTTCTATGACGTTTATCGCGAGACGCCGTTCAGCGAGGACGATCTGGCGGCGATTGAGAAGCGCATGGCCGACGTTGTGGCGCGCGACGAGACGTTCGTGCGCGAGGAGGAGCCGCGCGAGCAGGGGCTGGCCGACTACGAGAAGCAGGGCGAGTTCATGAAGGTCCACTTCATCGAGCGGTTTACCAAGCCGGGCGATGAGATCTCGCTGTATAAGAACGGCAACTTTACCGACTTTTGTCGCGGGCCGCATGTGCCTTCGACGGGAAGGGTGAAGGCCTTCAAGGTGACGAGCGTTGCGGGGGCGTACTGGCTGGGCGACGAGAAGAACCAGCAGTTGCAGCGCATCTATGGCACGGCGTTTTTTAATAGCAAGGACCTGGAGGCTCACTTCAAGCGGTTGGAGGAGATCAAGGCGCGCGATCATCGGGTGCTGGGCAAGCAGCTCGATCTGTTTTCGATCCAGGAGGTGGCGGGCGCGGGGCTGATCTTCTGGCATCCGAAGGGCGGGCTGATCCGCAAGGTGATGGAAGACTGGATGCGCGATCAGTGCATACGGCGCGGCTACCAGATGGTGTTCACACCGCACATCATGCGGCGCGAGCTTTGGAAGGTCTCGGGACATGATGGGTACTATGCGGAGAACATGTATCCGCCGATGGAGCTGGACGACGCGGAGTACCGGCTGAAGCCGATGAACTGCCCGGGACATATTCTGATCTATAAGAACTCGCCGAAGAGCTATCGCGACCTGCCGCAGCGGTATGCGGAGCTGGGCAATGTGTATCGGTACGAGCGCTCGGGCACGATGCATGGGCTGTTGCGGGTGCGCGGCTTTACGCAGGACGATGCACATATCTTCTGCACGCCGGAGCAGATCGAAGGCGAGATCGCAGCGTGTGTGGAGTTTGCCGATGAAGTGTTGCACGCCTTTGGATTCACGGAGTTCAAGGTGGAGCTTTCGACCTGGGACCCGAAGGACACGAAGAACTATGTGGGCAAGGCGGAGCACTGGGAGGGCGCGGTTGCATCGTTGAAGAAGGTGCTCGACGCCAAGGGGATTGCGTATCGCGAGATTCCGGGCGAGGCGGCGTTCTACGGGCCAAAGATCGACATCAAGCTGGTGGACGTGCTGGGGCGGCTGTGGCAGCTCTCGACGGTGCAGTTCGACTTCAACCTGCCGCAGCGGTTTGAGCTGGAGTATACGGGCGAGGACGGCGAGAAGCACAGGCCGGTGATGGTGCATCGCGCACTGTTCGGAAGCGTCGAGAGGTTCTTCGGCGTTCTGATCGAGCACTATGCGGGCGCGTTTCCGATGTGGCTGGCCCCGGTACAGGTGGGTCTGGTGCCGATCTCGGAGAAGCACCTGGAGTATGCGAATGCGGTGAAGGCGAGGCTTGAAGCGGCTGGGCTGCGCGTCGAGTTGGATGCACGCAACGAGAAGATGAATGCGAAGATCCGTGAGTTCACGCTGCAGAAGGTTCCGTTTGTGCTGGTGATGGGCGATAAGGAAGCGGCAAGCGAAGCGGTGAGCGTGAGGACTCGAGGCAAGGGCGATGAGGGTAGTGTTTCGCTCGATGCGTTTATCGAGAGGGCGGTTGGGTTGGTGAAGGGGCAGGGCGTGGCGTTGTAGGTTGGAGTTGGGGTTTGTGGCGCTTCGGAGGGGGAAATACAGGGGTCTCTCCACTGCGGCTTCGCCTTCGGTCGAGATGACGTGCTTTTTTTGCCGCTCAGATCGCGATGACGTGACTTTGATGGTGGTTCAACCCATGTCCCAGAATCGGGACATGGGGCACCCGGCTTTGTGCTGCGCTGCGGAATGGAAATACAAACGCAGATTCCCTTCGGGAATGACAAACAAAGGAATGACAAGCAAAAGGATGCCGCACTTGTAACGGCAATATTGATGCGGGTTATTGATAAATGCAATGGGGCGGTGATTGTAGCGGCGCTGTAACGGGGGCGTGAGATAGTAAGCTGCCGATCCGTAAAATACAGCGTCTAATGGGCTAAGCTGTAGAGCTTCGTCGCGCAGAGCATTGGATCAGGCGGGCTGGTGGCAGTACTCCCCAGGAGGCGTGACCGAGATGTTTGTTGTCAGCGACAGGATTCATGTGAACGCGCCGATCGAGCGGTGCTTTCTGCTGTCTACGAGCCTGGAGCTGGTGAAGCAGTCTCTGAAGATGAATCTGGTGGCGGGCGCGTCGACGCGGACGAGCGGGCTGGTGGAGGGCGGCGACCGGCTGACGTGGCAGGGGTGGGTGTTCGGCCTGCCGCATCGGCACGAGACGCTGATCTCGAAGTACGAGCGGCCCGACTACTTTCAGGACGCGATGGAGCGAGGGCGGTTTCGGCGGTTTCAACATGACCACTTCTTTACCGAGATCGGCGGGCGAACGCTGCTGAACGACAAGATCCGGTTCTCGCTGCCGCTGGGTGCGCTGACACGGCCACTGGGGCAGTGGGTGGTGACGCCGTATATGTCGCGGCTGCTGCGGCATCGGCTGGAGCTGCTGAAGCGGGTGGCCGAGAGCGATGAGTGGAAGCGGTATCTGCCTGGGTGATGGTGGACTTGGGGTTGGGTGGTAACGCTAAAGGCGAAATACAGGGGTCTCTCCACTACGCTTCGCTCCGGTCGAGATGACGTGGGTTTTGTGGTGACTTGATGGGGAGAAACCCATGTCCCAGAGGCGGGACATGGGGCACCCGGTTTTGTCTTTGTGCCGTCTTTTTTGGGGTGGGTAGACGGGGGTGCAGGGTTTTGCATCTAAAATTGTGTCGTTCTTTGTCCGCTATGGCGTGATGGATCGGGGCGGTATCGGAAAGGTACTGCTTCTGGTATGAAAGTGGGATTGCTTTTAGGGGGTTGCAGCGGTCTAACAGAAAGAGAACCAGGCAGCGATAAGAGACAACGAGCACACACAGAGCAAGTGGCACGACTGACGGGCTATGGAGACGATTCGAGTAACAACATGGATGGATGCGCCGATGGAGCGATGCTTCCGGCTGGCGACGAGCATCGATCTGCATCTGGTGTCGGCTGCCCAGACACGGGAGACGGCGATTGGCGGCGTGACGTCGGGCGAGATTGGCGAGGGCCAGTCGGTGGTGTGGCGCGGACGGCACTTTGGCCGATGGGTGACGCACACCAGCAAGGTCGACGGCTGGCGGCCCTTCAGCTACTTTCGCGATGTGATGACCGAGGGCTGGTTTGCGCGCTTCGAGCATGAGCACCACTTTGCCGTGATGGACGACGGCACGCGGATGCGCGACGAGATACGGTTTTCCGCTCGGCATGGATGGATGGGCAGGATGTTGGAAAAGATGGTCCGGCGGCACCTGATCGGGATGCTTCGGCGGCGGAATGCGCTGATCAAGCGGGCAGCCGAGACCGAAGAGTGGCACAAGTATCTGGAGCGGAGCGGGGCTGCGCCGAGTTCGGTGCGGGTCGCTAAGGAGAGCCGCGCGCATCGGTGGGACAAGAGCGTTGTGGGTGGGTGAGTTGGGTTGTAACGGCAACGACAAAAACAACGGCAACGACAAAAACTAAATACAGGGGTCTCTCCACTTCGGCTTCGCCTTCGGTCGAGATGACGTGGGTTTGGGGTGGTTCGGTCTAGATGATGTGGGTTTAGGGTGACGTGGTGGTGGTTCAACCGATGTCCCAGAAGCGGGACATGGGGCACCCGGTTTTGTGCCGGGCTTGTCTCGGCTGGTGAGACGGTATATCGCATTATGTATATTTTTAATTGTTGGGCGGCTTTGATCTGCTACCCTATCTCCGCGCCTTGCAAAGTCTGAGCTAAGACTTGAGAGGGCAGGGTTTAAGCCTTATTCAATCCCAAAATATTTCACTCTTTTATCAGGAGCTGGTGAATGCTGATTCGTTCGTCGTGTGTCCGTAAACTTACTTTCGGAGTCTTGTCCGTCTTAATGCTGGCTTTGAGCATGGCCCCTGCCGCAGTGGCGCAGGAGGATGTGACAGTAGGACTTAAACAGAGGTTCAAGCTGACCGAGATCAATATGCAGGGAGTCGCGGCGGTGCCGGGAACGGTGATGACGATTGAGGCCGACGGCATCAATGCGGAGCCTTATCCGACGATGATCACGTTTGAGAACCCGGTGGTGGATGGGCAGGTGAAGCAGCGGTCGAAGGGTCTGGGCCTGCTGAGGAGCAACAATTCGCAGGTGCTGCAGCCGGGCCAGAAGGTCTATATCACCAAGATCAACAGCAGCAGCAACAGCCATGAAGACGATCTGAAGGTCACGTTTCTGACGTGCGATGCGGTGCTGGCGACGTTTGGCGGCAACTACAGTCAGTATCAGGCGGCGAAGCGGTATTCGGGTACGCTGGCGTTCAAGCTGCCGAAGGGTGCACTGGCGACGATGTCGGTGGACGATGCGGCGAAGATGATTGAGGCGGTGCTGTCGGAGAACGCTGCGGACCAGGTTCGGGCGCGTGATAACGGCACGGTGGCGCGGTCGTGCGAGCCGCACTGCGCGGTTTCGACGACGACGGGTACGGTGGTTGGCGGTGCGGTGGTCGCTCCGCCGGCGGGTGCTCCGGCCCAGGGCGGCCAGGCCCCGACGATTGCGCTGGGACAAACGATCGATCAGGTGACGGCGACGATGGGTGCGCCGCAGCAGATCATCGATCTGGGGGCGAAGAAGATCTATAAGTATCCCGATATGAAGGTGATCTTTATGAACGGGCAGGTCAGCGACGTGCAGTAGTTGTGGGTGGCTTCATGACGCCCTGTTCTTTTGCTGAGTCTGTATGGATTCTGCGAGAGGATGGGGCGTTTTTGCTTGGGGAAATTTGTGGCGCTTTGTGGGGAAAGGCAAATACAGGGGTCTCTCCACTTCGCTTCGGTCGATATGACGTGCGGTGGGGGGTGTTCGGCGTTTAGCGGCGGCGGAAGGTTTTGCGGATGGCGTGGGTGCGGTCCTGGGTGGAGGGGCCTTTGGGTTCTACCGGCTCGGTGCCTTTGGGGTAGGCGACGACGAAGCGGCGGGGGCCGTCGCTGGTGGAGGCGGTGGGCAGGCCGAGGTTGCTGAGGGCGAGGTGCAGCAGGCGGCGTTCGCGGGAGTTCATGGGCGGGAAGGCGTAGGGGCGGTGGGTGGCGTGGACGCGGTCGGCGCCGGCCTCGGCCATGAGCTCGAGCTCGCGGTTGCGGAGGGCCTTGAAGTTTTCGGCGTCGAAGGAGATGCGGTCGTGCTGCTCGGGCTCGAAGCGGAGGACCTTGGCAGCGAGGTGCTCGATGGAGTGAAGGAGCTCAGCGTTGCGGGCGGTGAGCAGCGAGGTGTCGGGGCCGGTGAACTCGACGGAGATCTCGGGCTCGGAGGCGGCCTGCGTTTGCGGGTTGGCGGCGAGGATCGCGAAGTCGAGCCTCAGGCCGCTTGAGGCAAGCAGGGTGTCGAGGAACTCTTTGATCTTAGCGGTCTTATCGTCGGTGGGCTTGCTGGTTGAGGTCATTGCTGTGCTCTGTACAGCATTATCGTCTCATGGTGGGGGGTGGGTTTCCAATATTTCCAACTCCCTTCTTCTTCCTCTTGGGTGTGGGCGGTTTTGACAGGGATTTTGAGGCTTGATTTCGCTCACGCTGAGTTGGCTACGTCCATATTGAACCCGGCTTTCCGGTTCATTCAGCGGCGTGCAGCCCGGCTGGATTCTTTGGCCCCGCCGGGCTGCGGTTTTTCAGCGCTTGCGACTAAGCAGGATGCCAGCGATCAGGAAGTAGACTGCGCCGAAGATGGCGTATCCACCGAGATCCTTGATGTGGAACTTGCCATTGAGTCCGCCGACCACGAACGCGACACCTGCGGCCGTCGATTGAAGACCGCTCAAGATCATTGCCCACTGGCCGCCCATGCGTTGCCTGCGGATGAGGCCCACTACAAATTGCAGGAGGCCGGCAAGGAGAGCCCACGCACCGAAGATCGCCACGGCGTATTGGGGATGAGCATAGGCGGTGAGGCCGATGCCGATGGCGGTGAGGATTCCGGCAGCAGCATTGATATAGAGCGTTGTCGCGGATGTGGCATCACTGGAGGTCTTGAGGTCGTAGAGGGTGCAGGCGACGTCCCAGAGCGGGTAGAGAACGAGAAGGGCTGCGGCGAGTGCCGGGTTCGTGGCGGCGGTCGCGATGGTTGCCGCTGCCCAGAGGAACTGGACGGCGGTGCGGGTGAGATAGAGGTTGCGCAGGTTTTTGGTTGGCTGCAATGTTTCTGTTGTGGTCATCTTGTGATTCCTTTCGTGACTACCTTCTAGTTGGTAGGTTGGGAATGATGAGATTTGCTACGACTCTGCAATCCGGCTTTCTTATCGGATGGAAAGCCTTTGCATTGCCTGGGTGGTGACCTGTTTGAAGATGGCGCTGGAGTTGTTGACGCGGGCCGAGAGCATTGCGCCGTGGACGGCGGCCATGAGCATCTCAGCCTCGATGTCCGGTGTTTCCTGAAGCTTGATGGTCTTCTGCTTTACGCCGTCCTTCATGGTCCTGGCGATCCATTGACGGAGGGAGAGGAAGTGTTTGCCGACCTCGATTTGAATCTCGTCGGGGAGACCGGGGAGTTCGGCACCGAGGAGGGCGGCGATGCAGAAGGGCTCGGTCCTGTTGCGAATGCAGACCTCCCAGTATTCGACGTACTTCTTCAAGCGGTTGAGGGGCGAGGAGACGCGCTCGTCCAAGGCGGCATGGGCCTCCTGCATGCGAAGCCTGTGCCGCTCCAATACGGCGACGACGAGGGCGGTTTTGGTGGGAAAGTGGTGATGGATGCTCGCCTTGCGGATCTGGATCTCCTGGGCGATATCGGCGTAGCTGAAGGCGGAGTATCCGCGCTCGGTGAGGAGGCGATGGGCTACGTCCATGATGAGGTCTGCAGTCTCTCCGCTCATATGCAGATGAGACTACCTACTGGTAGGTTTGGTTACAATTTTTTGTGGGGGATTTGTGGTGGTTCAACGCATGCAAAAGGCAAAGACGAAATACAGGGGTCTCTCCACTGCGCTTCGCTTCGGTCGAGATGACGTGGGTTTGGTTGGTGGTCTGGTCGACGTTCGGATGGGGTTTTAGTGGCTGTCCCAAAGGTACGTCATCTCGACCGAAGGCGGCGGTTTTTGCCGCCGTAGTGGAGAGACCCCTGTATTTTGTCTTTCGGCTTGGCTCGCTATTTAGAGGAAAACGAGAGCGGCGGCTTGAGATTTTCTTCCCGGAACGGCTCGATTGGTTTACCCCAGTCTTCGCTTAGATCGCGCCATGTTGGGTTTTCATTCACGATCAGGCGTAGCTTCTTGATGCGGGACCAGCGCTTTAACTGCTTTTCGCGGGTGATGGCGGAGGAAAGGTCGGCGAAGCGCTCGAAGTAGACGAGGTACTTGATGTTGTATCGCTCGGTGAAGCTGTCGGGGAATGATCCATTTTTGTGTTGCAGGATGCGGTGCTCAAGCTCGGTAGTTACGCCGATGTAGAGGTGCTTGAAGCCGCTGGCAAGGATGTAGGAGATCTCCGGCATGGGAGAACGGTATTGCAGATTCTATGCAAAAGGCAAAGACGAAATATAGGGGTCTCTCCACTACGCTTCGCTTCGGTCGAGATGACGTGGGTTGTTGTGCGGGCTTCGGTTGAGGGGTGGCGTGCGGTTGGGGTGGTTCAACCCACGTCCCAGAATCGGGACGTGGGGCACCCGGCGCGGGGGTGGCATACTTTCAGCCATGCCGTCACAAAATTATTGCTTGCCGTGATTACTGTTTGCCCTGGATGACTTTGCCTGTGCCTGCTTTGCGGCGAGCTCGTTTGGCGGCGACTTCGCGCATCTCTTTGCCCAGGCTGGTGCGGTTCATTACGGCTTGCTGGATGATGCCAATGAAGTTGCCGACTGCCCAGTAGAGGGCGAGTCCGGCGCCGTAGTACCAGGTGAACCAGCCGGAGATGGCAGGCATGGTGAAGGCCATCATCTTCTGCTGGCTGGGGTCTACGCCGGGAGATGGCGTGTAGTACTGCACCAGAAACTGGCTGATGACCATGACGATGGGCAGGATGTGCCAGGGGTCGGGGTTTTGCAGGTCGGGGATCCAGAGCCAGTGGGCGTGGCGCAGCTCGACGACGCGGGGCAGCATGCCGTAGAAGGCGTAGAGCAAGGGCAGGGTGATCAGCGTCGGAATGCAGCCGCCGAACATGTTGACTCCGTTGTCCTTCTGGAGCTTCATGATCTCGGCGTTCATCTCGGACTTCTTGGGGTCGGTGGCCTTGTACTTCTTGTACTTCTCCTTGATGGCGTTCATCTGCGGCTGAATGCGCTGCATCTTCAGGCCGTTCTGCATGGTCTTGATGCGGAAGGGCAGCATGAGGATGTTGATGAGCACGGTGAGCAGGATGATGGCCCATCCCCAGTTGGTGACTCCGGCGGAGTGGATGAACTGGAGCGTGATGAAGAGGTATTTGCCGATGACGCCGAAGAAGCCGAAGTCGAGCAGCGACTCGAGGCTGGGGCCGTTGTCGGAGGCTTTGATGGCCTTGAGCACCTTGATGGCCTTGGGGCCGACGAAGATGCGCGACTGAATGTGGCCGTTGGTGCTGCCGATTCCGGCGCCGAGCATAGGCACGTTGATCGCGCCTTTGGACATGCTGAAGCTGGATTTGTGGATGGTCTTGCTGACGTCGATCTCGTTTTTGGTGGTGGTGAGGACGGCGGTGGCGGGCGCGTCGGGAAGGAAGACGGCGGCGAAGAAGGCTTCGCTGGTGCCGGCCCAGGCGATGGGGCCGTTGGTGGTGTTGCCGGTGGTGACCTTCTTTTGCGAGAGGTGCTCGGTCTTGCCGTCGATGTTGGTGTCGATCTGGGCGCTGGCGTAACCGGTGGAGTTGTCCTGGTCGCCGAAGCCGCCGGGCCACATGAGGTAGGCACGGACGGGCTGGCCGTTTTGCGTGACCTGGACATCGGCGTGGAGGACGTAGGTCTCGTCGAAGGTGAAGGTCTTGGTGACGGTGAGGTCGCCTGCGGAGTATTTAAAGGTGAGGGTGGCGGGCGCGGCGAGGTTGCCGGTGGCCGAGGGGACGTAGAGGGCGTTGGTGAGGGTGGCGTTCAGCGCCGCGTCGCCGGTCTGGAGCGAGAGCGGGTAGCCGTACTTGGCGGCGGCCTGCTGGTGAATGATGTCGAGGGGCTTGCCGTCGTCGTCCTTGAAGACGCCGCCGCCGGGCTTGTTCTTGAGAATCCAGCTAACGACCTGTCCGCCCTTGTTGGAGAAGGTGATGCGGTAGAGCTCGTTCTCGACGACGGTGGTGGTCGCGGCAGTGGCCTGGACGGTGGGCACGGCGGATTGCGCGGGCTTGGCGGCAGCGGCGGCGGATGAGGACGGCTGCGTGGCGGCGGGCGCGTTAGAGGCCGGGGTGTTCTGGCTGATGGTGGTGCTCTGCGCAGCGGTGGGGGTGGCGGGCTTGTTCTTGCCGGCGTCTTTGGTGTGGTAGTACTGCAGGCCGAAGAAGACGGCGATCAGGACGAGCATCATGAGCAGGAACGAGTTGTTGTCCTGTCCGCCCTGCTGATTGGGGTTTTTAAACTCTGCCAAGGAGATTTCCTATTCTTTTGCTGAAGCGATGGCTCGGGCAGCACGGGGCTGCGCCTGCTCTATGGTAAATGGTCTGTGTGAATGGAGACGGAATCGGGGGTCTCGGGGTTTCGGTCGGGCACGGGGTCGAGGCCGCCTTTGGCGAAGGGATGGCAGCGGGCGAAGCGCCGGAGGGCGAGCCAGGAGCCTCGGATGGGGCCGAAACGGACCATGGCGACGTAGGCGTACTCGGAGCAGGTGGGCAGATAGAGGCACTGCGAGGGGTTGAAGGCGTGCAGGATGGGCGAGATGACGGTCTTATAGAGGCCGAAGGCTAGGCGGATGGCGAGGCCGGGGTTGTCGGGTTGGGCTTCGTCGGGCATGGTGGAGCGGCTTCTATGGCGATTTCGCCGGACAGTATCGACTATATAGAAATGAAGCGGGGTGGTGAATGCTGAGGCAGGGGTGGTGGTGAATGCTCCTCGTGCGATACGGCTGCGCGGTATGCTGGCTCCACGGCACCGACGAGCGCGGCGATTTGAGATGAGGGAGGGAGAGCGATGCAGGTTCCCTATGCAGAGAAGTGGCAGAAGGAGACGGACAAGCTGCGAGAGATTGCGCTTGGCTGCGACCTGATCGAAGAGGTCAAGTGGGGCAAACCGTGCTTCACCTTTCTGAAGAAAAACGTCGCGATTGTCGTTCCGCTGAAGGAGACGTGCGCGCTGGCGTTCTTCAAGGGCGCTCTGCTCAAAGACCCCAGGCACATTCTTAAAAAAGCCGGAGAGCATACGCAGGCGGGACGATGGGTAAAGTTTACTTCGATCAAAGAGATTACTGCGTTGCAGTCGTCTCTGCGAAGCTATCTCTGCGAGGCCATCGAGCTGGAGCGGGCTGGCAGGAAGGTAGAGCTCAGGAAGCCGTCGGAGTACACCATTCCCGTGGAGCTGCAGGCCCTGTTGAATAAAGACGCGGGTTTGAAGGCGTGTTTCGATGCGCTGACGCCGGGGCGGAGAAAGTCATACGCCTTCCACATCTCCAGCGCGAAGCAGGCAAAGACCAGAGCGGCGCGAGCAGAACGATGTGTGCCAATGATCCAGAGCGGACGAGGGTTTAATGAACTGCCGCGATGAGACTGGATTCGAGCGGCAGGTTCGGGCTATTGCGGGTTGGTGTGGTGTCTTTGGATAGGGCGGGAACGGCGTTTATGAGGAGTTGTAGATTGAAAGACCTTGGTCAGCGCTCAATGAGCGCATTGCGCTAAAGGCCAACCGTGAAGTCATACTCGCTGGATCGCTGGGCTTAGCCGACTTCCCCGCTGTTGATCCGCAGATACTATTTGCAAATCATAGCGGCCTTAGCGGCACTTCGGAAGTGGTTACATCGAAATTGCTAAAACCATATCTCGCAAGCAGAAGTTCGACAGCTTTGGGCGTCAGGGACTCGTTTGCACCCGGTCCGCACACAACCTCGGTGATAGGGAGAAGCTTGCCATCATCCGGACGAAGCTCAACGTAGGGCATTATCCCATGCTGACCTTCACGAAACTCCATACCCGCAGATCTAGTCGAGAGAGGGGATGTGGGACCAGAATTAAGAAAGGAAATAATACGCCATTCCTGCTCTTCCTCAAATTTCGGGTGCTTAACTGAATGGACCCATCTTGCGATTTCTAAAAGGGCAAGATGCATCAGCATTGGCGAGTGGAAGACTTCGAAGTAACAATCTTTTTCCAGTTCTCTTCGGGCGTCCGCTATTTGAGACATCGTTTCGGAAATCATGTTTAGCTGCGACTTTGGGTTGTACTCAATCTTGGCCCAAACTCCAGTTAGCATCGCATCAGATTGCAGCGAAACAGTTTTCTTACTCCGTGTAGCATTTCCCACCGCCATTCCGGAGAATCTGATCTCAAACCCAAGTTTCGATCCGTAACCTCTCCACTGACTCAAAAGATCCTTCGACTTACAAAATGAGACAGTGAATGCGTCGAGAGATCCCCACTCCCGTATATGGGGAGGCGCAAAAAGCGGCCTGCCAACTACAAAGCTCAATGAAACTCCGAGAGTAGACCGTTCGTAGGAATCAAGATTGTCGAACAGCCCCTTGGCGATTTCTGCTCCGTATAGCGCCTCTGAGTAATCATTGGAATACTGCGCGCATGTTGCCCAAAGTGCATTGGTTCGACAGATACCTAACAACCCTGCCGCGTTGGTATAGTGCGAGACTCCGTGTGGATAGTGCCGGTATCTTTTGCTCAGGTCGGGGAAGAAACGGTACCAGACACTCCCGAATGTCCTACCGGCTTCCTCTTTTTCTGCTTCGGAGAATTTCTTCTTTCTCATCGAATTGAGGCTAGCACGTCTATGCGTGGTTACGGATTCGGAGGTAGCGTAGTAAGCGGGATGGTGCCCGGTTCCGGTCACTCGGGACCGAAGGTCCGACAGAATTCGGCGAGCGCCAAATCGCCAAGTCGTTCATCGATCCGGATCAGTAACGAGAAGTCGGCTTGTGGGCGGTGAACTGTTGAACTGACGAGCACAGCGTTTATGAGGATTGAAGAGCTTAGTTTAAGCGGGGTTGTGCTGGCGTTTTGAACATTGCAAATACTGCGTAGCCGAGTAGGACGCCGAGTGCGTTCGTCATGATGTCATCGACGTCGAAGATACCTACGCGGAAGATGAGCTCCATCGTCTCGAAGGTCAGCCCGATGGCCACGCCGAGGGCGAGCGCCTTCTGCCATGTGATGGATCGAAAGACGAGCGGGGCAAGGAGCCCTATCGGCATAAACGGAATGATGTTGCCCATCAGGTTCACCAGGTCTATTAAGCGATTTCCGTGGCCGATGAGTTCAGGAGCGATGGTCTTGAAGGGGACGAGGTTGGCAGGGCCTGTGTGAGGGCCGGCGAACCTGAACCTGAGGTGTCCGATACGAATGACAGGGATGGCCTTGAAGACGACGAGCCTGATGAGGATTACGCTATACGCGATGAGAGCACATGCCGCCAGCCAACGCGTTCGTTTCGCCTTCATGCCGACCTCTGAACAGACACCAGGAATTTTCAGAATGAGCTACGCATCATCGTTTCACAGAATGTGGGCAAACATCTGAAAGAACAGAAAACCCGCCTTTCCGGGCGGGTTTCCTGTGTCGCTCCTTCGAGCGTGGAGAATATTATGCGCAGGTAAAGAGGCACCTGAAGCGCATGGGTTGGACCGCTACACGCTCAAACCTTTAGTTTGAGAGCTTGCGGCGCACTGCTCCCGCCAGGCCGAGAATGCCGGTGCCGAGAAGCATGAACGTAGAGGGCTCGGGCGTGACGGCCGTAGATCCGCTAAAGAGCGCAACTTGTTCTGAGCCACCCTCGTAGACGAATCTCCAACCGCTGGAGGTTGTGCCAGAGCGAGTTCCGGCTTCGGGCAGTACCGATGCTCCATCCTCAGCCCAGCCAATGAAGGAGTTCGTGTCGTACGGAGCCAGCACAAACCAATATTCGTTGCCCGCTGTAAGCGCTACGGACAATCCAGATACATCGACGATGCTGGCAGAGGTCGGATTGGAAACGGTCGGAGCGACAAGGTCTGTGGCCAGATCTGCAACGAGGGTTCCAGGAACTCCTCCGTTATTGGTAAAGAGAAGCTCATCGAAGTTGGCGTTCGTGTTCTGGAGGGAAAAATGATTGACCAACACCTGGGTTTCGGTGAGAGTTACATTCGCTGTGGGGGTAAACCCAACCCCGATGGCCTCATATTGAGGCGAGACATTAGCGCCGTCGATGCCTATAGGAAAGTAATTGTTTGTGCCGGTGGGCAGATTGTCGATGATGGTATCGGCGTGTGCGAATGAAGCCGAAGCCAGGACAAGACCAAGGGCAGCGAGCGATAAACGAGATAAGCGCATAGAAGGTTCCTTGCTTGGAATGTAGTTGTAGCTGGAAGCTCAGTAAGTATTGGCGAATCAACTATGCAAATGAAAGACAAATATTAGGAAATAACTTACCGTCCGGATGAATAGACATTGAATCTTCCACCCCGATGACAGCGACAAAGAGGCCACAGGTGACATGTCGGGGGCGAAAGACGTTACACTCACCTGCGTGAGAATAAAGACCCTGTTTGCAGCTTTCTTTGCACCTGTTCTGGCGATTGCGCTCGCCTCGACTGTCTTTGCGCAGGACACGAATGCGTTTCTCGGCCGTTGGGACATGACGGTGACTCCGGCCGACGGCACGCCTTATCCGCAGTGGATGGAGCTTACGGAGGATGGCGGAAAGATCGAGGGCAAGCTTCAGCCGCGGGGCGGGGCGTGGCATCCGATTGCGGGCGCGCGGGTGGAGGCGGGCAAGCTGATTGTGGATGTGGGCCATGCGGGGCCTGGTTCGGAGGTTCGCTGGGAGCTTACTTCGCCGAGCGCAGGCAAGCTGACCGGCGTGGAGAAGCGCGGTGATGTGGATGGGCCGTCGCTGGTTGGGGTGAAGGCTCCTCTGCTCGATCGGCCTATGCCGAAGAGGTGGACCAAGCCGCGGGCGCTCTTCGATGGCAAGGACCTTAAGGGTTGGGAGCCGATCGAGCATGTTGAGAACAACAAGTGGGTGGCGCGCGATGGCGAGCTGGTGAATGACAATCCCGAGGTGCCGGGACAGAAGATGCGTCCGGCGGCCAACATCATGACGACGGAGAAGTTTCAGGACTTCAAGCTGCATATTGAGGTGAACTGTCCGGAGGGCGGCAACAGCGGCATCTATCTGCGCGGGCGGTACGAGTTGCAGGTGGGCACCGAGGGCGGCAGGATTCCGTCGCATGAGATGGGCGCGATCTATAGCTGGTATGCGCCGCCGGAGGGAGCGAAGAACGATCTCGGGCAGTGGACGACCTTCGACGTGACGCTGGTGGGCAGGCATGTGACGGTGTTGCGCGACGGCAAGATGTATCACGACAACGTGGAGCTTCCGGGGCCGACGGGCGGCGCTCTCGACAGCAATGAGGGTGAGCCGGGGCCGATTTATTTGCAGGGGGATCACCACGGTGTGATTCAGTACCGGAACATTACGATTTCGGTTCCGAAGAAGTGATGGGGGGTGAATGGGGGCGACGGCCGCACCCTTTTTATAGGGTTCTCCTCGGGATGTCGTTTTGGTGATTCGAGCAAAACGCAGATTCCCTTCGGGAATGACAAACAAGGAAAAGCGAAAGGGCAGGAACGGGGACGAAGGCGAGGTTCTCGTTCCTGATCTTTTTAAATTACGTTCTTTTTGAATCGCTAGACCGACTGGTCTACTCATATCAGCAACGAATGGCTGCCCCTCCATGGCCGTTCACAAAGGAGATCATCATCATGTCCAGTCAGGTCAGCAAAGGTACTGCACTTATTACAGGCGCTTCTACGGGAATCGGCTCCGTCTATGCCGATCGTCTTGCGAGGCGCGGTTACGACCTCATCCTCGTTGCACGCAGCCAGGACAAGCTAAATGACGTTGCGAAACGGATCGAATCGGGGACGGGCCGCAAGGTCGAAACGCTGCAGGCAGACCTTACTGTCGCCGCAGACGCTAAGCGAGTTGCCGAGCGGCTCGCCGGTGACCGCTCTATTACTGCGCTGGTGAACAATGCGGGGATTGCGGCGGCGAGCAAGCTGCTCGAGTCCGACGTTGCGGAGATGGACCAGATGATCCAGTTGAACGTGGCGGCGTTTACGCGGCTGGCGCTGGTTGCGGCGACGGCCTTTGCTGCCCGCGCTAATGGTCTGATTATCAATATCGGCTCGGTTGTGGCGCTGGCACCGGAGTTGCTGAATGGCGTTTATAGCGGCACAAAGGCTTACGTGCAGAACTTCAGCACGGCGTTGAAGAACGATCTTGCGGACAAGGGAGTGACGGTGCAGGTGGTGCTGCCGGGGGCGACGGCGACTCCGCTATGGGACAAGGCAGGCGTACCGGTGGACAGCCTTCCGGCAGAGTGGGTGATGAGTGCGGAGGACATGGTCGATGCATCGCTTGCGGGGCTCGATCAGGGAGAGTTCGCCACCATACCCGCGCTGCCCGATGTTGCTGACTTTGAAGCGTATGAGAAGACGCGGCTCGCGCTTGCGCCGAATTTGTCGCACAAGTTTCCGGCAAGCCGCTATGGTGTGGCGGCGCAAAAGTAAGTCAAGCCTTGCAGCACGAACAGGTACGATAACGAATGCAGGCTCTGCGTACACGCGCAGGGCCGCACGTTCTTCAACAGAAAGCGAGGTGCCATGTCGTCGCGTGCGGAGGTTGTTTCAAGCGGCACTATGGATGTCGGCACCGCGTCCCTGTCGACCCGCGATCGGCTTATCGAAGTCGGGCTTGAGCAGATGCGTCGGCATGGCTACGGCGCAACGGGCCTGCAGGAGCTGTTGCGTGCAGCGGACGTGCCCAAGGGCTCGTTCTATCACCACTTCGGCAGCAAAGAGGAGTTCGCCGTAGCGCTGATCGAACGCTATCTGATGCTCGAAGGCACGCACTGCGAGGAGGTTTTGGGAAACGTACGGCAGGCTCCGCTGAAACGGCTGCGGCGATACTTCGAGGACCTGATTCGCGTGGCCGGACCGGCTGCGCCGATTTCGGGATGCCTTCTCGGCAGCCTGAGCCTTGAAGTTGCCGGTGTCAGCCCATTGCTGCAAGGTCGTATCAGCGCGAGTTTCACGAGTTGGCAGGCTGCGGTTGCCGCGGTGTTGCGAGAGGCCATCGAGAAGGGCGACCTGTCGAAGTCTGTCAAGGCGGCGACGCTCGCAGGATTCATTCTTAATAGCTGGGAGGGAGCCTTGCTTCGCTCGCAAGCGGACAAGAGCGATGTGCCGCTGAAGGACTTTCTGCATTATGTGTTCGACGAGCTGCTGAAGTCGCTCTAGCGATTGGCGGGCTTGACGGCGAGGGGTGCTTCCGGCGGGACCCTGTCGGCCTGGGACATGGCGTGAGGCTTCAGGATGGCTGCTTCTGAATGGACTTTTGGATGGCGCGGAAGACGGTGGCTACCTCGCGGTCGAGGAGGGCAAAGTCGAGGTCGATGACGCTGCGGCGGGGGTGGAGGATGACGTCGACGGGAGCGTCGAGCAGGGCGAGGTTGCGGCGGACGGCCTCGCGCATGCGGCGCTTGATGCGGTTGCGGTCGACGGCCTTGCCCATGACCTTGCCCACGGTGAGGCCGACGCGCGGGCTGACGGCGTCGGCGTCGCGGAGGGGAGTGCCGTCGGGGCCGAGCTGGGGACGGAGGGTGAAGAAGTAGCTCATCTGCTTGGCGAACTGCTTGCGGCTGGCGTTGTAGACGCGCTGGTAGTCGGCGTGTTTGCGCAGGCGGAAGGTGATGGCTGCTTTGGGTTTACCGGAGCTGGCCGCGGTGGAGGGCATGGCTTGATTTTAGTGCGGATGATGGGTGGCGGGTTTTGCGGGGTGAGGTTAAGTGCGAAATACAGGGGTCTCTCCGCTGCGCCCTTCGGGCTTCGGTCGAGATGACGTAGGTTGGGGGTGGTGTGATGGGTAGTAAACCCATGTCCCAAAAGCGGGACGTGGGGCACCCACTTGGGTCGAGATGACGTGCTTTATTGCTGGTGCTGAATATAGATGGGTTATGACGGACGAGGCGAAGCCCGCCGCAGAGGGCGGGCTTCGGGCTGATGGAGATGATTTCTTATTTGTTGCCGTGGGTCGGCGTGCCTTTGGGCGGCTGAGCCATCTGGCCGCTGCCGGGCGGCATGACCTGGCCGCTCTTGGCCTGTTGTCCGGACTGCTGCCCGCCCTTGTGCGACATGTCGCGTGGGGAGGGTGGTCTCTGTTTGTCCATAGTGCTTCTCCTTCAGAGGATCGGTCGGCGCTCTTCTTGCGCGTACGCGGAGCCGGTCTATGCAGGAGTTGGATGCCCGGAGTCAGCACGAGTTGCCCCCTCTTGCGAGCGGGGAGAACGATACAGGTTGAGGAGGGTTAGGGTTTGTTGCGCTTCGTAAACCCGCATCCCGGAATCGGGACGTGGGCACCCGGGTTTGGGGTACCTGAAGGCAAAATACAGGGGTCTCTCCACTGCGCCGCGCGGTGTTGCTGCGCGGCTTCGGTCGAGATGACGTGTATTTTTTGGGGGTGGTACAGGACTAGAAAATTCTTACCCGGTGTTCCGGCAAGCCATTGAGGTGACTTGCCTTTTGGGGTGATGCGGGAAGACGACTAGTCGCGGTAACCGGCGCTGACGGCGATCTTGTGACGGCCCTTGGCGCGGCGGCGGCTGAGAACGGCAGCACCGGCCTTGGTCTTCATGCGGGTGAGGAAGCCGTGGGTCTTGGCGCGGTGGCGGCGGTTGGGTTGAAAGGTACGCTTCGGCATGACAAAAACTCCTGCGGCAGGAATCGGTTCCTGCTCAAAACTTTTAGGCTAATGCAGCAATTTCTGAGTATACCTGATGGGACGGGTTTTTCACAGGGGGGTGGCTGGAGGAAGAGAGTCTCAGCATAGGAGTCCAATCTACTATTCGTTTATGCCTTACAGGAGCAAATCACAATTGGCTCGCGTTATGAGCGAATCATGGGTGGCAAGCAACGGCTATTGTCTAGCTTGTGAGAGCGAACGTCTTGTACCGACACCAGCAAACACTCAAGCTAGGGATTTTGAATGTCGGGATTGTGGCCATCCTTATGAACTTAAGAGTTCGCTGAGACCCTTTGGAATAAAGATTGTCGACGGCGCATATATTTCTATGATCCGACGCATTGAAAGTGGCAGTGTGTCGAGTTTTTTGCTTTTGCGGTACTCAGAATCGTCGATGATTACCGATCTTGTTGCGATCCATCGTTCGTTGATCACCCGCGAAGTAATCAGCCAAAGAAAACCCTTATCGGCTACCGCCAGGAGAGCAGGTTGGATCGGCTGTAACATCCTGCTCAGTGGCATACCTCCTGAAGGGCGAATTCCCTTAATGGAAAATGGTGTGCCTGTTTCAAAAGAAAGCAGCCGAGCCATATTTGCTGCGACTGAAAGATTGCGAATTCAACCCATCCGTGGTCGGAATTGGTCGCGAGCTCTACTGAAATGTTTACATCGGCTTCCAACATCCAAATTTACTCTTGAGGACGCTTATAGATTCGAGAGAGAACTTTCGATCTTGTACCCCGAGAATAAGAATATTCGTCCGAAGATTCGACAACAGTTGCAGGTTCTTCGAGATGCAGGGCTTATCCTCTTTGAAGGCCGCGGAATCTACCGCTTGGTTTATGGAGCCACAGCAACAGGAGACGCTCTCCTATGAAATTCGAGTTGAAAGTTCAATGGTTTTTGAATTGCTATCGCTGCGTGCGATGCCACCACATTTGGGAGGATGAATGGTCCTCCATGTGCGATGATCGGTGTCCGATATGCAATATCGAAATGACTCCATACAAATCTGTCGACTTAAGCCGAAATATTGATCAAGATGATCTTGATTTCGCCAGTCGGAGATTACCGTCACCGTTGTGGGTACCGGACGTGGTGGAACTTACACAAAATAGACTCGAAAGATAATCATTCCCGGCTTTTTGATCATATGTTTTGGGCGACAGATAAGCTATTTGGTGCCCTTCACTGCGTTTTGTAAATCGCCCAGATCCATCTACGATATGTATCGGCGACAGCCTGTCGTTTGCCATAATCTTCCGTCGCTTCCGTTGAGAGAAGGTGCGGTACTTTCGTTACTTCAGTCGAGACAATGCGATCTTTATAGCAGGTGTAATTGATTCCATTATCTTTAGTTGACAGCCTGTCACTTTGCGGGCTAACTCGCACCGGACGAGATAATCTCGGTGAAACTTGATTTGAGTGAAACCGCATAAACGGGCTCTGGAATCTGAATGCACCATTTAATCGAGCAAGGCATCCAATTTTGCATGGCGAATGTAAATGCGGCGGCGAGCGGGACGTTTGCGATTGGCGGGGATTTGAGCGTCCATCGTTTGGGTTATGGCGCGATGCGGATTACCGGCGACGGTGTCTGGGGCGAGCCAAAGGACGTCGAGGGTGCGAAGAAGGTGCTGCGGCGGGCGGTCGAGCTGGGCGTGAACTTCTTCGACACGGCGGACTCGTATGGCCCGGCGGTGAGTGAGCGGCTGATTGGGGACGCGCTGGCTCCCTATGCGAAGGGCGTTGTGGTGGCGACCAAGGCCGGGCTGACGCGGCCGGGGCCGAACAAGTGGGAGCCGCTGGGGCGTGCGAGCTATCTGCGGCAAGAGGTGGAGCTGAGCCTGCGCTATCTGAAGGTGGAGCGGATCGATCTGTGGCAACTACATCGGATTGATCCGAAGACACCGCTGGAGGAGTCGCTGGGCGAGGCGGTGAAGCTGCAGCAGGAGGGCAAGATTCGCCACGTGGGGCTGAGCGAGGTGAAGCCGCATGAGATCGACCAGGCGCGGAAGATTGTAAAGATTGTGAGCGTGCAGAACCAGTACAACCTCGGCGACCGTCAGCATGAGGACGTGGTGGAGTATTGCGAGAAGAATGGTTTGGCGTTTATTCCGTGGTTTCCGGTGGCGGCGGGCAAGCTGGCACAGCCGGGCGGCAAGCTGGATGAGGCGGCGAAGAAGCATGGAGCGACGGTCTCGCAGTTGTCGCTGGCGTGGCTGCTGCACCGGTCGAAGGTGATGCTGCCGATTCCGGGGACGACTTCGGTGAAGCATCTGGAGGAGAATGTCGCTGCGGCGAGCGTGAAGCTGAGCGATGCGGAGTGGGCGGAGATCGAGGCGGCGGCGAAGTAGCGGCGGCTGGGTGTTCTCTCGGCACTGTCTGATGTTTTTACTGCTTCGTGAGTTCGAAAAATACAGGGGTCTCTCCGCTACGCAACGGACGATAAAACTGTCCGTTGCTTCGGTCGAGATGACGTGTGTTTGTGGTTTTGGTGGTTCGAGCGAGACGCAGATTCCCTTCGGGAATGACAAATAAGAGGTGCGGGCGGTTGGAGCGTGGGTGCGATTCGAGAGGACGTGCATCTGCGGGGGACGTGGTGGTGGTTCAACCCATGTCCCAGTGGCGGGACATGGGGCACCCGGCTTTTGTACCCGCACTTTGGTAACTGGTTCGGGATTTGCTTCGTTTGCATTCCGCACTTCGGGTTGAGATGCGGTGCGGAGGTGGTCGCTTCTTTATCACACGAAGGGTCTTCGTGGAGACGGATTGGAAGTTTTTATCGACGCAATTTTCCTTTCCTGCGGGCATCTTTTTTCGATCTTCACAAGGAATGGTGCAACTTGTTTTTTTTGCGGGAAGGGCATGAAAATCGCCCGGTTTTCCGTGCTACTATCGAACCCGTTCAGTAAGATGTTTTCTGCACGTCCAGCTGTTTCGCACTCTGCTTTACGTTGAATGACTGCTCTCTGCGACCCGTGTGTTGACGGTCAGCGCGAAGAGAATTCCGGCAACACGAAATCCTCCCCACTCACCTGCAAGCCGGGAAGGACTGGTGTTTCCTTTTTGATTTTTTCAGACGCGATCGTTGTTAGTGCCCAGCTGGGTTGGAACAGAGAGAGAGACAAGGAAACTAAGAATGTCATTCGTTCCGACGGCTACCGCCGTATTGAATCATTGGGTTCGCATTCTCGCCGCACTCGAGAAGAAGATCAATCGCCAGTCGTACGAGACATGGCTGAAGCCGACGCGATTTTCGCACCTCGAAGGCAAAAAGCTGTTTGTGCGTATTCCCTCGGCCGACTTTCAGCATGTGGGTGACCGCTACGCCGACCTGATCCAGGAGGCGATCGACAACCTGGGCCTCGATGTGGAGTCGGTGACCTTTACCACGCCGGAGCACGACCCGCGTGCGCCCAAGGTGCGCGAGGACGGCGGCTTTGCGCCGCTGCCCAGCCACAGCCCCAACGCTCCGAGTCCGAATGCGAAGATGGGCGGCGCGCAGACGGGAGCGCGGCAGGCAGGGCCGGAGCAGTCGCGGTTTGACTGGAACACGGCTTCGCAGCTGAACCCGCGCTACCAGTTCGACGCGTTCGTGATCGGCAGCGGCAACCAGTTTGCCATGGCCGCGGCGCAGGCGGTGGCGGAGCGGCCTTCGAAGGCCTACAACCCGCTGTTTCTGTATGGCGGCGTGGGCATGGGCAAGACGCACCTGATGCATGCGATTGGCCATGACGTGAAGCGTCGGCAACCGCACTCTTCGATCTGCTATGTCAGCGCGGAGAAGTTCACCAACGAGATGATCGACTCGGTGCGCTACGACAAGATGACCAGCTTTCGCGACAAGTTCCGCAGCGTGGACGTTCTGCTGATCGACGACATTCAGTTTCTGGCGGGCAAGGAGCGGACGCAGGAGCAGTTCTTCCATACCTTCAACACGCTGCACGAGAGCATGAAGCAGATCGTGATTGCGAGCGACCGTCCGCCGAAAGAGCTGTCGGACTTTGAGGACCGGCTGCGATCGCGCTTTGAGTGGGGATTGATCGCCGACATTCAGCCGCCGGACCTTGAGACGAAGGTGGCGATTCTGCAGAAGAAAGCGGAGAGCGAGCAGACGGCGCTGCCTACCGATGTTGCGCTGTTTATTGCTTCGAACGTGCGGACGAACGTGCGCGAGTTGGAGGGCGCGCTGGTGCGGCTGATCGCGTGGTGCTCGATGCATGGCGTCGAGATTACGCTGGCGGTGACGCAGCAGTGCCTGAAGCAGTTCATCGACACGCAGGTGCGCAAGATTACGATTGAGGCGATCCAGCGCAGCGTGGCGGAGCAGTTCGGGATGCGTGTGGCCGAGCTGAAGCAGAAGAACAACTCGCGCCAGATCGTGGTGCCGCGGCAGATTGCGATGTATCTCGCCAAACAGTTGACGGAGGCTTCGCTGCCGGAGATCGGGCGGCAGTTCGGCGGCAAGCACCACACGACGGTGATGCACTCGATTGCGAAGATCGATGAGCAGAGACGGGCGGACAAGGCGCTGAACCAGACGGTGAATAAGCTGATGGAGACGCTTAGCTAGGGTTTTTGTTCGGGTGGAGAGAGGCCGGCCTTGGGTCGGCCTTTTTTCTTTTGGGTGAGAGTGCGACTAAGCAACGGCAAGTACAACGACGAAATACAGGGGTCTCTCCACTACGCTTCGCTTCGGTCGAGATGACGTGCATTGGTGGTGGGTCTGATCGAGATGACGTCTTTTGTGGTGGCGGTGTGGGTGGTTCAACCCACGTCCCAGAATCGGGACGTGGAGCGCCCGCATTTGGTGCGGCTTTGATGAATTGATGTGGGTTTTGCGACTTTGGCTTTGGGGTGAGGTAGTATGGCTGCCTTGGGCCCCTGTCTAAAAATAGTTTTCTACCTATCTAAAATTCTGCGCTTTTACTTATAAGGAGAACACCTTGAACACTTCCTCTGCTGCGGTTACGCCTGAACGGATTATGCAATTTACCTGGGGCTTTGTGCCTCCTTTGGTGTTGGAGGCGGCGATTCATCATCGCGTCTTCGATGTGCTCGACGAGGGGCCTAAGACAGTGAAGGAGACGGCGGCGGCGACGGGAGCTTCGGAGCGCGGGTTGCACAGCATCATGAATGTGCTGGTGGGGCTGGCGTTTCTGGCGCGGGCCGATGGCGACCGCTATGCGCTGACGCCGGAGAGCGCGGCGTTTCTGGTGAGCACGAAGCCGGGCTTTCAGGGAGGGATTCTGCGGCACGGGAGCCGGCAACTGATTCCGAAGTGGCTGGAGTTGACGGAGATTGTCGGCACGGGCAAGCCGGAGCGTGTGGTCAACGAGCAGGCCACGGGGAGCGAGTTCTTTCAGCAGTTTGTGACTGACATCTTTCCGATGAGCTATCCGTCGGCGAAGGTGCTGGCCGGGCATCTTGGCCTGGGCAGCGGCGCGAAGGTACTGGACCTTGCGGCGGGGTCGGGCGTGTGGAGCATTGCGCTGGCCGAGAGCGCCGATGGTGTAACGGTGACGGCGGTGGACTGGGCGGATGTGCTGCCGGCGACGCGGGCGACGGTGGCTCGGTTTGGGCTGAGCGACCGCTATACGTATGTGGGCGGCGATCTGCTGGAGGCCGATTTCGGGCATGGGCACAACGTGGCGGTGCTCGGCCATATTCTGCATAGCGAGGGCGAGGCGCGGAGCCGGAGGCTGCTCAAGAAGACGTTTGACGCGCTGGCTCCGGGCGGGACGATTGCGATTGGCGAGTTTCTGGTGAACAAGGATCGGACCGGGCCGGTGGGGTCGCTGTTCTTTGCGACGAACATGCTGGTGAATACGGATGAGGGCGATACGTACTCGTTCGAGGAGATTGGCGAGTGGCTGCGGGAGGCGGGGTTTGTGGATGCTCGCCTGCTGGAGGTGCCGGGGCCTTCGCCGCTGGTGCTGGCTACGAAGGCTTAGCGGGTTTGGGTAGAGCTTGAGTGGAGAGACAACTGCAAAATACAGGGGTCTCTCCACTGCGGCGTGCGATGAAACCGCACGCCTCCGGTCGAGATGACGTGAGTTTGTGGTGGCGTGTGGATGGTTCAGCCCATGTCCCAAAAGCGGGATGTGGGGCCCCCGCATGACGTGCGACTGTGGTGGGTGCGCTTCGCGAAACTTCGGTATCGATACGGCATCTTATGGCTACGATGGCTGATACTACGGATCTCTCTTTGTCTCCTGTTCAGACTGCTGTTACCGGCTCGGAGTTTTTGGGTGAGCGCAGGGAGCCGCTGGAGGCGCTGGCGGAGTTTTATTGCGCTTTGAATGCGCGCGACATGGCGTTGATGGAGGCGCAGTGGGGAGCGTCACCCTCGGCGGAGATGGACAATCCGCTGGGCGGGATACGGCGGGGATGGGATGACATTCGCGCTGTCTATGAGAAGCTGTTTGCCGCGCCGCGTGAGTACCGCTTCGAGTTCTGGGACTACACGCTGCATCGGCAGGGCGAGGTCTTTTGGGTAGTGGGGCGCGAGCGCGGCTATCTGGAGACGGCGGAGGGCAGGATGGAGTTGGCGATCCGCACGTCGCGTCTGTTTCGCTGGGACGGGGTGCGGTGGCGGCAGGTGCATCATCATGGGTCGATCGAGTATCCAGAGATGCTGGCGGCTTATCAGGCGGCGGTGCTGGGGAAGGTTTCGGTGCCGGTGTAGGGTTGGGGGTGGTTCGGAGAGGAAATACAGGGGTCTCTCCGCTACGGCTTCGCCTCCGGTCGAGATGACGTGTTTTTGTGGTGGTTCAACCCATGTCCCAAAAGCGGGACGTGGGGCACCCAGGGTTTGGGTGGTTCTTCTCTGCTTGCGGCTTACCAGGAGATGTAGACGGCTTTGCCGATCCATTGGGGGTTGTCGATCTGCTGCATCATGAAGTCGGCTACGTCTTCGCGGGAGATGCGGTTGGCGTTGGGCGGGAGGGCGTCGGGGTCGATGCGCCACTTGCCGCGGCCGCGGCCATTGGTGAGCATGGGCGGCATGACCATGGTCCAGTCGAGGTGGCTGGCGGAGAGGGTCGCGTACTGGCTGCGCTGCGAGGCGACGGGCCATTTGAGGAAGGTCTTGTAGACGAGGTTTTCTACGATCCAGCGGCGCCAGGCGGGTTGCTTGTCGAGCGCGTCGGGCTTTGCACCGGCGGAGCCGAGGACGATGATGCGGCGCACACCTTTTTGCTGCATGGCGGTGACGATCTGGGGGACGGCGCGCTCGAGGACATCTTCTTTTTTGAGCGAGTTTGCGCCGAGGGCGGAGAGGACTACGTCGGCACCTTCGATGGTTTGGGCGACGGCGGAGAGGTCGAAGGCGCTGCCGGGCACACTGCGGACGATCAGGCGCAGAGGGAAGGTTTCGGGGTGGCGCAGGAGCGCGGTGACATGGTGGCCGGCATCGAAGCAGCGCTTGGTCAGGAGGCGTCCGGTGGCCCCGCTGGCTCCAAAGATGGCTACGTTCATGGTGGCTCTCCTTAGTTTTGATGTAAGGCAAAGGCGAAATATAGGAGTCTCTCCACTGCGGCTTCGCCTTCGGTCGAGATGACGTGCGGTTGGGGTGGTTCGGCCCATGTCCCAGAATCGGGACATGGGGCACCCGCACCCGTCTTTGGCACCCGTCTTTGGTCGAGGTTACGTGCTTTTTGCTCCCCTTTTTGTTGCTGCGTTTTTGGTGCATGGCCGGGATGCGCTTGCTGGTGGGGCTTCTGACGATTTGGAGTGAGTTTTCCTCTGCGGGGTTGGATTAGTGTGAAAAACGTGTGTATAGCAACTGCCTGCGTTTTGTTTTGGTTGGGAGATATTCCCACGATGGGGGCGGGTCTTCTCAGATCGGGCCGAAGGGGGCTGTGGATAAATCGGATAATCGGACGGGTTTCAGGGTCCGGGTGTCGGGTCTTCCTCGGGATGCATTTTTGACGAACAGGTTTTCTAAAACGTGTACCGTTGGGAAGTGATGGGTTGTCAGTCAGATAGGAAGGTTATCCACTTTTCCGACGACAATGATTATGAGGGTGAGTATTTGTTCTGTTTAAGTCTTGTTTCATAACAACACTCGCGCCACAGGCAGTAGTTTGTGCACTGGTATCAGCTGAGCGGCAGCGACAGACGGTCGTCCCCGACTCTCACATAAACCGCCTGTTTCCCACAAAGAAAGTTGTCGCGGTGGAGAAGGTTCGCCCCTAGAATCGAGCCAATGCCGGAGCGCGGACCGGGTGGGGAATGCACGCGGGCTGCGATTCGGTGTAAAGTTTTTGCAAGCGACGCATGCCTGAAATCCGGCGCTTGAGATTTGATGACTGAACCTACGGAGAACCGACAGTGACGACCGCGACCACCAGTGCGACCCAGGAGACCCCGATGGATGAGACAGCAGCAGCAGCACCCACCGGCAACCTCGAAATCACCGTCTCGCGCGCCGAGCTGTTACGCGAGCTGACGGCGGCGCAGTCGGTGGTGGAGCGCAAGACGACCATTCCGATCCTGTCGAACTTTCTGTTCGAGGCCGACGGCGATAAGCTGACGATTACGGCGACCGATCTGGACCAGAGCCTGCGCACGAGCTGCACGGCCAAGGTGAAGAAGGCGGGCGCGTGCACGATTCCGGCGCGCAAGCTGTACGACTACATCAAGCTGCTGCCTGAGGGCGACATCTCCATCAAGCTGATGGACAACCACTGGGTGCAGATTCGCGCTGGCCGTTCAAACACGAAGATGGTCGGCATGGCACGCGCCAACTTCCCTCAAGTCCCGGAGTTTCCCGCGTCCTCCGCAGTCAAGATCTCGGTGCCGTCGCTGAAGAACATGGTCTCGAAGACGATCTTCGCCATCTCGAACGAGGAGTCGCGCTACACGCTGAACGGTGCGCTGCTGGTGCTGAAGGCGGAGTCGATGGCGATGGTGGCGACGGACGGACATCGCCTCGCGCACATTGAGAAGCTGGGCGAGACGCTTGAGGGCATCTCGGGTGAAAAGAAGACGCTGATTCCGCGCAAGGCGCTGGCAGAGATCTCGGGGTTGCTGGGAAGCACGGAGGCGGAGTCGCTGGAGTTTGCCGACGACGACCAGACGCTGTTCTTCAAGATTGGCGGGCGCGTGCTGACGAGCCGCAAGCTGACGGGGCAGTTCCCGAACTATGAGGCGGTGCTGCCGCGCGACAACACCAAGTTTGTGATTGTGCGCTCGGAAGATCTGATGGGTTCGATTCAGCGCGTAGCGCAGTTTGCTGACGAGCGTTCGGGCGCGATCAAGATTCGGCTGGAGCAGAACGAGCTGAAGCTGTCTTCTTCTTCGACGGACGCTGGCGAGTCGGAAGATACGATTGAGACGCCGTACAACTACGATCCGCTGGTGGTGGGCTTCAACAGCCAGTACCTGATCGACTTTTTGAAGGCGATCGGTAACACCGGTGAGGTAAGGCTGGAGTTCAAGGACGCGCAGAGCGCCGGCCAGATGCGGCCAGAGGATGCGAACGAGGATGTGAAGTATCGCTACATCCTGATGCCGATGCGGATTTGAGAATCGGCTCGCTGGCGGTCGGCAGATTCAGCATAAGCTTCACAGCAGCAGAGGAATCCTGTTGAGCTTGCAAACAAGCCTGTCATGAAGTGGAAACGGTGGACGAACGCAGGTTTCTGTGTCGTCCACCGTCTTCAACGTGCGTCAGTTTGTACCCCGGGCCGATCAGAAGACGATCTTGGCAGCAAGCTGAATCTCACGTGAAACCCTCTGCAGTGTGGTTGGAGATCCAGCCGAGGAAACGGTGCCAAACCCCGGACCCACAGTCGCATTGGGATTGTTGAATTGCGGAGAATTGAAGAGGTTGAAGAACTCCGATCGTAACTGCAGGCTTGTCGTCTCATGGAGCGGGACGGTCTTGAACACAGAGAAATCCACGTTCTTCGTACCCGGCCCCTCTAGAATGTTGCGGCCCGAGTTGCCCCATTGCTGCGTGCCCGGATTGGCGAACGCTGCAGTATTGAACCACTGCTTCAGCGTCCGTTGCCCCGAAGGAAGCGAGCCATTTCCTGTTGAGCCAATGAACTGTGCGCGCGGCACGATACCGTCGGCAACGCCGAGTGAATTGGCGCCGGAAGACACTGAGAACGGGATACCGTCGGAATACGTTGCAATGGCATTCACCTGCCAGCCCTGCACGAGTGGCCGATACACTCCCGAACCACGGAAGGGCAACGTGTAGTTCACGCTGCCGACAAATCGACTGGGAATATTCTGATCGGAGTTTCCGTAATCGGCATGCTTGTTATAGGAATTCACAATATTGCCGGGGTTGGATGAATTTTCGTCGAGCGCGTGGCTGTAGGTGTAGGAAAATTGATAGCCCAGGTTCTTTGAGCGCCGCTCCGCCGTCACCTGCAGACCGTTATAGTTCGACACCAGGTTGGTCTGCAGTTGCCAGATCTGCGAGAAGTAAGGGTAAGGACGACGCGTGGCGATCGGCGTCGTTCCCGGCGTAGCCTGGTTGATGTCGAGAAGCCCATCGAGATGAACGCCCACATTCCCGACGTAAGCGACCGTGATTCGGTTGGATTCGCCGATCTCCTGTTGCACACTGGCATGCCACTGCTCGCTGTAGGGCATCTTTGCATTTGGATCGATAGCATAGAGCGGAGCACCTGCAGGTGCGCTGGTGGTTGAGCGCGTGTGAACGAAGCCATTCGAGACATAATTGAATCCCGCGGCGCCATAAGTCGTGTTGTTGAAGGCCCAGTAGTCAATCGCCGGGGCATTCGCGCCCAGAGTATACGAATTCGCAACCTGAGGTGCCTGGTAATAGATGCCGAACCCGCCATGAACAACGGTCTTCGATGCCACCTTGTACGAGAAGCCGACGCGCGGCGAAAAGTCGAGGTTGTTGCCAAGGACGCCGCTCCGCGGAATACCGTGAGTGCCTACCTGAAACACTGCTGTGGTCGAGAGTGCGGGATCGAATTGATACTCGCGGTTGTTAACCTCTGTCCACGGCCAGCCGAGGAAGTTGTCGTAACGCAGGCCGAGAGCCAGCGTTAGCCGATCGCTCACTTTGTAACTATCCTGCCCATAGAACGAAAGATCCAGTTGGCGAAATCCCCTTGTGCCCGGCTGGTATTGATAGACGCCCGAGGTGGGTGCGCCAAGAAGCAGGTCGGCCAATCCGAGTCCGGTGAAGTTTCCGGTAAAGGCCATCGTGCCGTGTTCCGCAAGAGTCTGATACATGTTGTATTGCAGCCGAACCACCTCAGTGCCTACATCGATGGAGTGTTTTCCGTGAACAATCGTGACGTTGTCGTTCCCCTGATAGTTATTGGTGCCGATCTGCGTTGGGCTGTTGATGGAATCACCGATTGCTGTAGCGCCGACGATGCTCATGTACGGCAATCCATCGGTATGCGCTTCATCTCCGGGAACGATGACGCCAGGAATACCCAGTTTTGTAGGAAGGTTCAGGCCAGCATCAAAGTTCTGCGCGGTAATGAAGATGCGCGACCATCCGAAGCGGGCAGTGTTCAACAGTGTCGGAGAGAACACATGCGTTTCACTCAGTACGGCCTGATGCGCCGGCTGCTGGGCAGGCCCGGATACTGCCGCTCCAACAAGTGGGGTCGGTAACAGGCCCGGCTGAAGGATGTCATCGTACGAGTGACTGTAACGCAGGAACGCGCTGTCATTGTCTGTGAACTGATGATCCACCTTCACATCGAAAGCATTGCCGTTATCGATGCGCTGCGGACTATAGAGATAGTTGTTCGCTGTCGTAGTTCCGGCGATGTTGGACTTTACACCGCTGCTGGCGAAGAGGGCTAAGATGTTCTGGCCAACTTGCGATTGCACGCTGGCTAAGTACGATGCTGGAACTACGTTTCCAGGGAAAGCGACTCCGGTCACAGGATCGTGCACTTTTTGCGAGTAAAGCGAAAAGTCGCCGACACCCTGCGGTCCCCACGCCGGGATTGAGTTCACATTGGTCAAGCCCTGGCTGGTTCGCACGCCTGCGTAATCGACAAAGAAGAATGTTCGCGGATTCTTGCTCGGGAAAACTGGTCCACCGAACGTTGCGCCAAAAGAGTGCATATGAAAGGGTGGTTTTTTGCCGCTATCGAAATAGTTCTTGGCATCGAGCGCGGAGTTGCGAAGGAACTCGAATGCTTCGCCATGGTAGTGACTTGTTCCCGACTTGAAGACAAGATTGATGATGCCTCCGGCCGCTCTGCCATAACGCGCATCGGCGTCGGTGGTCTGCTCACGAAACTCTTCCACTGCATCGATGGGCGGAAAAATCACCACACCCAGGCCGTTATGGTTTTCGTTGTCGCCGATACCGTCGAGCAGAAAACGATTGTCGGTCATGCGCTGGCCGTTGATGGCATACGCAGTTGGGCCGCGCTGCTGCGCCAGCGGAACGACGCCGGTCATCTGCGACTGTCCCGGAACCACACCGGCGCCCAGGCCAAGTAACTCCGCAAAGTTGCGTCCATTGAGCGGAAGATTGTGTACGGCCTCTTCCGTGCGCAGGTTCGAAATCGTTGCTGTCTCCGTGTCGAATTGCACAGTATTCGCCTGCACATCGACGGATTGACTCACATCGCCAACCGCGAGTGTCGCATCGACTGTCAAACGCTGCGCAACATCAAGGCGAACATGGCTGATCGAGCCGCTGTACCCAGGCGCGGCGATCTTTACCTCGTAGTCTCCCGGATTCAATGGCGGCGAGACGTAAATTCCTTCACCATTGGTGGTGGTAGTGGTGGGGAGTTCCGTCGCTACGTTTCGTAGCGTCACCTGCGCGTGATCGACCAGGGCACCAGAACTATCCTTGACCTGTCCGGTGATTACTCCCTTTTCCACCTGTCCGTAACTGCGATGGCTCGCAACGAAAATCAGTAAAAGTACGATGAGCGCGAGCAGCTTATTGGCTCGCGCATGAACCTCATTGGATCTTGACAGCAACATCATTGCCTCCAGGTTGCGATCAACGTGTGATCGCAAAGAACATTGGGCGCACGGCCGCGGCCGCAAGCCGGGACACTTTGCCTTGTGGCTACTGCGTCCGATGGATTGTGTTGAAGCAGCCCGTGATGGCGAGCTATCTCAGTTTTTCGGAGAGGTAACTAGCGACAACGCGAAGTAAGACGGCGAATAAGCACCTGGTTGCTCCTTGCGTAGGTGAGCGCAAAACGATGAACTGTAGTAGCTACACGATCGCCGTGCATTCACGGATGACGATCGTGCAGCAACACTGCTATCGCAGCGACTCTCAAAATTTTGTGGGGATGTCTCGGTACAGAGGAATCAACAACAGCTACACGCGCGGCGGGGAGCCGGCGTTGCACACTTGACCGTTGAACTGAATCGCAACTTACTCTGCATGATGCGTATCATGCCATAGAAATCGAGAATCGCCAAGCGTGTTTCACTGACGTGATATTGAGGACTAAATTCGCTCACGCTCTTGACACGAAATCTTCTTCCGTGCACTATCTGAATAACTCATCGCCAAATTAGCAAACTTAATTTGAATCCGCGAGAGTAAGTCAGCATGACAAAGAAACTCCAGTTCCGCAGTTGTTGTTGTCGCCCTGTCTCCCTCTAAGACAGTTGAGCGACTTCGCGGAATTACGCTGACGGCTTCCGGACATTGATTCGGACTGGATCCTCAAGGCGCACCCACGAGTCGAACTCGTGGGTTTTCTATTGGAGCTTCGCTCCTTCGCTGGAAATAAGGAACCAGTTCGCATGAAGCCGTTTCCTGTCATGGCCTAGCGGCACAGGCCAATCTGCAACCTCAATTGCACTTACTGCTACTACCTGGAGAAGGGAAACCTCTTTTCGGGCAGAAGGCACGGGTTTCGTACGGGCCGACGATGGGCTCGATACGTACTCGAATCCTCTTTGAATAACTTGAACCAACAGGAGATCTATGAAAGAGAAAAGCGTACTGAATAAGTTGATCTCGACGTTAATATTTACGACGAGTCTGAGTCTCTCACTGCATGCTCAAACGCCACAGCCGTATCAGGGAGTCGTTGGCAGAACCCTCGCCCAGTCAAAAGAATGGTGGCCGGAGCCTGTGAAGGCACCTGCAGGTGCCCCCAACGTAGTGTGGATCCTCCTCGATGATGTGGGCTTTGGCGCTGCCAACACATTCGGCGGCCTCATCCAGACTCCCACGTTTGACAGTCTGGCTAACAATGGTTTGCGTTATACAAACTTCCATACAACCGCGATCTGCGCCCCAACCCGCGCAGCGCTGCTGACTGGCCGTAACAGCTCCTCCGTGCACGAAGCTGGATTTTCACACACGGTTATGTCCGCCGGATTCCCCGGCTGGGATGGCAGAATTCCGTCCTCAGCCGGAACCATTGCAGAGATCCTTCGTGCGAATGGCTACAACACATTCGCAGTTGGAAAATACGGTGTAACTCCTGACGAAGATGCGACCGATGCAGGGCCATTTGATCGCTGGCCAACCGGAAAAGGTTTTGACCACTTCTTCGGATTCCTTGGTTCGCAAACCGATCAATACAAGCCGGACCTGGTGGAAGATCAGGCCCACGTCCGTCCCGATGGCCGCCACCTGAACGCTCAGATCACCGATAAAGCCATCAGCTATATCGATCGTCAGGAGAGGGTAGCTCCGGAAAAGCCATTTTTTCTTTATTACGCACCCGGCGCCACGCATGCTCCGCACCAGGTAGACAGATACTGGAGCGATCAATACAAGGGCAAATTCGACAAGGGCTGGGATGCTTATCGTGAGGAGGTTTTTGAACGTCAGAAAAAACTCGGCGTTATTCCTGCCGATGCAAAACTTCCTGAGCGCAACCCGGATATTAAGGCATGGGACCAGTTATCACCGGACGAGAAAAAACTTTATGCACGCTTCATGGAAGTGTACGCAGGCTACTTGACGTACACAGATTATGAAGTTGGCCGCTTGATCAACCACTTAAAAGAGATCAACCAATTGGACAATACGCTTATATTCATTTCGATTGGCGACAATGGCGCAAGCAAAGAAGGCACTTTGAACGGGGATATCGATCGCTCTTTAGTGAGCGCTACTTTACCGGAAAAAGAAAACATTGCTTATAACTTGAGAAAGATTGGGGAGATTGGTACGCCCGCTGCTGTCGAGGGGAATTATCCACTTGGTTGGGCACAGGCCGCAAATACTCCTTTCAAGTACTGGAAGGAGGACGCGAATAGTGAAGGCGGTACTCACAATCCGCTTATTGTCTTTTACCCGAAAGGAATTAAGGACAAAGGAGGAATTCGTACTCAGTACAGTCACGTAATTGACATTCTTCCGACGACACTCGATCTTGTTGGCGTCAAGGCGCCCGACGAGATCAGGGGAATCAAGCAGCAGCCCATTGAGGGAACTTCCCTGGCGTACTCGATCAATGATGCCAAGGCGCCCTCCCGCCACACCGTGCAGTACTACTACATCTTTGGCTCAAGAGCGATTTATAAAGATGGGTGGAAAGCCGAATTGCCTTATCCCAACAGCCTGATCACTGGAAACGCGGCGAGCAAACAAGCCTTTGATGAAAACGCGTGGGAACTCTACAACCTGAATGACGACTACACAGAGCGAATTGACTTAGCCAAAAAGTATCCCGAGAAGTTGGCTGAACTAAAAGCTCTGTTCGAAGAGCAGGCCAAAACTCATAATCTCTATCCCTACATCACATGGGACGATGTGATCAACGGGAGGATTCACCGCACCAAAGACTCCAAGTCGTTCTTCGATGCTGTGAAAGATATAACCAAGAGCAGTGAAAACCAATAGCTAGCCAAGAGAGGCGGAGGAAACTCCGCCTCTCTTGTATGACATTTCGTAACCCGCGAATGTCGAGGACCAATTGTGAAGACATATTCTCCAAGCGCTGCCCCAACTCGAGTGCTCTCTGCATTAGCTCTTGCGGTGGTTGCTTTCGCTTGCCTGGGAAAGTCCGGGACGCAGGCTGCTGTCCATCCATCGTCCGCATCGACCACTTCTACGACGCGTGCATTCTTTCTGCCAACGGTGCAGAATCGTGGCCCGGCTCCAGGGAATCCTCCGGCTGGGATGGTGTGGATTCCTGGCGGAGAGTTCTCCATGGGGAGCAAAGATCCGCGCACTCTGCCCGATGGCGGGCACGAAGCGATGAGTGATGCGCGCCCGATCCATCGGGTGTATGTTGACGGCTTCTGGATGGATAAGACCGATGTCACCAATGCGCAGTTTGCAAGGTTTGTGAAGGCGACGGGTTATGTGACCGTAGCGGAACGAAAACCCAGGGCCGAAGACTTTCCGGGTGTGCCCCACGAGAAGCTGGTCGCAGGATCGTTGGTGTTTACTCCTCCCCAGAATCCCGTTTCTCTCGACGACTATTCGCAGTGGTGGAGTTATGTGCCCGGAGCGAATTGGCGTCATCCCCTTGGGCCCAGGAGCAATATCGCAGGGAAGGAAAACTACCCGGTCGTGCAGGTTGCCTATGAAGATGCGGTTGCCTTTGCCAAGTGGGCCGGCAAGCGTCTGCCCACAGAGGCGGAATGGGAATTCGCGGCGCGCGGTGGTCTTACTGGAAAGACGTATGCATGGGGCGATAGCATGCACCCCGACGGCAAGTGGATGGCCAATACGCATCAAGGCCATTTTCCGGACCATGACAGCGCTGAGGATGGGCATGCGGGAATCGCGATGGT
Source organism: Edaphobacter dinghuensis (assembly GCF_014640335.1). Lineage (NCBI taxonomy): Bacteria > Pseudomonadati > Acidobacteriota > Terriglobia > Terriglobales > Acidobacteriaceae > Edaphobacter > Edaphobacter dinghuensis. Next base: position 681,090 of record NZ_BMGT01000001.1, on the reverse strand, counting down.
TTCGCAATATGCCCCCAATGCTTATGGCCTCTATGACATTACCGGGAATGTGTGGCAGTGGACCAGCGATCTATATCGTGCCGACTACTATGCAAAGCTTGCCGTTTCCGGAAAGGTGTCGCAAAATCCGCAAGGGCCGGAGACGTCGCTGGATCCTGATGAGCCCGGAGCTGTAAAACGGGTGCAGCGCGGCGGCTCGTTCCTCTGCACCTCTCAGTACTGCTCTCGCTATATTGTTGGAACACGCGGCAAGGGTGAGGTCAACAGCGCGACGAATCATGTTGGCTTTCGCTGCGTAAAAGATCGATCAGATGCGGTTGTGACCAAGGTGCGCGAATGCCCGAATAATCGCCGTGCGCTGCTTCTGCACGCTTCAAAGTGATCACCTGCGAAGCGCACTTACTGGGCTATTGAACAGTTAGCGTTACTTCTTGCCGAGTCCACCTTCGTCCAATTAAACCAACAGTGCGATACCGATATCGCTCACGCGTCGACATCCGTGTTCCACCTACTGAGTTTCGCGCAGGCTCGTTCCTTGGGAATCGCAAATACTCGCTATCAGAATGCCCACGGATGGTTTTCACCGGATTTCCTGGCAATTGCTTATTCTGTTCGCAGCGCCTGCATCGGTTCCACTGCTGCCGCACGACGCGCTGGCAATAGACATGCGATTGTCCCTACCGCTAGCAGTACGCCTACCGCGCCAACACTCAGCACCGGATCATATGGGCTGACCTGAAAAAGCAGACCACTTACCATACGCGCCGATCCGAAGGCCACAGCAATTCCCGCAACTGCACCGAGTCCAACCGGCAGTAGTCCGTCGGTGAGAATTAGCCAATATAGGTTCGTCCGCTGCGCTCCAAGCGCCAGGCGCAACCCCATTTCGCGATAGCGTTGCGATACTGAATACGTCAGAACGCCATAGATGCCTAGTCCCGCAAGAAACAGTGCGCTAACAGCGAAGAGAAGCAAAAGGTCCATCTCAAAGCGCCGGTTTGCTATCGAATCCGCAACAATGCCCCCCAGCGCACGCACTGTTGGAACAGGTACACCTCGGTCAATACTCCAAATAGTCTGCCGAATCGCATCTGCCATTTCGGAAGGGTCTTGATGGGTCCGGATTATCAGGCCGCCCATCGATTCGCAGCGATACCAATACGGTACGTAAATCAGCATCGGGTCCGGTTTCGCCAGAGACACCGTCCGGGCGTCTGCTACAACACCGACGACGGTAAATGGTTTTTCAGTGGCCGGATCCTCCAAATTGAATTGCCGCCCAAGGGGATCTTTTCCGGGCCACAGCGTCTTGGCCGTTTTCTCCGAAACCAATGCCAGGTTCTTGCCCCAGTCATCCTCTCCGAATGATTTCCCCGCGATCATTCGGAGACCAATCCCCGAGAAATATTGAGGACTGACAGAGCGAACGGTCTCAAGCGGCAACTGCGTCACGGGCCGACTATCTCCGGTAACCCGTGCCATAAGTCCCCAGCCACCCGCCGTCAACGGCAAAGTACTCGTGAAGGCCGCATGCTCCACCCCGGGCAGCCCATTGATACGCTCAAGAACTTCGCGGTAAAACGCTGCGCGATGCTGGTCATCGCGATAGGACTCTGACGGCAGGTTCACCGTGGCTGCGATGGTCCGCTCAGTTGTGAATCCAGAGTCTACATCCATCAGCTTTACCAGGCTCGCCGTCAACATCGCGGTCATTAGTACCAGAGCGACGCTCACTGCAACTTCAGTTCCTACCAAAAAACGGCGCGCTCGTCGGCTCCCAAGTGATTCACTGGTCAGTCGCGAATCACTGTGCAGAACTTCCTGCGGAGCTGTACGGGAGATCATGAACGCTGGCGCTGCGCCTGCTGCCAAGGTAGCAAGTACAGCCAGAAACAACGCACATCCTACTCCAACCCAGTCCAGATGCAGAGGGCCGCGAAAGTTAAGCGCCGGCGGCAGATATCGCTGCATGCCGGGAACGATGCTGGCTGCCAGCAGAACACCCAGTCCACCTCCCATCACGGCGAGCACAGCGGTTTCACGAATTGCCATACGCACCAACTCGGCACGGCTTGCACCCAATGCGGCTGCCACCGCCATTTGTCGCTTCTGGCTGACTGCGCGAGAAAGCAGTAAATTCGTGACGTTCACACAACCCACCAGCAGCAAACCCATAACAGCCCCTAGCAGGATCATCAGTGGTTGGCGGCTGTTTCCTACCAGTTTTTCCTGGAAAGGCATGATCTGAGCAGAGAGAGTCGCTTTCTCATCCGCAGGCAGATTTGCGGCGATTGTGTGCTGGAGCGCATTCAACTCAGCGTTCGCCACCGCAATGGATGTTCCGGTTTTCAGACGTGCCAGTCCGAAGTAATTCAGATCACCCATCTCTTCGGCGAGCCGCTCCTTCGAGAAGGCCAGTGGCACCAGGATCCCAATGGGCAGCTCGTGGTTGGTACTGCCAATGGTAGCCATCGTCTGTATCGAAGGCATGTGGAAAGACTTTGGCATCACTCCAATGACTGAGTACGGAAACCCATTCACCAAAATCGTCTTACTCAGAATGTGGGGATCTCCAGCGAATTGCTCATGCCACAAGTCATACGTAAGAACTGCAACATGCTCATGTCCCTGTTGCGCTTCATCAACGGTGAATTGCCGCCCCAGTTCGGGCTGCACCCGGAGAACCGAGAAGATTCCGGGCGTGGCCCACAACGCTCCTACTTGTAGGGACCGCCCGCTGGCTCCGAATGGCACAGAGCCTTGCTGCATGACCGCCATTGAGTCGAAACTGCGGTTGTGCTGTTGCCAGAAAGTGAAGTGATTTGCGCTTACCGGCAGGGCCGGATAGAGATTGCTCCATTCCGCGACTTTCTCTTCGATAGTCACAATCCGATCCGGCTGCGCGAAAGGCAGCGGGCGCAGCATCACGTCATAAACCAGCGTGAAAATCGCCGTTGTCGCGCCGATACCAAGTGCAAGCGTCAGCATCACAACGATGCTGAATCCCGGGGCCCTCCATAGTTGTCGAATTGCGTAACGCGCGTCCTGGAGGATTCGTTCCACTGGCGCCCAGCCCCATGCCTCGTGGATGTGTTCCCGAATGAGAGTCGTATTGCCGAAGGCGCGCCGGGCGGCCCGATGTGCTTCCTCCGCAGACAAGCCGTTCGCGCGCTGCTCTTCTTCTTCCAGTTCGAGGTCAGATTGCAGTTCTCGCTCAAGGTCCGCATCGCGCTTCCGAATCTGCCACCCTTTCATGTCAGCTCTCCTCGGGCGCGGGCCACATGACGCGCGCAACCGCTTCCGCCATCTGCTTCCACTGCGACTCTTCGACCGAAAGTTGCTTTTTCCCCTTGTCCGTCAATCGGTAGTACTTGTATTCGCGGTTTCGATCGGGAGCGGTCTCCCATTTGGCGCTCACCCATCCTCTTTCTTCCAGACGATGCAGTGCGGGATAGAGTGACCCGTGCTGCATCTGCAGAAAGTCATTCGTGGTTCGCTGGATATGCTTCCCTATCTGGTGACCGTGTGCGGGCCCATACAGAAGCGTCCGCAGAATAAGCATGTCCAGCGTGCCTTGGAGCAGGTTTGCGCGTTGCGGTGTCTGTTTCGCCATAGAAGACAGTCGACCCTCGATATAACGGCTAGGGTAGACATTCGACTATCGACTGTCAAGGGCTAAGTGGATTTTAATGCTGCTTCAGTCCTTAGCCCGTTTCCATAACACGGGTAGTCTCGAAATGCGCCACAGCGATTACCTGCCTGCGAACTGTAAGCACTTCGATTCTCTGAATGAGCCACGAAACCATTTTTGGACTCCGATGCCTTCGCAATTATCGAATAGGTACACGCGGATGTATTCGTTCAATGGGACAGGCGGACGGCGGTTCGATCTGCCTTAGACGCCGGGTATGTCGGCTTCAACTGTTGATATCAGAGGAATGCACTCATTGAGGATTGATCGTGTCCGATTACTCCCGAGGAATGCGTTTATGGCTACCGCTTCGCCACGCGCCAGGTCTGCGCAGTCATCGCCCACATGCACACCTCGATCTTCTTCGGCCCCCACAGAATGTCGTGCGTGTACTTGAATCCCACCCGCTCCAGCAGCTTTCGCGAGTTATCGTGTGCGGTTCCGTGCCCGGCGACGATGACCGGCAGGCCCAGCGTATCGAAGCCGTGCGCGAGTACAGCGAGCAAAGCTTCCTCGCCCAGGCGCAGTCCCCAGGCAGACCGCATGAGGTTAACGCCGACCTCGATTGTCTCAGGGTCCATCGACCACGGCCGCAGACCGGCACACCCTGCAAATTCGCCTGTCTCACGCAGGAAGATTGGCCAGTACTGTATATCGAGAGAGATGTCACGCTCACGTTCGACATGAAGCCGATCACGAGCCTGTTCCCGGCTCATAGCGCCACCGAAGAAGCGAGTCACGTCAGGATCGCACCATAAGGCTTCGGCCAGGGCGGTATCTTCATCCGTCCAGCTTCGAAAGATCAGACGCGCAGAGGGCGCGGGTACCATGGTTCCTCCTGTGAAGTCGGCTTATGGGCAGCTACTCAGGCGAACAAGCACTTATGAAGTGTGCTTTCCCATCATCTTGATGAAGTAGAAAGTCATACGCGTCTGGCCCGTATTCCTCACGCCATGCAACACATTGGCTTCGGCAAACACCATGTCACCCGTTTTTACCTGCGTGGCGACCCCGTCGATGGAAAACTCTCCGGTTCCTTCGCCCACAATCATGATCTCTTCCTCAGGATGGCGATGCGGTGGATGGGGCTGCGCTCCTGGCTCCAGCGTCACCAACCCCGAGGCAAGCGCAGCGAGCTGCTCCGTGGGACCATTGAAGTGCACGTAGGCTTTTGCTCCGGGCGCGGCTCCCTCCGGCTGAAGACCTTCAGTCTTCACGACACTGCTCCGCAGCAGAGCGCCACCGGTTCTCGTGTCCACATGAGTAATGGGTTGCACGGACTGCGCCAGCACTTCCGGAAACATAGTCGCCCCCGGCAACGCGACCGCTGAGATCAGAAATCCTCGTCTGTTCATTGTCCCTCTCCGTAGCAAGTTTATATCCCTACGCAATCCATCTTCAGTGATGACGGCAACAAGGATTTTGTCTCAAATCGGATGTGCGAAAGCTTGGCCGGACACTCTTTCTAAATCTAAAGAGCAAACGGGCATCTGTGATTGGGCTTCCTGCAGATCAACTTTCGAGAAGGGCGTTTCTCGGTAGTAATCCGATTCCGGTTGCAAACGTCGTTCACAACATCAGCTACGCCAATAACACGCAATCAACGCGACATGTAGCTACGGTAGATCGTATAGATGGAGTTGCATCCCATCTTGCTCAATCACCATGTGGCCGTCTGGAGAAATCTTAAGCACCGCTCCCACTGCGTAACTATGCCGGAAAACGAGCCGTCCATCGGTCGAGTCGAATACGGCGAAACGGTGGAAGACCTCGCCGTAACAATCATCAAAATCACCGAGGAGACAACCTTCAACGCTGTACAAAACGCGACGCGGCTCCATGGCCGATAGCTGCACATCGCTGGTGTCTATGAATGGCGGCCTAATTTTTGTGAGATCAGCCATAGTGGTTTTGTCACCCGTCGGCGTTAGCGTGTAAAGGCTCTTACCACTTCGATCGGCAACGAGAAGCTTGTCTTTCGTTATCAAGCCAGCAATATCGTTTTGAAATGCAGGTTCGGATAATGGAGGAAAACTTCGTACCACTCCCGAAGAGCCGAGAACTTCGCACCGAAGTTGTTTGCAAAGCAGTAGTCCGTCATCAGCGACGGCCCGAACGTTATATCCCTTCGGTACTTCTACTACTGTGTTAGCGGATGGTGATAGCCGATATAGATCGAAGTGACCTGTGCTTGAAATGGCGATGACATTTCGAGATGGATTCAACGCCCCATAGAAAGAACAGCGACTGATGGTCTTTTTTCCAGAAAGTGGAATTGATGCCAAGACTTCTAAGCTGGACGACAGCAGTTCGATTCGGTCGCCCAGGCAAACGCTTATCGTGCCGAGTGGCCCTGCCGATGTTTTGATGACGTCAGATCTCTTGGTGCTACTTAGCGTTCGGCCCTGCCGATCTATCACGGTAATCGTGGTGTCGGTAGGTGAGTCCCACAGACTTTTCTCACATTTCGAGATCGAAGGAGCAATGAGCGCAATATGGTCGTTGTCCAGAAACTCAACGTCGGAACTGCGCCAAAGGCATTTGGTTTTTGTAAATCCGTACTGCCCCAAATCGATCTTTGAAGTGTGTGGAACCTGCGCGTAATTGCTACCCACACAAAACAGCGCAGACAGTATGATGAAGAAGCAGAATCGCAAGACTCTCATACATTTAGATAATATGCGTGTGGTTCTCAATGGAACTGGATAGCGTTGAATGAAAGACCTATGCGGTTAGTATCGATAAGTCGGCTTCTCGGAAGTAATAAGTTCACTCGAGGGCATTGGCGATTTATCGCTCGTCATTCTTCACCGAAATATCTGCTGTCTCGTGTTGGATAGTGATCTTCTTCAAATCACCAAAAACTGCCCAAATATTTTTGACCTGACTCGAAGATCGCACTCGATATAGACTCATTCCGACGGATTTTATGAGACATATCAGATTAATCACAACGACTTGTATCTCGACTGGTGCTGCTGTGCTACTCGCATTTGGTATCGCGGGGTTACAGGCGCAGGGACCGCGCGGTGGCCAAACAGCTCAGGCGCTATTTGCTGCCCTCGACACCCATAAGGACGGAGCGCTGACACGGCCCGAACTGGAGTCTGGCTTCAACTCCTGGTTTACAGCCTGGGACGACACAAATAGCGGAACTCTCACCCAGTCTCAGATTGTGGCCGGGATCAGCAAGCTGCTGCCTGCGCCGCCCGCCGTGAAGCCCGGGCAAGCCAACACTTTTAATCCGGCGGGTAACTCGACGCCGATCCCAGTATCGCAAGCTGCTGTGGATGCGATGATGGCAGCGTTGCCGACTACCCCTGGCGCCAAGCCGCTGCGCCCGCGCAGGGTGCTGGTGCTGGCCCATACGGGCGCGGGAGGGTTTGTGCATGCCTCTATTCCGCTGGCGGCGAAGGCGGTGGAAGAACTCGGGAACCGGGGCGGTCTATGGACCACGACCGTCAGTTACGACGCGGCGGATATCAACACCGATAATCTCAAGAAATACGACGCTATCTTCCTGGACAGCACCACTGCGTGTTTTCTCGACGATCCGAATCCCGCTGTGACGGCCGCGCGGCGAGCGGCATTCCTGAGTTTCGTGAGAGGTGGAAAGGGTATTGCTGGAATCCACGCGGCGACAGATGCGTACCACACCGATTGCCTGGCAAGTGAGGCTGCTATAAAGAACGGCGGTCCCGGACGGAATCTGGGGGCGTTGGTTTTAGCATCGCGGTTCGTCACAGCAGCCGACAAGGATAAGGACGAAACCGTCAGCCGGCAGGAGTGGACCGCACTTGCCGATGATTGGTTCCAGAAGTTGGATACCGGCAATACGGGTAAGATCACCCGCGCCGATTTCGTGGCGCATTTCAATTCCTTGTTACCTCCGCCGGACATGCGTAGTCTGCACCTGGAATCGAAGCCTGTCCTGCAATGGCCGGCGTTCAACAAGCTGATTGGCGGCTACTTCAAATTTCACTGGCCCGATCCGCAACTGATTACTGTCAAGATCGATGACCCGAACAGTCCTTTGACGGCCATGTTCCATGGCAAGGAGTTCGAGATCCATGACGAGACCTATACCTTCGAGCAGGATTCGTTCTCGCGGAAAAACGTGCATGTATTGACGAGTATCGACTACGGCAAGATGAGCGCTGCCGATAAAGCGAAGGAAGTGAATCCGCGAACCGATGGCGATTATGCCTTGAGTTATATTCGTCGCGAGGGCAAGGGGCGAGTGTTCTACGAAGGGCACGGCCACAGTGATCGGGTGTATGCCATGACCCCGATGCTGGAACACATTCGAGCTGGAATTCAATACGCGCTTGGCGACCTGAAAGCAGATGATAGCCCCTCAGTGAAGTAAGCAGTCGGCTGAAAAGAACCAGGCAAAAATGCACTGCACCCTACGCCAATCTGGGTGCTGAGCCTAGACCCTCAGCACCTTTCGGACACTGTCGGAGCGTGAAAGCGTTGCGGAAGGCAAGGTATAAGCTTATGGAATCAATTGGCCGTGATTCAGGTTATTCTTCAATGAGAGATAGACAGAGTCTGGCTCTGTCCCTTCTGGCGCGATCCAAGGTGTAAGTACGAGAGCAGCTTCAAACTTTAAAGGTGCAGCAAAGACACTGTGAACTGCCAACGCGATACGAGCATAAGTCTGTTCGATAGACGCCGCTTCCTTAGGGGAGCGGGCTTGTTGGCGGCGGGATCGTTTTTCGGGGGCGCTGTAACGGGCTGCGGAGCGTCGGAGTTATATATTCCGTGCCTGGGGCCAGCTGACGCGCCCGTGCCTGTAGCGGGAATGACGTATATTCGGGCGTCCGAGATCGGCTGCGCTCTGGATTGCAACCTGGAGAATGGGCGTCATAAATACACCGGCGGCGTTGCTACGGATGATGGACCGCGTATCAATGCAGCTATGGCAGCGGCGAGTGCGAACCATCCGATCACATTGATTATCGATGGAAGCGCGCTGATCTCTGGGCTGTTTCTTCCGGCCGGCGGCTATTGGGGCATTGCGGGACTGGGCTGCGGCACGGGATTCTTTGTAAAAGAGGGCACAAACAACGACGGCATTCACAATGGGCTTCCCAATGCAAATGTGCCATCCGATCCTGGACCGCCAGCGCCGGCGCGAGGAATGAACGTCTCGCTCAGCAACTTTACGCTGAACGGCAACCAGGGAAACGGTTTGAATGGAGACTCGACAAGCAAAGTGCGGCAAGGGTCGGCAAACCTTTGGTACTTCGGTATCAATCTGATGAACCTGGATAATATTTCTCTGAATAACGTGGTTGTCGTAAATACGCCCGCGTATCAAATACGGCTTTCTAATGTCGGTCATGTCACGGCTACGGGATGCGTGATGAGGAGCTTCGGTGTAAACACGGACGGATTGCACTTTGATGGTCCGGCGAACGACATTACGATTTCGGGTTGTGACTTCACGACGGGCGACGACGCAATTGCTTTCAACGCTCCGGAGGGTTACTCGGGCAATATCTCTCGGGTTGCGGTGACCGACTGTACCTTCAACAGCTTCTCTATGATGCGACTCTATACGGCAAATGGGAGTCCTCAGTTAAGCGTCGACACGGTGAGTGTGAGCAATTGTAAGGGGACCTTTTCAGAGGCTGTTTTTAATATTGGCTTTCAAGCCAGCGGCAGTTACCCGAATCCTGTCACGGGCTTGACGGTCTCAAATTGCATCCTGACCGCTCCTGTTGTATTTGCAGTGACAGAAAATTTTGGCAGCATCCAACTGAATAACGTTACCTATATCCCCATTAAAGGGGACCAGCCCTGTGCCATTCTTGCACCCTCTCTCTTCTATCGTGCAAAGATTCACGGGTTGAGCCTGACGCTTAACAATTGCGTGATCTATCGGCTTTCAGGGATAGAAGTCGCCGCTGTGATTCTCGGAGATGGTTCGGCGATCGACAATCTGTCATTCAACGGGTTTGCCCTGCAGGACGGAGGATCTTATTCTCCGGCGTTGGCGCTGATTAATGTAGGGTTGGGCTCGATCGGGCAACTGGTCCTGAACTCTGTGAATGGCGAAAATATCGAAGTTCCAATTGTGATGGATCGATTTGCGAGCGTAGGGTCGATCTCCGGATCAGGAGTGCTGGCGACCGGCTGGAAGTTTGCCGATTCCATGATGGCGAACGGTGTGCCCTATCTCTCGGCGAACTCGAATCAGCCTTCGATCAAGGTGGAGGATGTGGTCGAGCCTTACTCGGCTCCATGATTTGTATAGGATGACGCGATAGCGGTTTGAACGATTGTCCGGACTCTCTGTGACGAGGCTTCTTTCGGCTCCAGTTCTGATTTGCCGGTGGATGGATCGCGTTGGAAGCTGCGCCGTGCGGGGCTGCGCGGGTTTGTCCGGCGTAGCGGCAAACTGCTAAACTTGCGCCGGGTGTCGAGTGAAACGGAATTGACGAACCTTCCACTAATATCTGCTGCCAGGGGCGAAGAGCTTTCCGTTGAGCAGAGCCAGCAACAACTGCAACGAGTCCTGCAATCCAATACCCTGCGCAACTCGCCGACACTGCAACAACTGTTGCAGTTTCTGGGTACGCGCGGCCTCGATGGCAATCCCGAGGGGCTGAAGGAGTACACGATTGGGGTGGAGGCGTTTGGGCGCAAGCCGGACTTCGACCCCAAGACCGACACCATCGTTCGGGTGCAGACGCATCGGTTGCGGCAGAAGTTGAAGGAGTATTACGAGCAGGAGGGCATTCGCGACCATATCCTGATCGAGATTCCCAAGGGGCATTACTACCCGGCGTTTCGGCTGCGGGCGGGCGCGACGGAATCGGCTGAGGCTGGAGGCGAGAGCAGCGGTGGTGCTCCTGCTTCGACTGAAGTTGTTCCGGCGGCGGAGGGAGCTTTGATCTTGCAGCCGGAGTCGAGGCTGGAGGCAGTATCGGGACCTGTTGGCGACAGTCGCTGGGGATGGCTGTGGTCGGGGCCGGTGGTTGCGACGGCCGTGGTGCTGCTGGCGATTGCGGTGGGATATTTGGCGGGCAACCTTCAGGCGCGAACGGCGGTCAGTGGTGTGGCGGCGACGGCAGTCCCGTTCCACCGTTATCCGGCTGACCCGGTGAAGAGCTTCTGGGCGGCTTTGATCGGCAACGATCCTTCGCCGATCATCGCTTATCCGAATGCGGTGTTTCTGCTGGACGACTCGAACGACCTCTTCCGCTTTCGTCAGGGAGCGAGCGACAACCGGGGCGCGCGGGTCGATCCGCACCTGGCAAAGGAGTTTGCCTCGAACCCGGCGCTGGTAGCGAGTGCGGGCCAGCTTTATTACGAGGACGGCTATACCGGGACGGGCGAGCTGGAGGGCGTGGCCATGCTGGCGGGGCTGTTCGCGCAGATGGGGCTGACGCCGACGATCAAGACGAGCCGCAACATTACTCCTGAGGATTTGCAGCAGCATACGGTGATTCTGTTGGGGTCACCGTTTCAGAATATTGCGGTGGCGCAGTTGATGGCGGCGGGGGATTTCCGGTTCGACAATCCGGACTCGCGGCGGGAGGAGTGGCGGGCGTCGATTGTGAACTCGCGGCCGCTGCCGGGGGAGAGCGCGGCCTACCATACGGAGCGCGATCCGGAGACCGAGGTGCTGAAGCTGGACTATAGCCTGATCTCGATTCAGCCGGGGGTGGTGGCCGGACACAACATCGCGGTGTTGGGCGGACTGGATACAAAGGGGACCGAGGGCGTTACGCGGTTCATCACCTCGCGGGCCGGGGTGGAGTCGCTGACGGCGGCGCTGGCGGCCAAGGGGTTGAAGGTGAGCCGGGGCGGGGGTGGGATGCCGTGGTTTCAGGCGCTGGTGCAGGTGCATCTGGAGAAGGGCGACCAGGTGCTGAGCACGGAGCTGGCGGCGGTACATCCGTTTCCTCTGGGTGGGGTGGGTGGGGTGATTGCTCCTGCTGCTGCGAAAAAGTAGGGTGGGTGCTGGGTGGGGTTTGGTTGGTCTTGGTGAAAGGTGTGGGGAGGCAAAGGCGAAATACAGGGGTCTCTCCACTGTGGCTTCGCCTCCGGTCGAGATGACGTAGTTTTGTGGTGGTAGTTTCGGTTGAGAGGACGAGCGGTTGTGGTGGTTCAACCCATATCCCAAAAGCGGGACATGGGACACCCCCCTGACACCCGCCTTTGGTCGATTGGGATGATTTGGTTTGGATTGTGGTCGGTCGGGTTGCGTTAGCGGTGACGTCGGTGGGGAATTTTATGCGGAATCAAGGCGTGTAACGCGACGTAACGTTCTTGTAACTTATAGTGTTTATTGCAGATATCAGCGGAGTTGGATCCGTTGTAGCACCGGGGTATCTGCGTTTATCTAGACTGTTCTTCTTTTCAGCCTCTACTGTTCTCTGGCTATTGAAAACTCCGATTCGAAGGATGTGAGTGGTGCCGGATCTTCGGTTAACACCAGCGGCTTCGATGTAAGCGGATACATGTCGAGAGAGTCCGCCGCAGGAGTGAGATTTTCCGAAAGCCATTTTAAGGAGGCAGTATGCAATCCCCAATGAAATTCAATCAGATGTCCGGCAACGCTGGATGGTTAGAGCAGATTTTGCGGCTTCGCGGCGTGGTGCTGAGTGTGGTGTGCCTGCTGGTTTTTGCGGCGGTGTCGTTTGGGCAGGGCGTTAGCGGACGTCTGCAGGGTACGGTGGCCGACTCGACCGGAGCGCTGGTTCCGGGGGCGAAGATCGCCGTCACAAATCAGGACACGGGGGTGGTGAGCCACCTTACCTCGGACAGCCAGGGGGAGTACATCGCCAACCTGCTGCCTCCGGGCAACTATAAGGTAGAGGCGAGCGCGCCCGGATTTCAGACGACGGTTTCGACCGGCAACGTAGTGACGGTGGATGGCACGACGCGCGTGGATGTAAAGCTGCAACTGGGCACGTCGACCCAGTCGGTTGAAGTGACGGGAGACAACCCGCTGGTGAATACGTCGAGCTCGTCGATGGGCGAGGTGCTGAACACGCGGGCGATTGTGAGCCTGCCACTGAACGGGCGGGTCTTCTCGCAACTGGTGCAGACGGTGCCGGGATCGGTGGCGACGGGATTTGGCAGTGCGCCGGAGGCGGCTGCTGGTGCCGGCGCTTCGGGCTCCATTACGGCGAGCGTGAACGGGCTGCCGTGGGGAGGAACGACGTACACGCTGGACGGCGTGAGCAACATGGAGCTGCTGAACGCCTTCATCAACGTGACGCCGGCGCTGGACTCGTTGCAGGAGGTGAAGGTTTCGACCAGCAATGCGGATGCGACGGTCGGCACGTACGGCGGCGCGCAGGTGAATGCGTTTGTGAAGTCGGGCACCAACCAGTTTCATGGATCGGCGTATGAGTTCTTTCGCAGCGACAGTTTGAATGCGATTCAGTGGCAGGCATTAACGAAGGCACCGTATCGCTCGAACGAGTTTGGCGGATCGCTGGGCGGACCGATCATTCGCAACAAGGCGTTCTTCTTTGTGGACTACCAGGGACTGCTGCTGAACAACGGCATCGCCTACAACCTGACGGTGCCGACTGACTTGATGAAGCAGGGCGAGTTTCTGACCAGCCAGTTCCCTACTCTGTATGATCCTTCGACGGGCAATCCGTTTCCGATTGTGACGACGAGCCAGGGGCCGGCTTACCAGATTCCGACGTCGCGCTTCGATCCTGTGGCGGCGAAGATGGTGGCCGACGCGTCGATCTGGCCGGAGGCGATCAACCAGAACAGCATCAGCCAGAACTACAAGGCGAACACGTCGGAGACGGACAACAACCACCAGTTCGATGTGAAGGCGGACTATCAGTTCGGCAACGGCGACCGGCTGTTTGCGCGTGAGTCGTATCAGCGGCGCGATCTGACGGCTCCTTCGCCGGGGACGCGGTTCATCCAGATCGGCGATGTGAACGCGGCTTCGCGTGATCACAACACAGCGGTTGGATATGACCATACCTTCTCGCCCAAGGCGACGAATGAGTTGCGCTTCGGCTTCAATCGTTTCTACACGAAGGACTTTGGCAACGACTTTGGCACGAACGAGAATACAGCGCTGGGGATTCCGAACGGCAACGACTCTGCGTTTGCGGGCGCGTCGGGCATGGCGATCTTCAACGTCGGCAACATTGCATCGACGGGGTCGCAGGACTGGACGAACTCGCACCGCATCACGAACGTGTATCAAATTACGGACAACTTCATTCGGGTCTTCGGCAAGCACACGGTGACGGTGGGCGAAGACTATCGGAGGTTGCAGGCTTCGCTGACGAATGCGAATGCGAGCCAGAACGGCAGCTTCTCATTCAATGCGGACTATACGAGCAGTTGCACGGGCCAGCCGAATTGCAGCAGCAGTACGGGCGGCAATGCGTTTGCGAGCTTCCTGCTGGGGTTGCCTTCGTCGCTGTATCGCGGCTTTGTCGATACCGATCCGGCGACGCGCGCGCACCTGGCGGGCGTGTATGCGCAGGACGAATATCACATGTCGAAGTCGCTGACGCTGAACCTGGCGCTGCGCTGGGACGTGATTACGCAGGCGATCGACAAATTCAATCGGCAGTCAAACTTCAATCTGTCGACGGGGCTGCTCGATATCGCGAGCAACAACAACCGCGCGCCGAATGTGGACAACTACTATGGCAACTTTGCGCCGCGGGTTGGCTTCTCCTACTCACCTAATAACGGACGGACGGCGGTGCGCGGCGCGTTTGGTATCACGACGTTTCCGGGAAACTTTGGAGCGATCGGCGGCAACCTCGAGCGCAACTTCCCGTTCTTCCAGCAGTACTACCTGAATCAGCAGCTTGCCTATACGCCGTTTACGCAGGTGAGCGTGCAGGGATTGCCTGCGTTCATTCCGCTTTCGACGAATGCGCCGGTAACGCCGCAGCCGAACTCTTCGGTGACGCTGATACCGAGAAACTTCCGTCCCGACAATGCGTATACGTGGAACTTCGGCGTGCAGCAGCAGATGACGCCGTCGACGGTGTTCAGTCTGAGCTATGTGGGAACGAGAGGAATCAATCTCTATCGCGACTACAACATCGACACGCCTGCGCCGGGGCCGGGAGACCTGACGACGCGGCGGCCGTATTACAACATTGCGCCGGAGGTAACGTCGATCAACTATGCGACGTCGGATGGGCAGTCGATCTATCACGCGCTGCAGGCTGAGCTGAAGAAGAACTTCTCACATGGGCTGGAGGGTCGCGTCTCGTATACGTGGTCGAAGGAGATCGACGATATGAACGTCTTCTATCCTCTGCACGATAACCTGAACCGCGCAGTGGGCACGAGCCAGGCGCCGAACGTGCCGAGTAACTTTATCGCGAGCTTCGTCTATCAGCTTCCGTTTGGGCATGGCAGAACGTGGCTGGCGAACAGCTCGCGGCCAGTGGATCTGCTGCTGGGCGGCTGGCAGGTGAGCAGCATTACGACGCTGCAATCGGGCCAGCCGTTGAGCTTCGGTATCTCGAACGACAATCTGAACAGCGGATTTTCGAATCGTGCGGAACTTGCGTGCCCGACGATTCGCAAGATCGGCAAAACGTCGGAGTGGTTCGATACGACGTGTTTGACGACGCCTGCGCAGTATCAGTTGGGCAACTCAGGCGTGGGTAAGGTGCTGGGGCCGAGCTACAGAAACTCGGACGTGTCGCTGTCGAAGACGGTGCGAATTCGTGAGCAGATGGGCGCGAGCTTCCAGGTGGATGCGTTCAACCTGACGAACACGCCACACTACTCCAACCCAAACACGACATGCTGCACGGCGCAGAACCCGAGCTTCGGGCAGATTACTGGCACCAACGGCACGCCGCGCGAGATACAGTTAGGCGGACGCTTCACGTTCTAAGGCGGCTGTGTCTTGATTCTGTGGCTGGCATCGCGCAACACAAAGCGATGCCAGCCTGTTTGCCGGGTTGCATGAAGCACTTAAGGGACAACGAATGAGAATGAGCAGACGGCGGTTTCTCGGCGCATCGGTTGCGACGACTGCGACGACGCTGGCGACGACGATACCGGGCCTTTCGCAAAGCAGAGCAGGGCGGAGGACGAACCTTGTGCCAGTGAAGCCGTGCGATGCGCCGAACTACTGGTGTACGTGGGCGGTGCAGAACTATATGTATGGGCATGGCCTGCGGTCTCTGGACGCAACGCTGCTTGAAGGTGATGCTGGCGCGCAACTAGCACGTGCTGCGATGACCGAGAAGAATGTGTTGGGCGATGCCGGATGGGCGAAGACGTTTTATCCGAAGGTGCGCGGCGATCTTTACCTGATGCTCGATGATGGATGGGAGAGCGGCGGCATGGCGACGTTTGAGGTGGCGACGGCGAAGTTTCCATCGTTCACCGGCGATGCGACGGAGCGGCTGCGTGGCTTGAATCATGCTGTAAAGACGACGGGATGGCGCAGCGCGGCGTTATGGTGCCGCAATCCGCCGGATGGCGACAGCGGCAGGCGCTTAGAGAAGTTGAGCGATGCTGCGGGGATTCCATACTGGAAGATCGATATCGGCGATCCGAATTTTGAGATGGTGCAGATGCGCGATGAGATGCGACTTCCGTTGCGGTTCGAGCATGTGCATGGAGAGTCGGCAGTTAATGGGGATTGGCATAAGGATGGGCGGTTCGGCGTGCAGCCGTGGGGCTCGCGGCGGATGGTAATTCTGCGCAACACGGATGTATATCGAACGTACGATGTGACTTCGATTCTTTCGTTGCCGACGACGCTTGATCGGTTGGCGGAGATGTTGAAGGGGACGCAGGGCCACCCCGAAGTGAAGGCTCTGCTGAATGTCGAGGACGAAGTTTATGTTGCTGCGGCGATGGGATGCACGATGGGAGTGATGCGGCATCCGCTGACGGGATTGAGGCCGGGCGATGATGCCGATCTCTTCTTCAACGGGCCGCGACAGGCGAAGCGGCGCATGGACGAGGTGGTGCGTGCAGTGCGCTGGCAGCGGATTGCGGCGCCGTTTTCTCCGGGCATAGGAACGGTTGCGATTGACGATGAGATTCTGACCGATAGCTGGCGGTTTGCAAAGGGGCAGAGCTGGGAGAGTGATCTGATTGGCGCGGAGGTGCGGCAGGGCGCTCCGGCGCGCATGGCTCGCGGCATGGCGCTGCCCGAAGTGAAGGCGAAGGGCGAGAGGCCGTTTGCTTTTGCGACGCGCTTTCCGAATGGCGCGGTGGCCGTGGCTGCGCAGGAGAGGACGCGCGTCGGCGAGGCGTGGTACATGCCGGAGTGCGAAGTGACGCTGCCGGTTGCCGATGCTCCGGGGCCTTATGGCGTCTTTGGAAATTTCAAAAGCCTGACGATGGTCTTCGAGGCGCCGCTGCATGGGAAGCGTGTGTTGGCGCAGGACCTAGCGGGCGATGAGGCCGTCGATATAACTGGCGACGTGCAGGTTCGCGGCAAGGTGTTGCATTTGCCCGGAGAGGTGCTGCGCAGGGTGGGATTGCGGAGTGCTACTGCGGGCGATTTGTCCTCGCCAGGACTGGTGATTGCGCTTGTGTGAGGCTGCGCGGCGTGGCTTCGACTAAGCTGATCTGAATGGAGGAGAGGATGTTCTTTGAGCGTGCGGCATCGCGAGGCGGTGTGACTCGTCGGCAGGTTAATAAGGCGCTGTGTCTTGTTCCGTTTCTGATGTCGGCGTCGTTGCGAGGCGAGACGCACGATGCGAAATCGGAGCTGGAGTTTGATTCTTCCGATATTGCACTGGTCAATAGTTTTCGTTGGGCGAAGCAAGAGGCGATGTCGTATGTCTTCGACGGCGACCCGGTGGGGCCGTGGTACGAGGCCGCGCTGCCGGGGCGGCATGCCTTCTGCATGCGCGATACGTCGCATCAAGCCGACGGCGCGCAGGCGCTGGGGCTGGCCCGGTACAACCACAACATGCTGCGTAAATTTGCGGAGAACATTGCGGCCTCGCGGGACTGGTGCAGCTATTGGGAGATCGACCGGCTGAACCGGCCAGCGCCGGTGGACTATAAGAGCGATGCGGAGTTCTGGTACAACCTGCCCGCGAACTTCGACGTGCTGGATGCGTGCTATCGCATGTATCTGTGGACGGGAGATACGTCGTATATCGAAGACCCGGTGTTTCTGAACTTCTATGACCGCACGATGACCGACTACATCGAGCGCTGGCAGTTGAGTCCGGAGCGCGTCATGAAGCGGACGAGCAATATCGAGACGCCTCCTTTCTTTCGCGGTGATCCGACGTATGAGGAGAGCAGCCGCGACAACCTGGTAGGCATCGATCTGCTGGCAACGCAGTATGCGGCCTATCGTGCCTATGCGGCGATCCAGTCGATTCGCGGCAATGGGCAGGCAGCGCGGCGGTCGATGGAAAACGCTGCGGAGATGAAGAGGCTGATCAACACAACGTGGTGGAACGCGGCGGGAGGGTACTTCTATGCGTTCTTTAACAAGCAGCATCAGTTCATCGGGCGCGCGGGAGCGGACGTTCTCTATCGCGATGCAGCGGAGGCGGGGCCGAAGACGGCGAGCGCATTGCAAACGTTGTTGGCGACGATGAAGACGGAGCCAGTGAGCGCGGTGGAGGCGAAGTCGCACTATGCGGAGATTCTGTACCGCTATGGTGATGCCGCGGCGGCGCGTGCGCAGATCCTCGATCTGACGCGCGAAGGGCGTGAGCGGCGAGAGTATCCCGAGGTCTCTTATTCGGTGATGGGCGCGATGACGATGGGGCTGATGGGCGTTCGCGTGGAGCCGACGCAGCCGCCGGCGAAGATTGCTGCGGGCAGGCATCTTGCTGTTGTGGTGGAGACGATGCCGCGTTTGACGGCGGCGACGGGATGGGCGGAGCTGCGTAATCTTCCTGTGCAGGGCAGCGTGATCGGCGTGCGCCACGAGGGCGAGCGCAGCACGAAGCTGACGAATCAAGGCACGAAGGCGCTGGTGTGGAGAGCTGTGTTTCCGGGGTCGTTCGCTGCCTTGTTGGTTGGGGGTAAGCCGCTCAAGGCTCATGCCGGATCGGCATACCGGGGCGAAGCTACAAGCTCAGTCGAGGTGATGGTTCCGGCGGGAGATACGGTTGCAGTGAGGGTAGCGTCGTAGACGATGAAGAAGATGCTGCTGCGGATCGATCGGGTGGATTCACTTTCAGTGTTGAAGCCTGGTCTTCTCTTCGCTTAAGAACGTTGCTCTCGCCAGCGGGAAATCGAAGGATGGGTCAGAGGGAGCAAGTTCGATTGCGTGTTCTACGGCCTGCCTGGCATGCACGTTGTCGCCAACGGCGGAGAATCCGTCGGCGAGGCTGTCCTGCAGGTTGGCGTTGCCTGGATGCGCCCATGCATTTAATGAGAAGACAGCGAGGGCGTCTTTTGCGCGGTGCTGTCCGAGCAGGTTATAGCCCCACGTGTTGAAACGATCGACCTCGATGCAGGACGCGATTCCATCGGCTCCGCAACTGGCGAGAAATACCGCCTTTGCCTTGTCGATCCCTTGTGCAGCAACGAGCGTTGCTGCCTCCAGCGGCGATGGCGGCGGCGGAGTTGCGGATTCGTGCCGGATGGTCATGCCGGGCTTTTGTTCGATGGACGCGGTTGCGTTGGCCTTGAGCTTTGCGTCGAGCTCGGAGCGCAAAGTTCGAGCGACCGATTCATAGCCGTCGCGGCCGGTTTCGCGGTTCCAGCCATTGAGGGGATAATCGGTCGGCAGCGGTGTGTGAAAGTAGTCCGCGACCATAGCGAAGGAGGTAAAGTCGCTGTGATGCATGCGGTCGATGGTGATGAAGGTACGGTCGGCATGACGAAAGGACTCTACTACCGATAGGTCGAGCGGCTCGTTGCCTTGAGCTCCTTGAGCGCGGCGCAGATCGATGAAGGCGGCCCTCATTTTATTGGGATCGTATCCATAGGAGTGGGTCAGCACGCCCGAGAGACCGGCGAAGCCGTATGTGCCGTCGAGCCCGATGACAACGGACACGTTGGAGTTGCGCAGGCCGAGAATCACAGCTTCGATTGCGCCTACGCTGTGGCCGAGAGCAGCGACTTTGGATGGGTCCACATTGCTTTCCTGTTGCAGGATCGACCACGCAAACTCCATGTCGCGTACCGATGCCTCAAGGTCATCGGAGGTTCGCGATTGGAAGGCCTGCTCGTTCGAGGGACCGAGCAGAGAGACGCTGGCGAAGATGTAGCCGTGGCTTGCGAGGTATTCGGCAAGGACAACATTCGAATTGATGGGTGCGTTCAGTCCGCCAAAGTAGAGCACCACGGGAAAACGCCCCGGAGCCGGTTGGGCATCGCGTCGTGCGAACATCTGCATCTTTTGCAGATCGGTAATGCGATCGCGCGGAACCGAGTCGATGGCGTCGTCGCGATTGCGCTGCCGCATGATGTCGTTGAATGCAGCGAATTGGGCCGGGGCGGTCTGATCGACATAGTCGTCGAAGGCCATGCTTTGGCCTGTAGATGGCAGCGCCGGATACCACACATTGATTTGAATGGGCCGTCCGTTACGGTCGGGCGAGAAGGCGCCATCGTAGGTGCGCGTGATCTTCCATGTGCGCGAGGTGTCGTATTGGAACAACGTCTTCAACCCCGCACCGTATGGGCCGGGCGTGAGCGTGTCCCACAAAGCAGGCGCGACCGCGGATGATTGCGCCGTCGGCGATGGGGTCTGAGCAGGTACGCAGGGAATGAGAACGAGAGCGCAGAGTGCGGCACATACGAGTTGGCGCAGGATCGGCATAAGAGCAGGTACGAGATCGAGGTTCGCATGGTTCCCGAAGCTATAGGATGTTGCTGGTTCGGCCGCGAGACGCGGGAGCGCGCGGGGTCTTTCACCTCTTTGAAAGCTTGATAGAGCTTTAGTTATTGACGAGATCAGAAGCTGCTTAGAAGAAACTCGCGTGCGGCGGCCGGGCATGAAGGGGAGCATTCTGTCTCTGTACTTCACGAGCCCGACGATGATCGGGCCGCGCATCTGCGGATCGACGCGTGCCATCTCGACGGCGACGGCGGCGGAGATTACGGTTGCGGCGGGAGAGCGTTGAGGTCAAGGTGGTGGCGTAGGGAAATGGAGTATCGCCGAAGGTTGATTGTAAAAAGCGAAGGCCGCTCCAAACGGAGCGGCCTTTTGTTCTGCGCTATTGTTTGGTTATTGCACCTGGACAGTGAGTGAGGCGGATGCCGGTGCGCCGGGGTTGGTGGCGACGAGCGTGCCCGTGCCAGCCGCAGCGACGTCGGATGCGGGAATGGCGACGGTGACATGCGTTGAGTCAACGATGGTAGTGGTGCGGTAGCTGCCGTTCCAGGTGACGGCGACGCCGGGAACAAAGTTGCTTCCGGTTAAGGTGAGCACGGTGTTGCCGGAGCCTGCCGTGATGGTGCTGGAGGAGTCCGCAGTGATGGATGCTGCCGTGTTGGTGTTGAGCTCCTGCGGGACGACGAAGGGGCCGCGCAGCAGATAGAGGAGGGCGCTGCCGGTTCCGAGGTCGTCGCGCAGAAGCAGAGCCAGACCGTCCTGACCCCAGCGATAGAGATCGTCGGAGTAGTAAAGATTACTCGAGCCGGGGACCACGCCTGGTGTCGGCAGCATCACGATGGAGTTTACCTGGTTGGTGTCAGTCGAGGCCGACGTCAACGCCTCGGGGCCATTGCCGCTATAGACGCTGCCGAAGAAGACCTGATGCAGCGAGAGGTCCGGTGCGACCGGCGTTCCGTTGAGCGCGACGACGGTGGTTGGAGAGAGGTTGATGGTAGCGTTCTTGGTGATGGTTGTGGGGGTGAAGGCGTAGACGTTGCCGGTGGTGCTGTAGCTCACGCTGCCTGCAACTTTCATGCATCCGGATTCTTCCGTAGGCGAGGTTGAGGTGTATGAGGCTACCGCAGATCCGAGGCCGGTGCTCGATACCGGATAGAGGTTAATGTCGGAGAGAGTGTTATATGGGTTGATCAGGTAACCCGCGTTCAGGAATACCGGGCAGTATCCATAGTGCGATGGGAAGCCACTTACGTTTCCTGAGCGGGCCGTTACCGTGTTGGTGGCTGTGTCGTAGTCGAAGACCTGAATCTCAGTCGAACCGGTGGTCGATGTTCCTAGTACCAGCTCGTTCTCTGTTCCGGGAGCGATCGAAAAGCTCTGCGTCTGTATCGTGGTACTTCCGCTTATGCCGGGAACGGTGGCGATGGTGACGGTGTTGGTCGTCATGTCATAGCGGGTGACCACGGTGGAGGTCAGAGCGTAGAGCGTCTTGCCGGAGTCGCTGAGTGCGATTGCGTAGGGCATGCTGGCGAGCAGGACGGGAGTTCCGATGGTCCCGGTGGCGGGGTCGATGGATACGAGCGAGTTGCCGGCCAGTGTGCTGGTTGCCGCCCCGATCGTTGCCCACAGCTTGCGATTGTAGGGATCGTAGACGATGTGGTTGACATTGAGCGCGAGCGTCATAGCAACCGGAATTGCGATGGTTGCAGAGGGGGAGGGTGCTGACGGCGTATGCACCGAGAGAGCAAGCCAGCCGAGCGATGTGAGATTGGCTGCAGGAATTACTGCCGTCAACTGCGTGCTGCTGACATAGGTGGTGGACAGCGCGGTGGTTCCGATCATGGCTACGCTGGTGGCGTAGAAGTTCGTTCCGGTGATGGTGATGGTGGTGTCTGTGGAGCCTGTCAGGATGCTGTTGGGGCTGGCGCTGGCGATGGTGGGCGATCCGGCGGCGACCGTGATGTTGAGTGATGTCGATGTTCCTCCGCCGGGCGCGGCATTGCTGACGGTAACGGCGAGCGTCCCGGGCAGGGCGATGTCTTGGGCGGTCAGTGTAAAGCTGAGCTGCGTCGCGTTAACGAAGGTCGTGGTGCGGGACGAGCCGTTGACGAGTACGCTCGAGGAACTGACAAAGCCGGTCCCTGTAATCGTAATCGCAACGGGCGTGCTGCCGGCGGCGATGGTTTGAGAAGAGAGCGACGTGACTGCGGGAGCAGGATTGTTCACCGCGAAGGCTACTGCAGCGGAGGCGCCCGAGGTGCCACCATTACTGGCGGTGATAGAGAGCGTTGCCGCAGTGGCAAGCTGTGCCGCCGGAATGGTCGCCTTCACCTGAGTTGCGCTGACGTAGGTGGTGGCTTCCGCAGTGTTGTTGGCGCTGACCGTCGTTGTGCTGGTAAAGCCGGTTCCGGCAAGCGTCAGGGTGGTGTCCGATGCACCAGCCACCACGGTAGAGGGAGTGACACTGCTTATCGTAGGTGCAGTGGCTGTGCCTCCACCGTTTGAAGAAGAATTGTTGTTAGAGCACCCATAAAGGGAGCACGCACAAACGATAACGATTGCACAGAAAAATCTGTAGGGATGTGAGTTGAACTTCGGCAGCAAGGGTCACCATCTCTTTCTGGCCCAAAACTTACAGTGTTTTGCCTTACGGAAGGCTACTGGATCAGGCAGTGTTCAACAATACAATTCAACGGCAACGACTGCAACATTTTCCCGTTTGGAGACGGATAAATATGTTGTGAATACGATATAGTTTCCAGCCAGCCGGGAGACCCCGGAGGCTTTGTTATGCGGGCTCGCGCCGGGTGGGAAAGAGCGGATTCCTCCGCTTCGCTGCGGAATGGAAATACAAAAAAGAAGCGGAATGGTGATGTAAAAGAGAGCGGAATGGTCGCCGGGAGTAGTCAGAAGCTGCTTAGAAGAAACTCGCGTGCGGTGGCCAGGACCTTTTCCTGCACGGCTCGGTCGGGCAGCATGCGTGCGACCTCCACGGCGCCGATCATGGTGGAGAAGATGACGAAGAAGGCGCGCTCACGCTCGCTGGCGCGGCGGCCGGGCATGAAGGGAAGCATCCTGTCTCTGTACTTCACGAGCTCGACGAAGATGGGGCCGCGCATCTGCGGATCGACGCGTGCCATCTCGGGAGCGAGCGCAGGCAGGGGGCAGCCGCGCTCGGCGTGGTCGCAGTACTCGAGGCTGAGGTAGGTCTTCACGATGGCCTTCCAGCCGGACCCGGCGCGGGCCTGTTCGGCGGCGTGGGTGAGGGTGTCGGCGATCTCGGCAAAGGCATCACGCAGCGACTCGAGCACAAGCTCGTCCTTGTTTTCGAAGTGCTTATAGAAGCCTCCGTGGGTGAGGCCGGTGTCGCGCATGACGGCGGCGACGGCAGCGCCGCCGAGGCCTTCGGCGCGCACACGACGCGAGGCGTCTTTGATGATCTTCTGGTGGACCTCGGCTTTGTGCTCGGGGCGGTAGCGCATGGATGCTTTCCTGATGCTCCTTAATTGCTCCTAAGGTGCTTTTAGGATGCGCGAGATCATCCTTTGATGCAACCGGCTGCTACTGCTTCAAAAAAATCTGAATCCGTAGGATGATATGAGTAATCCTATGCGGGAAAGGAGAACTTCCCGTGCCTGATTCCGTCCACTCCCATCCCATCCTGATTACCGGCGCCGCCGGCGGGCCGCAAGGCTCGACCGGGCGCGTCGTTGCGGGCCTGCTGCTGCGGCAGGAGATTCCTGTTCGTGCCTTCGTGCACAGGCTCGATGAACGCTCGGAGGAGCTGCGCCGCGAGGGCGCGGAGATCTTCGAGGGTGATCTGCTGAACCCGGCCTCGGTCGAGGCGGCGATGCATGGGGTGCGGCGCGCCTTCTTTACCTATCCGGTGACCGATGGGTTGATGGAGGCGGCGACTATCTTTGCTGCTGCGGCACGCGATGCAGGGCTCGAGCTGGTGGTGAATAACTCGCAGTTTCAGGGCGCGCCGGACGACGCCGATTTTCGCGATCTCTGGGCGGCCCCGTCGTTTCGGAACCTGCAACACCGGCTGGCGGACCGCGTCTTCGACTGGGCCGGGGTGGGGGCTGTCCATCTGCAGACGCCGCCATATTACGAGAACCTGCGTGCTCTCTTTCGCAGCGTGGCCGAGCAGGATGCGGTGTTTGTGCCATGGGGCGAGGGCGATGCGGTGCTTCCGCTGGCCGGTGCGGAGGACGTATCACGCGTGGCTGCGACGTTGCTGGCCAACCCCGGCGCGCCGCGCGAGCGTGTCTACGCACTGGTGACCGAGACGCCGACAGTGCGGGAGATTGTTGCAGCGCTTGGCCGCGCGCTGGGAAGGACGATTCGCTACGTGTCCATCACGGACGAGCAATGGGCCGAGGCGGTGCGAGAGCGACTTGGCGCGCATGCTCTCGACCACCTGAGCCACCTTTGGCAGTTCTACCGCAGAAGCGAGCGGCGCTATCGGCCGACCGATGCAATTCGCACGGTGACTGGTCGCAGCCCGCAGACGCTCGAAGAGTTTTTTCGCGCCAACGCGGGACTCTTCCGTAACGCAGGCGCGTGAAGTTCTCTTGCGATCACGCGCAGAGCCGCACCCGCTTATGAAATGACGTACATCATCCTATCGGACAGGAGAAAGAACATGTTGCCGCAGAACCTCTTCCAGATACATCTCGTTGCAGGCTATATTGCGTGCCTGCTGTTATTCAGTACCTACATCTTGCCCAGGCTGCGGGCGATGGGCCGCTTCGAGGCGCAGCGCGCTATTGCGACGCTGCACAGCTTCCGCTTCTTCGGACTGGCGTTTCTGCTGCCCGGCGTGGTCGGGCCGGGGCTGCCTGTGGGCTTCACAGTGTTCTCCGCTTATGGCGACTTTGCGACTGCGGTGCTGGCTATGCTGGCGCTGCTTGCGGCGCGGGTTGGGGCAAGAGGGCTGCGCCCGTTCTTCTGGGTCTTCGTCGCTGCTTTTAATGTTGTGGGCGTGACCGATCTGATCGTCGACTACTACCACGCCATCCATCTGAACCTGCCTGCGCAGGCCGGGCAATTCGGCGCGATGTATATCGTTCCGGTGATCTATGTGCCGATGCTGATGATCACGCACATCGCGGCGCTCTACTGGCTGGTGCGCCCCGAGGCCAGGGCAAAGAGCGTGGCGGCATAATCTTCTTTGTTCGGCGGCCTAGCCTGCAGTTACAGCTTTGAGCCGCCGTCGACCGGGATGCTTGCGCCGGTGATCTCGAGTGGCTGTTGCGGCGAAGCTTCGCGAGGGAATCCTGCTGTGGCTGCGTGATCTTTCATCGCGAGCTGGTTCGCTTTGGGGCTTTGCGTTGTCATATCTTCGGCTTGTGGAACGTTGTGCGGAGACCTACGATGGAGAGAGAGGTTGAGTGATGCGGCTTCCGTTCGCTCTTCTTCTGTCTTAATTATCTGCAAAGGGAATCGTTATGGTCGCCATTGAGATTGAGTATCAGGGAGAGTTGCACTGCAAGGCGGTGCATGGGCCTTCGCACACGGAGCTTAACACCGATGCACCGAAGGACAACCAGGGCCGCGGTGAGAGCTTCTCCCCTACGGACCTGGTCGCAACCGCGCTGGGCTCGTGCATGCTGACGGTGATGGGCATCATGGCCTGCACGCTGAACGTCGATCTGAATGGAGCTACGGCGACAGTCGAAAAGGAGATGACCGCTGCGATGCCGAGAAGGATTCAGAGCCTAACGGTGAGGATTCATGTGCCGGGTTCGGTGAGCGAGGAGAACCGGCAGAAGCTCGAGCAGGCCGCGCATACTTGTCCCGTTCACAAGAGCCTGCACCCGGATGTCCGGATTCCGATTGCATTTAGCTGGGGATGAAAGTGTCGTTCGAGTTTCGATAAAAAAGGCCCCCTTCCTTTATTCAAGGAAGAGGGCTTTGAGTTTGCCCTGGTTCTGCAAAAAAAATTGGTTAGAAGACGAACTTTAGTGCGAGCTGAATCTGCCGCTCGGTGGAGACGGTGGAGGTGATCTGGCCGAAAGCGTTACCCGGCGAGACGTTGTTGGTGGGCGGTGCCAGGCTGGTGGTGTTGAGCACGTTGAAGAAGTCGGCACGGAAGTCGAGGTGCTTGTCTTCGGTGATGTTGAAGGCTTTGCTGAGCGCGGCATCGAGATCGTGGTAGCCTGGTGCGCGCTCCGAGCCTACGCTGGCGGTGCCGAGGCCGGTCGATGACTCCTCCCCGTAGGCGCAGACGCCTTTGTCGGCGTCGGTGATGCAGGGAGTTGCGGAGGGATCGGTGCCGAACCAGTGGTCGACGGAGCGGTTTTTGATAACGAGCTTGCGATAGTGATTGGCGCGGTCGGTGCGCTGGTTGACCGAGTAATGTTCAGCCGACATCATGGTGATGGGCATGCCGGTGTGGAGGCTGGCGACGGTGGCCAGCTTCCATCCGCCGACGGCGAGGTCGGCGAAACGATTCATGTTGCCTCCGAACTGCTTGCCGCGACCGAAGGGAAGATCGTAGTAGCCGGAGAAGGTAAAGATGTGGGTGGTGTCGAAGAAGGCAGGGCCGTAGTCCGTTCCGCCGTCGTAGGAGTTTTGCCAATAGGCGCTCTGCGACGCGCCTGCACCGCCGCCCGCGCCGTAGTAGCCGAGGTTGTTGGTGAGCGACTTGCTCCATGTGTAGTTGGTGAGGAACTCAAGCCCGCGGCTGAGGCGGTGCCGCCCCGTGATCTGCAGCGCGTTGTAGTTCATCATCGAGTTCGATTCGGTGTAGCTGACCAGTGTAACCAGTGAAAGTGCAGGCGAAAGACTTGTAACCGGATACGGGCAGGTGGGGCAAAGTTTCTGATTGGCCTCTCGTGGATCGACGAGATGATCTCCATCCTGTCCGAGATAAGCGACGACTAACGAGGTGGTGTTGTTAAGTTGATATTCGGTGGTGAGGTTGTACTGCTGAATCAGAGCGGGCTTCAGGTTGGGGTCCCAGGCACGAATATTGCCGAAGAGTAGAGAGGGGTCGGCGGGACGGGGGAAGCCATTTTGGGTCTGGAAGAATGTGGTCCCATCGGACGACTTGGAAGAGTCGATGAAGAAGGGCGGGTTGAGGGTGAGGCGCAGGTTGGCGCCGGTGCCTTCGAGGAAGTTGGTGATGCCGTATCCACCGCGAACGACGAACCTGCCGTTGAGATTGCTAGGAGAGTAGGCGAAGCCGACGCGCGGCATGAAGCCTCCCCAGAAGCCGTGGTAGAGAGCGCGGCTGTTGCCGTTCTGCCCGGCGTACTCGATTGCTCCGGTGGTAATGCTGATGTTGGCCTGCTTGTTGTTGACCTCATACATAGGCTGGTCCCACTCCCAACGAACGCCGAGGTTGAGGGTGAGGCTGTCGCTGACTTTGAAGTCGTCCTGCACGAACAAGGCGTCGCGCCACTGGCGCTGTCCCCAGCGTCCGGTGACGGCACCCTGGCCAAAGCTGAAGGCGTCGTTCTGAAGGAAGTCGGCCCATGGATCGCCGGAGGCAGTACCGGTGTATTTAAACCAGCCGAGTGAGCCGTCGTTGCCGGAGTAGTAGCGGTTCTCCTGATAACGAAGCCACTGCGCGCCGAATTTGAGCGCGTGGCGGCCATGCTGCCAGCTCAGGTTGTCGCCATAGGTAAAGGCGTTGACGATGCTGTCGGAGTCGATGCCGGCGTAGTTGCCATTGGTCTGTGCCTGCTTCGTGGTGCCGATGGGATCGACCGACGCAGCGGTAACGTCGAAGGTCGAGATGCCGGGCACGATCTGTGTACCGGGAATGCCGAGCTTCTGGTTGCCGGTGAGGCCGAACTGGCCGCTGAGGTCGGTGGGCGTGGCGATGTAGCGCGTGCGTCCAACACCTGCGCGAGCCTCATTTACGATGCTGGTCGAAAAGATGTGTGTCCAGTTGACGATGAAGCCGGTGTAGGGGTCGGAGTTGTTGGTGGGAATGTCGGTGGGGAGGGAGACCTGGCTATAGCCGTCGTGCTCGCGGCCCATGGTGAAGCGGCCGGAGACGCTGTCGCTGTTGGTGAGCTTGGCATCGAGCTTAACGTCGCCCTGATCGTTATGAGTGGCGTTGGCGTAGGTGCCGCGATAGTCAAAGGTAGTGCCGTAGGGGCCGCTCCCCGTAACATTAGGAGCCGGATAAAGCTCCGGGTGAGCGAACAGGAACTGCGCGACCGGATTGGTGATCGTAACGTTATGACCGAGCACCGGAGCGTATCCTGCGCGCATGGCCGACGTGGGGACGGAGCGCAGCTCGGAGGTGCTGGCGTGCTGGCGCGCGCCCTGGTAGTCGACGAAGAAGAAGAGCCGGTTGCGAATGATGGGGCCGCCGAGGGTGCCGCCGAAGATGCCGCGATTGAGCGCGGGGACGGGGCCGATGGCGGAGGCGGGGAACGTGTGTTTATTCGTCCAGCTATTGGCGTTGAGGTTGGTGTTCTCGAGGAACCAGTAGGCGTCGCCGTGGAACTGGTTGGTGCCGCTCTTGGTGACCATGACGACCTGGCCGCCGTTGGCGTTGCCGTACTCGGCGGTGGCGTTGCCGCTGATGATGTGCAGCTCGCCGATGGCGTCGACATTAGGGCTGTAGCCGATGTAGTTGTCGATGGCCTCGTTGATGTCGGCGCCGTCGAGCGTGTAGTTATTGGACTGCTCGCGATTGCCGTTGATGAAGAAGCCGCCGTTGTATCCGCTGCGGCCGACCATGTTCTGTGCCGAGGGGTTAGGGGTGACTGCGCCTGCAACCAGAGTGGTCAGCGAAGAGAAGTTGCGCGCCTGCAAGGGAAGCTCGGTCGCCGAGGCAGAGGTGATGGTGTCGCCGGTGGTTGCGTTCTGCGTGTCGAGGATAGGCGCTGCGCTGCTGACGACGACGCTCTCATTCACCGATCCGACGGTCAGGTGCACATCGACCTTGGCCTCCTGCGAGACCTCGAGCGCGAAGGGACCGGCGCTGGCAGGCGCAAAGCCCTGCGCGGTGACGGAGATCTTGTAGTGACCGATCTGCAGGAAGTGGAGCGTGTAGATGCCGTCGGCGTTGGTGGTCGCGGGCGTCTGCACGCCAGTGTTGACATTGATTGCGGTCACCTTGGCGTCGTTGACGGCGGCGCCGCTGGGATCGGTGACGGTGCCGGTAATGGAGCCGGTGATCGTCTGCCCGAGCGCCATGGAACAACTGAGGAGAAACAGAGCCAAACTGCGTAAACCAAACCTTGCTTTCATGGGAACCTCCGTAAAGTTTGCGGTGCTGATGTGGTTGGGGCGACGACCGCTCGAAGCGGTCTTTATGTCTGTCCTTGTCTCGTGCCGGTGCCCTTTCGAGGTGCGCTGTTCGCGTGCAGGATTTATTTACTCCGAAAATACGAATTAGTTATCGTCCTGCTAGATGGTATTGTCAAGAGGATTCGTAAACCACTCGGATAATTTAATATGATTTATGAAATAAATTCAGATGATAATGAGAGAGTAGAAGGTACATACCATCAAGAATCGGAATGCACTCTGTGACTAAAAACAACAGAAAGATCTACGGCACCACCTCGTCGAGGCTGGCGGTCATCGAGGCGCTGCTGCAGTCGGGGCCGATGTCGCGTTCGGCGCTGGCGGAAGAGACGAAGCTGGGACGGTCGGCATTGACCGAGATCAGCGATGCTCTGTTGCAGGCGGGGCTTCTGCTCGAGGTTGCAGTGGTTCGCAACAGTCCCGGCAAGGGGCGGCCTTCGACGCTGCTCTCGGTGAACCCGGAGCGCGGCTACTTTGTCGGCGTGGACGTTGGCGAAAACCCAATGCTGATGGTGCTTACGAATCTGGCGGGCGATATTGTCAGTCAATACCAGATACCGGAGAAGAACGATCCGCAGAAGATCGCCGACGCGATTCGCCGCGGCATCAAGCATCTGGTCTCGCCGAAGGAGAGCTCGTCTAAGAAGATTCTGGGGCTGGGCATCGCTCTCTCCGGCGTGGTGGCGCACGATACCGGCGTCTGCATTCACTCTTCGGCGCTGGGCTGGCATGATGTTCCGATTGCGGGAATTGTGACGCAGGCCACGGGCATTCCGACTTATGTCGATAACGACGCCAACGCCGCGGCAATTGCGGAGAAGCTATTCGGCAAGGCGCGCGAGGCGAGGAACTTCAGCGTGGTGACGCTGGGCGCGCGTATCGGCTGCGCGCACTACGTTCGCGGGCGGCTCTATCGCGGCAACGACGGCGGCGCGGGAGAGATCTCGCACATCACGGTCGCACCGGGCGGCGATCTTTGCCCGTGCGGCAAGCGCGGCTGCCTTAACATGCTCGCGGCCAGTGAAGAGATTCTGGAGAAGGCGAAGGCGGCGAAGCTGCCGGGAACGAGCGTTCGCAGCATCGAGGTGCTGGCGACCAAGGGGAACCCGCACGCGATTGCGATTCTGCGTGCGGCGGGCGAGGCGCTGGGCTTCGCCGTGGCCAGCGTGATTCAGGTGAACAACCCTGAGCTTGTGCTGTTTGAAGATATTGCCGGTTTCGACAGCGGCTTGTTTACCGTGACGGCACGGCAGACGATCGAGAATAATATTCTGCCGCGGTTTCTATCTTCGACACGGCTGTTCTTTCATCATGTCGAGCCGACGTTTCTGGCGCGCGGTGCGGCGAGCGTGGCTGCTCATAAGTTTTTGTTTGAGCAAGCTACCCGGTGATGGTGGTTCAACCCATATCCCAAAAGCGGGACATACGGCATCCGTCTTTGATTGGGAGATGACTGGGTGGATGTTAAATAAAAATGTGCCAGCCACAAACATGTGGCTGGCACATTTGTTTTTGCGGCTGGTTAGTAGAGGATCTTCAGGCCGAATTGCAGGATGCGCGGCTCAAAGGTGCTGGTGATCTGGCCTCCGCTGGTGGGCGTGGCTCCGAGGGTTCCGCCGAGGCCGCTGCCGGGCAGGTAGAGGTTGGTGTGGTTGAAGAGGTTGTAGCTCTCTGCGCGGAACTCGACCTTGAGGCTCTCGATAGGAGTGCTGAACTTCTTGTTGAGAGCAAGGTCGGTCTGGTAGAAGGCCGGAGTGCGACCGGGGTTACGCGAGGCGTTGCCGAAGGGGCTCAGCAGCGTTCCGCTTGCGTTGCGGGTTGCAGGCAGCGTGTAGGCCGCGAGGTTGATGTACTGGATGTAGCCGCTCGCGAGCTTCGTCTTCTTGATGACCGGCTGACCGGCGACGACATTAGGACGATACTCGTTGGCTCCGCGATAGGTTGCGGAGATCTGTGGAGAGACGGCGTTGGCCGAGTTGGGCGAGTAGCCGATATTGAACGGCGTACCGGCCTGCATGGTGTTGATGCCGCTGATCTGCCATCCGCCGATCAGTGCATCGACCGCGCCGTTGCTGCTGCTAAGGAAGCGTCGGCCATGGCCGACGGGCAGCTCGTAGACGAGGCTGGTGACGTTGGCCACGGGTAGGTTGTAGTCCGACTGGCCATAGTCAGCCTTGATGTTGTTGGCGTCCTGCGGCGAAGGCGTGTTGCCTTCGAGCGAGGCGCTGGCGTTATCGAGCGAGTGCGACCAGCTAAACGAGTTGAGCAGTGTCAGCCCGGCGACGAAGCGCTGTTCGTAGCGAACCTGTAGAGCGTCGTAGCGAGAGACGAAGACGTTGGGAGCTTCGGTGATGTCGCTGGGCCAGTTGCCGAAGGGCCGCGCGAAACCGTTGGCCGGGTTCTTCTGGTTGCCGTTGAGGAAGCCCTGCAGCTTGAGGCCGCGGTTGCCGACGTAAGCGATATCGAGCAGCGTGTTCTTGGCGACCTGCTGCTGCACGCTGAGGAAGTAGCTCTGCACATAGCTGTCGCGCGTGTCCTTGGGCACCCAGGTGATGTTGTCGGTGGCTGGGTTGAAGGTGGTCACAAGGCCCGAGGGATATCCCTGATCGACCGTCGCGTAGCAGCTTGGAGTGGTGCTGCCGGAGCCGGGCGTGATGATCTGGCTGGGCAGCGGGTTGCAATGGTTGGTGGCGTTAGGTGTGGGCTGGGTAACCGAGGCGAACTGTGCCTGCGGCGCGTTGATGGCGAGGATGTCGCCCGAACCGGCGCGGGTGTAGTGGACGTAGCTGATGCCATAGCCGCCGCGCAGCGCGGTCTTCGGCGTTGCAGCGTAGGCAAAGCCGAGGCGCGGAGCGAAGTCGTTGAGGTCAGGATTGACGAGCGTGCTGCCGTAGACGCCGCTGCCGCTGACAGGCGTGATGCCGTTGCCCTTTACAGCGCCGGGGGTAATAGTGAGGACGGTCTGCGTGGTGGGATCGAAGTTGGAGATGAACTTGTTCTGCTCGGAGTAAGGCGAGCCGTACTCCCAGCGGAGGCCGAGGTTAAGCGTCAGCTTGGGATTGACCTTCCAGTCGTCCTGCGCGTAGGCGCTGTCGAGCGTCTGGCGGAGATGCGCGACGAAGTAGTTTGCCAGCGAGTAGTTATTGGTGTTGCCGAAGAGGAAGTCGGCCCAGTAGTTGTCGCTGACGGCAGAAGAGTTGCCGCCTACGCAGCTTGAGCAGAGGCTGTAACCGCCGCCGTAGCTGAAGGAGCCGTAGAGCGGGTTGTTGTCGTTGACGGCCATCCAGATGTGCTCGTACTCGTAGCCGAACTTGAGCGAGTGATTGCCCTTGACCCACGTGAAGTTAACCTTCGGATCGAGCAGAGCGGGGTTCTGCCACTGTGGGTTGGTGCTCTGACGACCGAAGGCGGTGAAGCCGGTGATGCTGGTAGAGGGAAGTCCACCTGCTACGACCGGGTTGGTCGGCAGGCCGGGGATGGTGATGGCGTTGTTGCCGATGGAGAGGCTATACTTGCCAGCTTTGGTTTTCGAGAGGGCAACGCGGGCATCGAGAATCTTGTTGGAGCCGAAGAGATGCGTGTTACCCAGCACTACCTGCTGATCAAGCACGCGGATGGTGCCGTTGGTCTGGCCGTCGATCGGCAGAGGCAGCGCAGGATAGTTGACGCCGGTCTCCTTGCGGTCGCTGATGCGGAGGAACCAGCTGCTGCTGGCGCTCTGCTGATAGTCGAGGCGCAGGTCACCCTTGTCGGAGTTGTCGGTGAAGGGAACCTGCTTCGAGTAGTCGTTGGTGGCAAGGCCGGTGCTGGGAAGACCTGCCGTGGGCAGGCCGGGGATTCCCTTGAAGTAGCTGATGATCTGCTGCGAGATGGGATTGATGGCGGTGCTGGGGATGGCGGTGTTGGCCTGGTAGACGGTGCCGGTGATGGGGTTGCGCACGGGCACAACGAGGATGCCGTTCAACTCATTCTGCGTGGGCAGGGTAAAGACGTTGAGCGGCTTGAGCGTCTGGCGGAAGCCCTCGTAGTCGAGGAAGAAGAAGAGCTTGTCCTTGCGGATGGGGCCGCCGACGTTCATACCGAACTGGTTGCGGTTGAAGGTCGGCTTCTGGAATGGGATGACGTTGCCGGTGTTGCCGACGGTGGTGGGCTTGAAGTATCCGGCGGCGTTGAGGTCGGTGTTGCGGATGAACTCGTAGAGCGTCGCGTGAAAGCGGTTGGTTCCACTCGCCGACGCGGCGTTGATCGTGGCTCCTGAAGAACGGCCATACTCGGCGCTCTCGTTGTTGGTGACGACCTGGAACTGCGCGACGGAGTCAGGCGGAATGGCGATGATCTGGTTGTCGAAGCCCTGGTTGCTCTCGCCGTACGCGTTGTTGTCCATGCCGTCGAGCAGGAAGTTGTTGAACATGCTGCGCTGGCCGTTGATGTTGTAGGCTCCGGCGCGGACCAGGCTGTTGACCGAGCTTGTCGTCGCTGCCGTAGGTGCCTGACGTGAACCGGTAATCAGGCCGAGCAGGTCGGAGTAGTTTCTGCTGACCAGCGGAAGCGCCGCGCTCTGATACTGCGTAATGGTCTGGCCGCGCTGACTCGAATCGGTCTCGATCTGCAACGCAACGTCGCTGACCTCGACTGTCGTCTGCGCTGTGCCGACTTGCAGCGTGAGATCGATACGTCCGCGCACGCCGACCGAGACGGTGATGTTGTTCGCGACCGCATCGGCAAAGCCGGGGGCCTTGGCGGAGATCTTATAAACGCCGACGCGCAGCGAAGGAGCGTCGTAGTCGCCGGAGGCATTCGTCGTTACCGTCGAAGTTGCCGACGTTGCGGTGTTGGTGATGGTGACGACGGCGTTCGGAACGGCGGCTCCGCTGGCATCGTGAATAGTGCCGACGAGGCTTCCGTTGTCGTACTGAGCGAAGGCGCTCAGGCCGGGGAGGAGCAACAGCAGTGCCAGCGCGAGCGAGAGCCGGCGGGCGATGCTTCCTCTGTTTTTACTGCTGCTTTGGTTTTTGTTGTGAACATAGGTCCGGCTACTTTCCATCAGCATTGAATCTCCTGCCTCCAAATAAATTGATTGCCTGCATCAGTCTCTTCGCCGAAGACGGACACAACGGTACGCCCGGCTTTGATCTCGGTCAATAACGAAGTTACCGATAACGTTTTAGCAGGAAGGTATTAACGAAACATTTATTTATCAGGGGTTTATGGAGAATTTTCGAGAGTAACTCGCCTTCTGCTCTCAGGCTTTGTCTGCGCTGCCGAAACCGGACAGATTTGGAAGAGGCAACGGCGACACGAACCTCGGTTACGCGGGACAATAGAGCTATGGGCACAGCTATGTTCCGCGAGATTCTCTCTGACCTCGAAAAATTTCTGACGACCGCGACCGAGCTGGCTGCTGTGCAGCGGTTTGCGGTCGATGCCATCGCTACCCGGCTGCCCCACTATGACTGGGTGGGCTTCTACATGCTCGATCCCGACGACCGCACCATGCTGGTGCTGGGGCCGTTTCACGGCGCTCCAACCGAACATGTGCGTATTCCGGTGGCGAAGGGCATCTGCGGCGCGGCGGTGGCGCTGGGCGAGACCATCGTGGTCGATGACGTTGCCGCGGACCCGCGCTATCTCTCCTGCTCCATTGAGACGCGGTCGGAGATCGTTGCGCCGATTCGCGTGCGCGGCGAGATCGTCGGCGAGATCGACATTGACAGCCATGCGCCGGCAGCGTTCGGTGCAAAAGACCGTACCTTCGTCGAAGAGTGCGCCGCGCTGGTGGGTCGATTTATGGAGCGCTCTGCGAGTTAAGGCTCGCTCTCGAAGTAGAGGTGGTAGTGGTTGCGGCAGCCGGGGTTGAAGGCGGCGTCGCAGTGCGGGCAGCGGTAGCCGCTCTGCATGTACTCGTCGATGGTCAGCTCGTGGCCGCAGGCTCCGCAGAGGATGGCATGCTGGTCCCACTCGGTGCGCGGCCAGACCTCGATGGGATGATCGGCCAGCGCGGCGTGGCAGTCCTTGCAGGCGTAATAGACACCGCAGCACTTCATCCTGATCGCGATAATGTCGGACGGCGTGCGGTAGTGAATGCAGCGCGTCTGCGGATCGAGATTGATGCCGCGTACTTCGGAGCGAGACATAGACATAGGTTATCGGATCGCGATGGCATGAAGCCACGTAGACGCGATGATTAGAGGGTCAGAAGCTCTTCGTAGAATCCGCCGATCTGGCGCGCGCGGTCGACGAAGTGGATCTCGAGGATCCAATGCCGTGGCTCACCGTCGGTTCCCGGCTCGCGCATCCGCAGAGAATTTTTCGGGTGAACGTAAAGCGAAATTTTATCTTCGGGAATGCGCTCGTGAGGAAACTGGCCGATGAGGTGCCCGGCGATGGGGCCGCCGAACTCCCAGCCAAAGCTCTGAGCCAGTTCGACAGCGTATTGAAAAAGCTCGTTAGCGCGAAGGTCGGGATGCTGCTCAAAGTATCGTTTGCCTGCGGCAAACGCTTCGCCTACGTCATGGCGCAGCTTATGCTTTATCGGGTCGG
Organism: Edaphobacter dinghuensis; assembly: GCF_014640335.1. Classification (NCBI taxonomy): domain Bacteria; kingdom Pseudomonadati; phylum Acidobacteriota; class Terriglobia; order Terriglobales; family Acidobacteriaceae; genus Edaphobacter; species Edaphobacter dinghuensis. Next base: position 644,824 of record NZ_BMGT01000001.1, on the reverse strand, counting down.
AGCCGAGAACGAAGGTGCGGCCAAAGTCCGCCTCCCACTGCTCGAAGACAGGGCCGAGGTCGAGGAAGAGGATGTCGTCTTCGCCGAGTGTCAGGTCGGGAGGATTTTCTGCATAAGGCACCAGCGTATTTTTTCCGGCGCGGACGATACGCTTGTGCCAGTAGGTTGTGATGCCGAACATCTCCTGTGCCAGCGCGTAAATCTCGGCGTTCAGCGCGGCTTCGGTGATGCCTGCGCGGATGAGGCCGCGAGCCTCCACCTCCTCGAAGAGTCTCTTCGCATTGTGCTGAGCGCGCAGCAGCTCCTCGGTGCGTACTTGTTCTGGCTCTGTCATTCGCAGCGTCCCTTTGTAATTTTCCTTAATCTTACGAGACGCGTGTCAGCATCGCGATGGCCTTGCCGCTCTTGAGGTGTTGCGCTTCGGCGCGATGGCCGCGACGCACGGCGATCAGCTCGGCGGTGACGGAGACGGCGATCTCCTCCGGCGTCATCGCGCCGATGTCGAGGCCGATGGGTGCGTGTACCTGTTCGAGCAGATGTCGAGGAACACCGTCGGCGGTGAGGTGTTTGAAGATGGAGATCACCTTGCGCTCGGAGCCGATCATCCCGATGTAGCGCGCGTCGGTGCCGATGGCCCAACGCAGAATCTCCATATCTTCGCTGTGGGCGCGGGTCATGATGACGATGAAGGTGTCACGATCGATGGTGAGTTGGGGAAGCAGTGTTGCAGACGCTCCGAGTATTCTCTCGGCGAAGGGGAAGCGCTCTGCGTTCAGGTGCTCGGGCTGGTCGTCGATGACAGTCACATTGAAGCCCGCAAGCTGCGCGACGCGATAGACGGCCATGGGTGTCTGTCCCGCGCCGAAGAGTAGCAGCGTAGGCGGTGGAACGATCGGTTCGAGGTACAGCTCCATCGAGCCGCCGCACACCATGCCGCGGTCGGCGGAGAGATGCTGGTTCAGATCGAAGGAGATTTTTCTGGGGCGCTCGGCCTTCAAAATCTCGGGCGCGAGCCTGCACGCCTCCGCTTCAACGAAGCCGCCGCCGATGCTGCCCAGGGTGCTGCCGTCTTCGCGTATCAGCAGCTTCGAACTGGCCGTGGAGGGCACGGAGCCTTTGCCGTTGATGATGGTCACCAGAACGGCGCGACGTCCCATGCACCTGAGGGCGACGATCTCTTCATAGATATCTAGTCGTTCCTGCATCGACATACTTCTCTCTCTTCAAATGATTTGAGGTTTCGTAACTGGAAAGACTCTTCGTCGAGGAAGGATGTTGCAACGTCGCGCAGCGGGGACAGGGCTGGTAGAGCGGCCGAAGCTCTTCGTCGGGGAAGAAGGTGGCCTGTAATAAGGCTATCACTTGAAACAGCATGAAGCGAAGACACCACGACACACAGAGTCGCGGCGTCTGCTAATCGAAGGAGGCGATGGCCGATGCGTTGGCAGGGATGGTGATGCTGACTGCGTCGTCCTTAACCTTGAACGCTGCGTTCGTTCCCCACAGAGGCTCTTTCACGCTGCATCCTTCGAGCGCGGTCATGGCTTCGGGAATGGTGAGTGTCTGCGGCTGATCTGCTTTGTTCACCGTCACGACGACGCGTTCGCCGGAATCTTTTGCCGCACAGCCCTGTTGCAGTTGATTGCCGCGAACGTAGACCAACACATTAGTGTCTGCTTTTAGAATCTGTTCCTCTCCTGTCTGTAGAGCTGTATGCGCGCGACGCAGCGTGAGCAGGCCCTGCACCCAGTCGTGCATCTCGTTTTGCGCGACGGTGCGTGTGGCGGCATTGAAGGCGTTGGGCTGCGTGCTATCGGGGAAGCCGCCGGGGAAGTCGTGGCGGTTGTCGGGATCGTCTCCTCCGGTCATGGCGATCTCATCGCCGGTGTAGATCTGCGGCATGCCGCGCATCGTGAGAACGATCGTGAAGGCGAGCTTCGTCTTCGCGGGCGTCGAGCCAGCCTCGCTGATAAAGCGCGGTGTGTCGTGGTTGCCCAGAAAGGAGACCAGCCGCTCGGGGTGAGGATAGAGCGCGTCGAGCCGCCACAAGTCGGCGAGCTTCGACATGGGCGCGTCATGCAGCAAGACGTCGCACAGGGTGAAGTAGCTGGGATAGTCGAAGGGCGTGTCGAGCCCGGTATCGACACCGTTGCGCGTGACACCTGCGGCGAAGGCCGAATTGATGGTGGCATCAGGCGTGTGTACCTCGCCCACCATCGTCAGGCGCGGATAGAGCGCGTGAAGCTGTGCATCGTATCCGTGCCAGAATGCGCGGCCGACGTAAGGAAAGGTATCGATGCGCAGGCCGTCGAGTCCTGCCTCTTCGATCCACCAGACGGCGTTCTGCGTCAGGTACTGCGCGACGTCGGGGTTCTCCTGATTAAGATCGGGAAGGATGTCGGCAAACCAGCCCTCGGTGATATCGCGCTGCGCGCTCCAGGGCGCGTGCGGATCGGTGAGCGGCGCGAAGTCGCCCTGCGCAACGTGATGATGTTGTCTGGTGCCGTGAAACCAGTCGGGCTCGGGTGGATCGTTGGCCCAGGGATGCGCGGGGCCGACGTGGTTGGGAACGGTGTCGAGCACGAGCTTCATGCCGCGTTGGTGTAACGATGCGGCCAGCGTCTTGAGATCTGCGAGCGAGCCGTAGTGCTCATCGACGGCGTACATATCGGTCGCGCCGTAGCCGTGATAGCTCTGGTCTTCGTGGTTCTGATAGACGGGCGTGATCCACACCGTTGTTACGCCAAGCTTTTGCAGGTAGTCGAGATGCTGCGTGATGCCGCGCAGATCGCCGCCATGCCAGCCGCGCGGCTTGGTGCGATCGACGCCAGCATCGTTGGTGAGATCGCCGTCGGCAAAGCGGTCGGTCATGATGAGGTACATCACATCCTTGGAAGAAAACCCTGCGAAGCCATCGCGGGTCTTGCGCCGTACTGCAAAGGTGAAGGGAAAAGTCGCGTTGCCAGCGGCATTTCGTGCTACAACGGAGATCGTCTCAGGCTTCGCGGGCGATGCGTTCAGCCATAGCTCGGCCCAGTGGCCATTCTTCGAGATGTGGGTTTTCTGAATCAGCAGAGCTTTGTCGCTCACATGAAACTGCGCGCCTTCGAGATGTTCGCCGCGCACCAGCAGCATGGGCTTCGGCATCGCCGCCCACCAGTTCGGCGGATCGACCTTGATCATGATGGGTGCTTGAGCCTTATGCTGCAACGGCTCTTGTGCACTCCCAAAGCCATGTATCGACAGCACAGCAAATACAAGAACAGCAACAGCCGGCATCTTCATAGAAGGCTCACAGTATCAGGAATAAGAGGAATGAAAGAAGTGCCGCAGCATAGTCTGCTACGGCACTTGTAGTAGAGCAAGACGCCGGTTAGAAGGTGAAGCGCAGGGCGAACTGTACCTCGCGCTCGGAGAAGTCGCGCGTCGCGTTCACCACGCCGAAGCCGCCGCTGCTGCTGGGCGCATCGCTGATGTTGCCGTCAGGATTGGTGAACTGCGGCGTGTTGGTCAGATTGAACGCCTCTGCACGGAATTGGCCCAGAACGCGCTCGGTCACGTTGAAGTTCTTGAACGCGGAGACGTTCAGCGTCTTGTGACCGGGCCCGTAGAACTGGTACGGCTCGACTGTGCCCGGACGATAGTACACGCCAGCCGCATTCACCGGCGGAGCGGCGAAGGCTGCGGGATTGATGTACTGGAAGCCATGTGCGAGGTTGATGCGTTCGCCTACGTCGGGCGTGCCCACAAGGTCAGGACGATTGCCCGGCGAGATCGATCCGCTGGGCGCGTTGACGCTCAGGTAGATCGGCGTGCCGGTGCCGAGGCTCACCAGCGGATTGATCTGCCATCCGCCGATAACGTAGTTGAGCGCCTGGTTGACGTTGCCGCCGAACATCTTGCCGCGACCAAACGGCAGCTCATAGAGCGCCGATGCCGTGAAGGAGTGGCGCTGATCGTTGACGGCGTTGCCGCGATTGAGATCGAGGCGCGGGCCGCTAGCGTCGATGAAGACGTTCGAGGTTGTCGTCTCCGACGGGCTGCCCGCGGAGTTGTCCGTGGCGTGCGACCAGGTGTAGGCGACCGTGAACTGCAGGCCGTTCTGCAAGCGGCGATTCACGCGCGTCTGCAAACCGTTGTAGTGCGCGGTGCTGTTGTCGGCGTTCAGCGTAACGTTCAGGCCCTGCGGCTGAAAGAACTTCGCGCCGGTGCCGAGCTGGTTGTTGGTGTAGTTGATGGCGTTGGCGAGATGGTCGGACTTGGTGCCGACGTAGGCGATATCCATCACCGTGTTAGCGTCGAGCTGCTGCTCGACCTGCATGTTCCACTCCTGAATCATCGAAGTGGGGTTGTGCTTCGGATAGGAGATGACATTGGCATTGGTCGGTGCGGCTTCGTCGATGTTGACGATCTGCTCCGGCAATGCGGCAGTCGCATCGAGGCTGTTGTTGTCGCAGACGCTCGCGTTGTTGATGCAGTTGGACGTCGGCGGCAGGTTGGCGGTGTTCTGCCCGGTGAAGGTGATGCGGTAGCCGTTCTGCGCGTTGTAGGTGGAGGTGCCGTTGAACTCGGGGTTGTTGCTCAGCTCGTTGCCGACGCCGCCGCGATCGAGGAAGTAGAAGATGCCGTAGCCGCCGCGAACCACGGTGCGGCCGTTGTTGCCCACGTCATAGGCGAAGCCGACGCGCGGCGCGAAGTTGTTGAAGTTGGTATCGACGAGGCTGCGTGAGTTGCCGTTGACTCCGGCGCGCAGCAACTGTCCGGTTGCGATGTCGAAGTTCGATTGCAGATTGTGCGTCTCGTACGGATGCGTGTAGAGGTCGTAGCGAACGCCGAGGTTGAGCACAAGCTTGCTGCTGATCTTCCAGTCATCCTGCGCGAAGTAGCCAGTCTCATAGCTGGCGGTGTGGAAGTAGGAGCTCGAGTTTGAGATCGAATACGAGTTGATGAAGCCTGCGAGCAGGTCGGTCACCTCGTAGCCGGTGAACTCGCCGGTGCCGGGGCCGATGTTGAAGAAGCCCTTCGCATCGTTGCCCTGGAAGAAGTCGACCTCGCGCTTCATCACGCTGCCGCCGAAGCGGAAGTTGTGGCGGCCATGCGCCCACGAGAGCGTATCGAGATACTGAAACGACTTCTGCGGAACTTCGTACGGGCCGCCGTCGCCGGTGTAGCTGATCTCAGAGTTGTAGCCGCCGATCAGAGCGCCGCCGCCCAGCAGCGCGTTGCGGTTCGCGTTCTGGATGCCGAGGTTTGCGGAGAAGGGCACGCCTTCAAACGGGTTGATGTAGCCAAAGAACGGACGCGAGTAGCCGAAGCGGAAGTCGTTGACGATGTTGGCGCTGAAGGTATGGGTGTAGCCTGCGGCCACGCCGCGCGGATGGGTGATGTTGTTGCCCGAAGCGAAACCCGAGGGCATCCCGGCCACGCTGACGGTCTTGTCGTACTCGTCCTGGCCATAGCTGTAGCGGGCGAAGAGAAGGTTCTTCGCGCTCAGTGTGTAGTCGAGGCGAACGTCGAAGTCGTTGAAGTGGCGGATGTCGTGCTGCACATTCGTGTAGTTGTTTTCGATGTTGGTGTTGTTCGCATCAGGCAGCGGAAAGGCGTTGAGGTAGGCGAGACCGGCCTTGTTGATGCGACCCGGATCGATCACGTTGGGCTGGCCGTTGTAGTCCCACTGCTTGCAGGTGGTGGGGTCGTAGATTGCGCCGCGAACCTTGGTGATGCCGGTGCAGGCGGTATAGCCCGGCCCGTTGACGGGCAGCGTGGTGAAGTCGGTCGACTGCGTCAGCAGCTCGGAGAAGTCGCCGGTGCGCATCTTCGCCGTGGGCACGGTGTTGGTGGCCACGCCCAGCGGACGGTCCTGCCGCAGTCCTTGATAGTCGCCGAAGATGAAGAGGCGGTCCTTAATAATAGGCAGTCCCAGCGTGCCGCCGAACTGGTTGCGTTTGAACGACGACTTCGGCGTGGTGGGCGAGAAGTAGTTGGGGCTGGCGTCGAAGGCGCTATTGCGGATGAACTCAAACAGCGAGCCGTGGATGCTGTTGGTGCCCGACTTGATCGAGGTCTGGACGACGGCGCCGCCCGCGCGTCCGAACTCTGCCGGGGCTACGCTGGTGTTGATGCGGAACTCTTCCATCGCCTCGACCGGCGGGAAGAAGTTGATGGTGTTCACCAGCGACTCGTTGTTGTCGACGCCGTCGAGGATGAAGTTGTTGGCCTGCGGACGAAGGCCGTTGACCACCAGTGCCGCGCCGCCAGTCTCGCCGTTGCGGAAGGTCTCGGAGTTGCCGCCGACGCCGCTGGCCGCGCTGCCGTAGGCTCCCTGGGTCACGCCGGGCGACAGCAGGGCGAGCTGCGCGAAGTTGCGTCCGTTCAGGGGAAGCTCGGAGAGCTGGCGTCCCTGCACGACCATGCCGGTCGAAGAGGTCTCAGTGTCCACCAGCGGGGCAGCGCTTGAGACCTCGACCGTGGTGGTGGCCGCGCCGACTGCCATTCTGAAGTTGAGCGCCTGTACCTGCGAGACCGTCAGCGTGAAGTTCACGGTCTGGGCCGCGAAGCCGCTGGCGGCCGCCGAGGCCTGGTAGCTGCCACGGGGCAGCACAGGAATGCTGAAGATGCCCGATGGGTCGGAGGTCGCTTTATAGACCGCTCCGGTCGCCGTATTGGTGACCGTGATTGCGGCTCCGGGGATTACGGCGTTCTCCTGATCGGTGACCGTGCCTTCGACGCGCCCGGTGTCGGTCTGTGCTCGCATCACGCCGGTCAACCCCACACCGAAGATCAGGCCGAGGGCCAGAAGTGTCTTCGAGAGCTTACCCGTCATCGACCTTGTATTAAAAATTCGCTTCATACTGCCTCCCAAATAGGTTCAACACACGCCTGTCTCTGTTGAGATCAGGCCGCAGTCCAGGCTGCGGGAAGAACCATCGTCGGTTCGAAGCGATCACTGCAATGCTCCTTTCCACTTTTCTCGTTCAATTCTTTATCCACTGACAAATGCTTTGATTTCATCAACATAACTTGACCCTATCAACACCTTTCGGGTCATGGCAGGGCTTGTGACAACGTGGTAAATTCGTCCCAAGAGGTATTTGGTTCCATGGTTTCGTCAATCGAGAGTCCGTCCAGAGTGACCTTTGGGCTCTTCGAGGCCGATCTGCAGACCGGCGAACTGTGGAAGGCAGGCAAGCGGATCAAGATCCAGAGCCAGCCCTTCAAAGTGCTCTCGGCGCTGCTGGAACATCCGGGCGAGGTCGTCACTCGCGAAGACCTGCAACTGCGTCTCTGGGGCAAAGACACCATCGTCGACTTCGAGCACTCGCTCGGCACAGCTATTAATAAGATCCGCGAGGCGCTCGGCGACTCCGCCGAAAATCCCCGCTTCATTGAGACGCTGGCGCGGCGCGGCTATCGGTTCATCGCACCGGTCAGTTATCCGGTGGCAGTCACCGCGCTCGCAAGCCCCGCCGTGCTGGTTCCGTCAACGGAGCAGAACGCGGTGTCGGCAGCGGCTCCTCTGTCCATTAATCGGTCGCGTGTGTGGCCCTTGCTGTATCTCGTTGGCGGAGTCGCCGCGCTGGCCGCCGCGGCAGGCATCGGTATCTATATAGGAAGCTCGCGTGGCTCCGTCACTCCGGCGCGGATCACGCAGATTACGCACAATGGCCGCATCGCTCCCGGTGCTCCCTCGATGGAGAGCCTGCCCGCCACCGCCACCGACGGCGTTCACATCTTTTCTTCGGTTATCCAGAATGGCCGCGCTGTGCTCTCGCAGGTCTCGATCGCCAACGGCGATGTGCTTCCGCTCTCGATCCCCAGCGATATTCCCGCGCCCTCGATGGGCGATCTCTCGCCCGATGGCTCGAAGCTGCTGCTGCGCAACCATCTCTCCCCCGAATCGGAGCAGCCGCTGTGGGTCGTTCCCGTCGATGGTGGCAGCGCGCTGCGAGTGGCGAACATTCTGGCGCACGATGCGACCTGGATGCCCGACGGCGACGGCATTCTCTATGCGGCGGGCAACCAGCTCTTTGTGACGCACCTTAAAGATGAGGTCTCGACCGTGCTGGCCACAGTGCCGGGCCGCGCCTTCTGGCTGCGTTGGTCGCCCGACCACAAGCTGCTGCGCTTCACCATCATCGACCCGCTCGATCACACCACGTCGCTGTGGGAGTTGGCCGCCGGAGGCCACACCGCGCGTCCGGTACTAGCCAAGTGGAGCAGTCCTGCCTCCGACTGCTGCGGGACGTGGACGGCGGACGGCAAATACTTTGTCTTCCAGTCGGCGCACGATGGCAGCGACGACCTGTGGCGGCTGAACGGAAAATCCACCTCAGATCCGGTAAAGATCACGAATGGCCCGCTGCGCTACGAGGCTCCGTTGGCAGCGCGCAACGGGCATCGCATCTTCTTCCTTGGCCTCGATGCGCAGTCGGAGCTGCTGCGCTATGCCGCCGACCGCAAGGAGTTTGTGCCCGAGAGCAACTTCCTCTCGCTGGCCAATCGCGTGGACTTCTCGCGCGACCACCAGTGGGTCGCATGGACGGACGCGCAGGGTCGGCTGTGGCGCGCTCGCACCGACGGCACCGAGGAGTTGCAGCTTACTCCCGACGCCATGCAGGTCTTTCTCGCGCACTGGTCGCCCGACGGCAAACAGCTTGCGATGATGGCGCGCGAGCCTGGTAAGGCGTGGCACCTCTACTCCGTGCCTGCCGACGGCGGCAGCCCGCAGCTTCTGCTTAAAGAGGACCGCAACGCCGCCGATCCCGGCTGGTCGCCCGACGGCAACTCGCTGGTCTTTGGCCGCGTGCCCGACCTGATGGGCAAAGAGAGCGGTCCCCGAGCCATCCAGCTTCTCGACCTTCGCACCCATGCCGTCACCACGTTGCCGGGGTCGGAGGGTCTGTTCAGCCCGCGCTGGTCGCCCGATGGCCGCTCCATCGCCGCCATCTCGTTCGATCAGCGCAAGCTGATGCTCTATGACGTCGCCGCGAAGACCTGGCGGCTGCTCACGGAGACCAGCGCCGCCGATCCGGTGTGGAGCGCCACCAGCGACGCTATCTATATCCATGCCTTCATGGCGCCCACCCAGCCCATCTATAGAGTTGCGGTGCCCAGCGGCAAGCTCGACGAGGTCGCCAACCTGGCCAGCTTTCACAGCGGCGAGGCGGCAGACTATTTCTTCTGCGGCATCACCCCGGATAACGTCCCGCTGGTGCGCGCGCGGTCGTCCACAGGCAACCTGTACTCGCTCGATCTGGACGCAAAATAGCGCAGCGCGGCCGTCCAGAGCGATTCAACAGCGGCTATATCATGCTGATTCGCAAGCGCTTGCGTGTTGATCGAGAAATGATGGAGAGAGTACCGCCTTTGCATTGCGGCGAAGGTAGCCGATACGATTCTCTGTCTCCCATGAGCCTACGTTCCCAGACTCTTCACCGGACTCTTCGCATGAGTCTCGCTCCTTTGCGCCTTCTGTCGGCGCTCGCCGTGATCGTCTTAGCTGCCTCCGCGCCGTGCGTCTTTGCACAGACCGGTCTTCAGGTAGAGCCTCTCGCCAACGGCGTCAGCGTCACCGGCGGCGGCACCACCTTGCAGATCACCGCCCTGCGCGACGACGTGCTCCGCGTCCGCGAGAGCCACGGTAGTGAAAATCACGATGCGCCGCTCCCCGAAGACGCCTCGTGGGCTGTTCTCCCGGCTGCGCGAACCGCCTCGGTCGCGGTGACGCCCGAGAGCGACGGATTCCAGACCCACGAGCTTCGCGTCCGCATCAGCCCCGACCTCCGCATCACCGTCAGCGACCTCGCCGGAAAGATTCTCCAGAGCGACAGCCGCCCCGCCGAGTGGCACGGCACCGCCTTCCACGTCTACAAGCAGAAGTACGGGGACTCGCACTTCTTCGGCCTTGGCGACAAGCCCGGCCCGCTCGACCGCGCCGGCGAGGCGTTTGTCATGTGGAACACCGACTCCTTCGGCTGGCAGGAGTCGACCGATCCTATCTACAAGAGCATCCCCTACTTCATCGACGACCGCGAAGGCCGCGCCCTCGGCGTCCTCTTCGACAACACCTGGCGCACCTTCTTCGACTTCGGCAAAGAGGTGCCCGACCAATATTCCTTCGGAGCGCCCAACGGCCCGCTCGACTACTACCTGATGTACGGTCCCGACCCGAAGCACGTGGTCGAGACCTACGCCTGGCTCACCGGTCCCACGCCGCTGCCGCCCATGTGGACGCTCGGCTTCCAGCAGTCGCGCTACAGCTACTATCCACAGTCGCAGGTGATGGAGATCGCCGACCGCCTGCGCAAAAACCGCATCCCCGCCGACGCCATCTATCTCGACATCGACTACCAGGACCACAACCGTCCCTTCACCGTGGACAAGCAACGCTTTCCACACTTTGCACAGATGATCCACGAACTGGCGGAGAAGAACTTCCACGTCGTCGCCATCACCGACCTGCACATCGCGAAGCTGCCCAACGCGGGCTACGCTCCCTATGACTCCGGCATGGCTGGCGACCACTTTGTGAAGAACCCCGACGGCAGCGTCTACACCGGTATCGTGTGGCCGGGGCCGTCGGTCTTCCCCGACTTCACGCAAAAGATTACGCGGCAGTGGTGGGGCACGCTCTACAAGGGCTTCGTCGACGACGGCGTCTCTGGCTTCTGGAACGACATGAACGAGCCGGCCGTCTTCACCTATCCTTCGAAGACGATGCCCGACGACGTGCAGCATCGCATCGACGAGCCCGGCTTCAAACCACGTACAGCAATTCATCTCGAGATCCACAATGTCTACGGCATGGAGAACTCCCGCGCCACGCACGACGGCCTGCTCGCGCTGCGGCCCAACCAGCGCCCCTTTGTGCTGACGCGCGCAAGCTACGCCGGTGGCCAGCGCTACGCGGCGACGTGGACGGGCGACAATAGTTCCACGTGGAACCATCTGCGCATGACTGTGTCGCAGATTCTCAATCTCGGCCTCAGCGGCTTCGCGATGTCGGGCGCTGACGTCGGCGGCTTCGCGGGATCGCCTTCGCCTGACCTGCTCACGCGCTGGCTTCAGCTCGCAGCCTTCCAGCCCATCGACCGCGACCACGCTGCCAAAGGCACGCGTCCGCACGAGCCCTGGGTCGATGGGCAGATGCACGAAGATATTCGGCGCCGCTTTATCGACGAGCGTTATCGCCTGATGCCCTATCTCTACACCGTCGCCGAAGAGATGTCGCGCACCGGACTGCCCATCGACCGTCCGCTCTTTTTAGAGTTCCCGCACGCCACCTCTGACGGCCACCCCATCGACCTCGACGCAGGCAACGAGTTTCTGCTTGGCCCCGACCTCCTGATCGCGCCTGCCCCCTCGCCCTCCGAGGTTGGCGACTACGAGGTCAACCTGCCACCGGGAATCTGGTACGACTACTGGACCGGCCAGCAACTCGGCCGCCGCACACAGACGGTCACACGCGATCTGGAGCAGCGCGACGCCGCACAGCCCAACAAACCGCTGCTGATTACGCCGAAGCTCGCCGAGCTGCCGGTGTACGTGCGCGAAGGAACGATCCTGCCCATCGCTCCACTGACGCAGAGCACATCGGAGAAGCCCATCGGCCCGCTCACGCTGCGCGTCTATGCAGGCGACGACTGCCACGGCGACATCTACCTCGACGATGGCAAGACCTTCGACTACCGCTCCGGCCAGTTCTTCCGTCAGCACTTCACCTGCGAGGTCACCGCCGATCATCATCTCGTCGTACATATCGCAGCATCACAAGGCAGCTTCGTTCCGTGGTGGAGCGAGCTTCGCATCGAGGCCATGGGCTGGACCCCTTCAGCAAAAGAACTGACCACGCCGACCGCGAAGACCCCATTGCGGCAAGAGGGCAACGCGTGGACGGCGACTGTTGCCGCGCCACATGTAGCGGCGGCAATGGACCTTACGCTGGAATAGTTCAATCCACAGCGATTGCACTATATTGATCCGATGCCGCCGCAAATAAAACTCTCCGCAGCCAGACAGATCGCAAAAGCCGCAGCGCTACTCGTCGTGTTGGGTTCCACTCTCGCGTTCGGCCAGCAGAGTTGGACCATCGGCCCGTTTCATCGCCCCGTCACCACGCCGGTCATCATGCCGAATGCGCAGTCGGTCTTCTTCGATCCGCTGCGGCAGCAGCCTGTGCACTGGGAGGCGTCGAACACCTTCAACCCTGCGGCCATCGTGCGCAACGGAAAGATCTACGTGCTCTATCGCGCCGAAGACGATAGCGGCCCCAAGGTCATCGGCATGCACACCTCGCGACTGGGGCTGGCCACAAGCGGCGACGGCGTTCACTTCACGCGCAGCGGCGCGCCCGTCTTCTATCCCGCCGACGATGCGCAGAAAGACCGCGAATGGCCGGGCGGCGTCGAAGATCCCCGCGTGGTCGAGGCTCCCGACGGCAGCTATGTGCTGACCTACACGCAGTGGAACCGCAAGTCCACCAGCATCGGCGTCGCAACCTCGAAGGACCTCGTTCACTGGACGAAGTACGGGCCTGTGTTTCCGCCGAGCGATCGCGCAGCGTTTCACAGCTACAAGTCCTCAGGTATTGTCACGCAGCTTGTGAACGGACGCCTCATCGCCGCACGCATCAACAACAAGTTCTGGATGTACTGGGGCGAGGTAGAGATTCATCTGGCGACATCGCCCGACCTCATCCACTGGACCGCGCTAGAAGACGCGAACGGCGATCCCATTGTGCTGCTCAAGCGTCGCGATGGGCTCTTCGACAGCGGCTTTCCCGAGGTCGGCCCTCCGGCGGTCGTGACGAAGAACGGCATCGTGCTCTTGTACAACGGCAAAAATGGTGCAGCGCATGGCGCAGCAGGAATCGATCCCGGTGCGTACTCGGTTGGTGAAGCGCTCTTCTCTGCGGACGATCCAGCGAAGTTGCTCAAGCGCACCGACGCGCCCGTCTTTCGGCCCGAGCTGCCGTTCGAACGCAGCGGGCAGTATCCCACGGGAACGACCTTCGCCGAAGGGCTCGTCTACTTCAAGGGTAGGTGGATGCTCTACTATGGCTGCGCCGACTCATTCGTCGGAGTCGCCGTTGCGGAAAACCCTGCGCCGTAAAAGGGAGGGAAGAATGAAGTCCGGAGTCGAGAGGATCGCCGCCCTTACACTGCTCGGTGTCTTCGCTCTACCTGCTGCGGCGCTCGCGCAATCGGCTTCATCGCCCACGCTCGACGAAGTGCTGCAACAGCTCGATGCCAATCTTCATCATTACGATGCCCAGGTCCCCGACTTCTTCTGCAGCGAGCATGTCGTCTCCTCATTGACCTATGGCCACAAGAGTCAGGTCTCGGTCAACGATTCGATCTTTCGGCTGAAGCGTGTCACGCATCCCAACGGAATCACGACGCTCGATGAGTCGCGCGAGACCAAGGCAGGGAATGGGACAGTCGAAGAAAAGCAGATCCAGGGTCCGACAACACTCAGCGGTGTCTTCTCGGGCGGCCTCGACCTAGTCAGTCTCGACCAGCAATCGTGCATGCGCTACGCGCTCGAACCGGCGAAGCCGGGCAAGCCATACGTCATTCAATTCGCCACGTTGCCGGGAAAGCATGACAACTGTCTGCTCATCGAACAGGGAAATGGCCGGGTCTTTATCGACCCGGCCACCATGCAGGTTCAGCGGATGGAGCTTGTCGTGCCCCACCACGTCATTGTTCCGCTGACGATCGGCGTCTGGCGCATCCAGATTGACTATGCTCCGGTGCTTCTCGATGGGCGCACCTTCTGGATGCCTGCCACCATCGCCTCGACCGCCGTCGCAACCTACGATGACAGAGAAACGGAGTGGGCCTTCAACGCTCGTTACAGCAACTACCACAAGCTCGAAGTCACCTCTCGCATCCTGCCGCCGGGCGACTCCGGCTCGCAATAATTACGCTTCGTCCTCCCTGCGCTTCGGCTTCTGACGCAGCAGCAGCGGAAGAATAAAGAGGATGGCAATGATCGTCGTGATCATGCCACCCACCACAACGCGGGCCAGCGGCTGTTGCGCCTGCGCTCCGATGCCGTTCGACAGCGACGCGGGCAACAGGCCAAGTCCAGCCGCGAGGCACGCCATCACCACCGGACGCATCTCGTCGATGCAGCCCTCTTCGAGCCCCTTGTCGGTGCGTCCATCTTCGGTGATGCTCTCGCGCTGTGCGCGGCGCACGCCTGACATAAAGACGACCGCGCCCAGCGTGGCCACGCCGATCAGCGACGTGAAGCCGACCGCTGCCGAGATGCTGAACGGCGTATGCGTCACGAACAGCGACGCCGCTCCGCCAACAGCTGCAAATGGAAGCGTGGCGATAATAATGAACGCGTCCTTCCAGGTATTGAACTGAATGTAGAGCAGCACCACGATGATCGCCAGCGAGATCGGGATTATCACAGCAAGCCGTCGCTGCTCTTTCTTCAGCGAATCGAACTCGCCTGCCCACGTGTAGTCGTATCCGGTCGGCAGCTTCACCTGCTGCTTGAGCCTGCCTTGCAGATCGCTGATGGTGGTCGAGAGATCGCGTCCGCGCACGCTGAATTTAATCGGAATGTAGCGGCGTCCTCCCTCGCGATAGATCATGAAGCTGCCTTCGCGAATGCTCACATCGGCCACCTGCCCGAGCGGTATGCTGCCGCCGTCGGCGGTGGGGATGAGGATGGCGCGAATCGCATCAGGACTGCTGCGGTCGGCCTCAGGGTAGCGTACCGTCAGGTCGAAGCGGCGATCACCCTGAATGACCTGCGTGATCGGCGCGCCGCCGATGGCCGCCTGCACCGCCGCGTTGATATCAGCCGACAACACACCATAGCGAGCGGCCTTGGCGCGGTCGGTCTGAATGATGAGCGACGGCTGCCCGCCCACCTTGAAGACGCCGACGTCAGCGACGCCGGGTACGGACTTCATCACCGTCTCGATCTTGTCGGCAAGGCTGGTCAGCGTGTCGAAGTCGTCGCCGAAGAGCTTCAGCGAGTTCTCGCCCTTCACGCCCGACATGGCCTCTTCCACGTTGTCCTGAATGTTCTGTGAGAAGTTCAGCTCGATGCCGGGAAAGCGCGAGAGGCGGTTGTTCATCTCGTTGATCAGCTCAGGCTTGGTCAGCCCGGGCCGCCACTTATCGGCGGGCTTCAACGAGACTGAAACTTCAATGTTGTTGAAGGTGCTGACATCAGTGCCGTCGTCAGGGCGGCCCATCTGCGAGACGGTCTGCGTCACCTCGGGCGACTCGGCGATGACGGCGCGAATCTGGTCGGCCATCTTCGCCGCCGTATCGAAGGAGATGTCCTGCGGCAGCGTGGCGCGAATCCACAGGTTGCCTTCTTCAAGCGGAGGCATAAACTCGCCGCCGACAAAGATGAAGCAGAGTACACCGGCCAGCAGCATCGCCGCCGCGCCCACCCAGATCGTCTTGGGAAAGCGCAGCGTGTGGTGCAGCGCTTTTTCATAGATGTGGCGCAGCGAACGGCTCAGCCACGTGTAGCCGTCGCCAACCTTCTGTACCGTCGGCGCAGTCAGGTAGCCGAGCACCGGCGCGAAGACGAGCGCGAACAACAGCGCGCCGAGCAAGGCGAATCCGTAAGTCACCGACATGGGCGAGAAGATCTGCCCGGCTACGCCCTGCATGGTGAACAGTGGAATGAACGCCACGACGATGATGCCGGTCGAAAACAGCACAGGCCGCGCCGCGTCGGTGACGCCTTCGACGATCAGCTCGCCCGTCTCTTCACCTTCGATGCGCCGTGACAGCTTTCGATAGATGCTTTCGAGCACGATGATCGATGCATCGACAAGAATGCCGAAGTCGATGGCACCAATCGAGATCAAATTCGCGGAGCGTCCCGCAAGCACCATCATGCCGAAGGCGAACAGCACAGCGAACGGAATCGTGACCGCCGCAATGAACGTGATGCGCAGATCGCCCAGCATCGACAGCAACACCAGCGTCACCAAAATGAGGCCGGTGATGATGATCTCGCGAACGGTATGCGTCGTCTGGTTGATGAGTGTGGTGCGGTCGTAGATAGTGCTGATGTGCATGCCCGGCGGCAGAAGGCTGCCAGAGTTGAGGCTCGCAATCTTTTCCTTCAGTGCCTTCAGCGTCGGCAGCGACTTCTCATCTTTCTGCAACAGCACAATGCCGAGCACGATGTCGTTCTGCTTGTCGCGTCCGACCTGTCCCAGCCGCGGCTGGAAGCCCTCGCTCACCTTGCCGATATCGTTGACCGTAACCGGCGTACCGTTCTTCTCTGCGACGACGATTGCACCGATATCGGCAATCGTGTGTACCTGTCCAACGGAGCGCACGTTGACGTTTTGATTGCCGAGCTGCAAGTAGTTGCCGCCCGCGTTCGCGTTCGACGACTGCACCGCATTGATGACCTGCGGCAGCGTGACGCCGTAGCTCAACAGCTTATTGGGATCGGCCTCGATCTGATATTGTCGCGTCGTTCCGCCGAAGGTGGTGATGTCGATGACGCCGGGAACCTCCTTCAGCTCGCGGCGAACCAGCCAGTCCTGCGTGGCTTTAATTTCGTTGAGCGTGTAGCCGCGGCCCACAAGTTGATAGCGGTAGATCTCGCCGATGGGCGACCACGGCGAGAGCTGTGGCTGCAGGTTATTCGGCAGCGTCAGCGTCTGCAAGCGGTTCAGCACTTCCTGCCGGTCGCGGAAGCTGTCGCTATCGAAGTCGAAGTAGAGCTTCACGTCGGAGAGGCCGAAGATGCTGATGGAGCGCACCTGGCTCAAGTGCGGCGTGCCGTTGATGGTGGTTTCAACCGGCACGGTGACCTGCTGCTCCATCTCTTCGGCAGACCACGACGGGTTCTGCGTGATGATCTCGACCAGCGGTGGTGAGGGGTCGGGATACGCTTCAATATCGAGGCGTGTCACCAGGAAGCCGCCAAGGGCGAGCATGACGAAGAACAGGATCAGAATGATGGCGCGATAGCGGATGAAGAGACGAATCAGTGGCTGCACGTTTAGTCTCCGCTCGTGGGGCGCAGCAGAGCGCCGCCGGCTGTGACGACCTTCTCGCCGTCGTTGAGACCGCTAAGGACCTCGATGTTCTTCACCGTGCCCGAATCGAGCGTGCGACCCACGGTCACAGCGCGCTGATCGAATCCTCCCGACGCATTCGCGACAAAGACGAAGGTTCTATCAGCCTCATGCAGCACCGCCGTCGCAGGCAGAATGAATGTCTGATGCGGAGCGCCAGCGATGCGAATGGTGGCAAACATATCAGACTTCAATTGATGCTTCGGATTGGGCAGCACCACGCGCACCTTCAGCGTGTGCGTCGTTGGGTCGAGTGCGTCGGAGATGTTGTCGATGCGTCCCGTCAGCTTTAGATCAGGGTAAGCAGGAACAACGATATCGACCGTCCTGCCGGGGCGAACCGAGGCCAAATCTTTCTCGAAGATGTCGCCGACCACCCACACCGTATCGAGATTGGCGATCGTGGCAATCGACGTCGCATTATCGAGCGAGCGCTGCATCTCGCCGGTCGCCGTGCCGATATCGAGTACCGCGCCAGAGATCGGCGCACGCAGCGCCACCGTGTCGGCAGTGCTGTTCTCGGCGAAGCCAAGCTCGTGGATGTGTTGCCGTGCCTGCTCCATCTGCGAGTGCGCAACATCGTCGGTCGCCTGGAGCTCGGCGAAGTCCGCCTTCGAGAGCACATCGTGCGCCAGCAGCAGCTTGCCGCGAGCGAGCGCGCCGTCAGCGCGGATCACCTCGATCTTTGCCTTCTCGAAGTCCGAGCGGGCGACGGCGATATCGTTGCTCTGCAACTGCGCGATCATCTGTCCCTTCACCACATTTTGCCCGGGCAAAATGGTGAGGCCGAAGATGCGTCCGCTGAGCGGCGGATAGATGTGGACGACGTGCGCCGGGTCGGCCATGATGTGCGCCGGAACTTCGAGGTAGTCCGTGCTCACGGTCGGGTGAACGACGGCAGTCTCAACACCGACGTTGGTGGGCTGCTGCTCAGCCGCGGGCGGCGTATGCTTGCAGGCCGTCAGGGGCAGCACAGAGAGTGCAAGGACTGACAGGATTTCAATGCGTGGCTTAAATGTCTTGAATCTCTTGGAAGAAATCGTCATGGGATGATGTCCGTCGCGGTCGCGTAGCTGAGTTGGTGAATGGCAAGCCACACCTGAACGTTGGCGTTAAGGCTGCTGAGATGGATAGAACGGTAGTCGCGCAGAGCGTCGAGATAATCGAGCAGCGTCGAGTTTCCGTTGCGATAGCTGAACTGCAGGTTGTCGCGCACGCGGCCTGCCTCGGCCAGATAGTGTGTGTTGTAGCGAACCGCCTGCTGCTGCGCCGTGTCGAGCGCGTACCACGCCTGATCGACATCGGAGACAACCTGCGTCCGTGCGGCCACAACAGCCAACCGGCTGGAGTCCACCTCGTAGCGCGTGCGCTCCTTCTCTCCTTGATTGCGGTCGAAGATGCGCAGCGGAATTGAGAGACTGACGCCGAAGGTGTTGTCGGCGCCGCTGCGCTCGTACTCGCTCGCGAGAGTAGGATCGGCGGTGCCGTTGGCGATGGCGAAGTGCTGGTTCGCCTGCGCCAGCAATAACGACTGCTTCGCCGCCTGATAATCAGGCCGCGCAGCCAGCGCGCGCGTCTCGGCATCGGCCATCGTCAGCGTGAGCTGCGGCGGCTCCAGCGTACCGGTAATGTCGAACGTCGGCGAAGGATGATCCACACCGAACAACTGCTGCAACTGTGCGCTGGCCTGTTGCAGGTTCAGCCGCGCAGTGTCGTCGTCGGCCTCGAACTGCGCCTGTTGCAAGTCGATCCGCTCGAAGTCGGTACGCGTAATGTCACCCGCATCGAGACGCTGTTTGCTCAGGTCCACCGTCTTGCGATAGTCGGTGAGGTTCTCTTCGGCGATGCCCAGCGCGGCCTTCGCGGCCAGCATGTTGGTGAAGGCCTGCCGCACGCTCAACACAAGCTGCCGCTGCTGATCGTTCAACTGACTCTCGGTCACCGCCGCCGTATCGCTTGCGCCTTCCATCCGCCATTTCCGCTTCTGTCCGCGCTCGAACAGCCGCGAGACATTGGCCGAATAGTAATAAGGGTTGCCGCCGTTGTTGTTGACCTCGGGCAGCGTAACGCCCTGGCCCAGCAACGTCAGCGTCGGATTCTGCCGCGCCTCTGCGGTAAGCATGGTGGCGCGCACCGCAGAGAGATGCTCGCGGGCCGAGGCCAGCGAGGGATTGTCAGCTACGGCGCGATCGACCGCCTGCTGCAGCGTAATCGGTGCAGCGGGCGGCGAAGGAGACGGCGATTGAGCTGCGAGAGACGGCCATGCCATCGAAATGGCGCACAGCACGTAGAAAAATTTCTGCGTCATACTGCCTTCAGTGTCAGATTTTCAGGTTGATGAGGAACGAACTTCCGCTAACAGGAGAGAAGGCCAGCCACGGGAGGCGGGCGAACGCCAAAGGCCCGGATGAACCCTGCCAATAATCTCTCGGCAAAGATGCGTGGGCGCAGGCGTGAGTAGAACAGCGGTGTAGCCATCTTCAGCAGGATCAGAAAGATCGCGCCAAGCAGGCTGAACAGTGCAAAGATCGCGATCTGGCCGTGCGGCGCTTCGCCGGTTCGCATCATGTGGTCAAGCTCGACCGGTGTGCTCATGGCGGCGCGGTCGTCGGTCATGGAGATGGCCGGGAACAGCAGCACTAGCAACAGCATCAGGGCCACCAGAGTGGTCCAATCAAACTCAATATGCCCTTTGCGGATCGACCAGAACCACCCTGCAACGAGGAAGATGGATAGCGTCGCCCAAACGAGATTGAGAAAAAGCTCCACTCTTGGCCGAGAATAGCACAATTGCCCGGGATAGCGTCGGTGCAGGGAGCACAGCGCAGTGGAGAGACCCCTGTATTTTGTCTTTGCCGTACCTAGCTGGTGCAGATCGCTGCTGAGCCTTCAGTTTTTAAAATGCTCTATTACTTTATAGCCAGACGGCAGACGGCCACCGCCGCGTTGCTGTAAGGGCAATCCAATCCGCCTTCCTGTCGCCGCTCAACAACCACCCACGTCACTGGAGAGATCTGCGCCAGCCGTTCGAAGTCGCTCGGCCCAAAGCTGCGCCAGCCGCGCAGCATCTGTTCCTGCTGCTGCCAGTCGTCGAGCAGCCGCGGAAACATGGTGACCGCCCCGCTGTCCTTGTAAGCGTCGGCCAGCATGCTGCGGTCGGACAGCGCACGAAAGCCGTGGAGGTCTTCGCCCGGAATCGCCATGTACTCCGGATCGAGCGCGAAGACCGCATCGACCGGCGTATGCTCGCGCGCCCATGCGAAAGCTTCGAGCCACGCATTGCCCGCGGTCAGCCCCGGCAGCTCGATGTGCGGGCTGTACGCATACTCGCTGCGGTCGAGCGTAAACATGCCGAGAGCGAGCGGCACAAAAAGCGCGATCCATCGCCACGGCTTCGCCCGCAGCACATACTCGCCGATCACGCCGCCCAGCATCACGAACATCAGCAGATAGACCAGGTGGAACATCCGCATCGGCTGCACGCGGGTGAGGTTGTCGAAGCGGTGGCTCGACGAAAAGACGAGGAAGACCACGGTCGAAAAGGCACCCAGCACAATCAGCACGCGACTGGTAGTAGCCATGGCAACAGACGCAGCACGTGGTGTTCGCCATGCGAACAGCGCCAGCAACAACAGCGGCGCAACCGCACCGATCCACTCATACCAGTGCCAGCCGTAAGCGAAAAAATAAGTACGGCTGTAGAGCACGTCACGATACGCGCCCACCGCCGGCTGCAGGCTGAAGCTGTGCAGCAGCCCCGCGCTCGGAGCAGCCATCGCCAACAGTCGCACCGGCTGCTCTGCGTTCTGCGAGCTTCGATCGAAGTACCAATACAGCATCAGAAACGCAGCGCAGTAGACCGCCATCTGCGGATGAAAGAGTGCTGTAACCACCAGCCAGACAAAGGCCATCCGCAGCCGCCCGCGCAACATAAATCCGATCGCCAGCAGAGCGAACGGTGCAGAGAACGACCGCGCCGAAAGGTAGTTGTCCGAGAGCACCAACGCCGTGCCTGCCACTGGAACCGGAAGCAGCGCGGCCAGCAGCGCCACCGCTCCCCACTGCGCGCGCACCGTGCGAAAGAAGATCTGCGCCAGCTGCCAGCCCGCGATGAGAATCAGAAAGGTGCAGCCGATGTACCAGCAGAAGACGGCGAATTCGGCCGAGATGTGCAGCAGTCGCGCCGTCTCACCCACCAGCGGCGAGAACAGCGACATATGCGCGTGGCTCTCGAAGAACTCTGCGCCGAAAGGATAGAGCTTCGGGTTCGCAACTTTTTTAATTGCAGGAATGTAGATCTCGCCGTCGTCGACCCCCAGGTGATAGCCCTGAATCAGCAGCGTCACGCACGCCAGCAGAAACAGTCGAAGCCACGGATAGCGAATGGAAATGGTCTCGTTTCTTTTCAAGCTGCGAGCTACCATCGCGTCGGCGCGAAGATCCGCCCCACGATGGGGAGATGGACGTTAAGCAGAACGATCATGATGGCGCAGGTAAACAGCGCCACCGTCATCAGCGAAGGCTCGCGGTACAGCTTCTCCGGATGCTGCGCCGCGCTGTTGCGTTTAAACGAGAGGTCGAAGTACATCGCCATCAGCAGAGCGATGAAGGGAAAAGCGAGGATCAGCTCGATGCGATAGCGAACGACGAAGATGCCGAACATCATCATGGCCATCGACGCATAAAAGACGACCGAGCCCAGCAGGCTGCGCTCGCTGTAGTGCTCAAACGATTTGCGATACGCGCATGCGCCCTGGTGCGATCCGATCTCGCGAAACTCGCTGAACCGCTTAAGGCCCATGAAGTAGCAGCCCAGCATCCAGTAGGCGCACAGCATCGACGTCGGCGGCACAATCACCTGCGTGACCATGTACCAGCCCAGCAGCATGCGCAGCGGGTTGTTCAACGACTCCGTTAACACGTCGAGATACGTGACGTCCTTCGTGCGCAGCGGACGAATGTTGTAGATGCAGCCCATCAGCCACAACGCACCGGCAGCTACAGCAAAACGCAGTCCCACCCGCGCAGCCAGCGCCATGCCGACAACCATCATCGCCAGCCACTGTGCATAGGCAGCACCCGGCTCAATCAGCCCGCACGCCGCCGGTCGCGAGCACTTGTGCGGATGCAACCGGTCGAAGGGCGCATCCAGCAGCTCGTTCAGCACATAGTTGCTGCACGCAATCAGCGTCACAGCCACGACGCCCACCACGATCGGCATCATTCGCAGTTGTCCAATGCCGGGACGCACCAGGCTCAGCGCCACGACGATGCCGGGCAGCAGAAAAATATTTTTGATGGAATGGTCCAATCGCATGATGGCGATGTGGGCGCGCAGCCGGACTGCGAAGGGAACTGGTAATGCGGAACCGTTTTCAGGCGCGGTGATGACCGCGCTTTCCTGGGCTTGACTCGTCATAGAGTAAATCGAATCCTAAAAAAAATGCCCAAGGCAGTCTTCGTGGCAGCCTTTATTATCGCACTTTGAAGCGCAGCAATTCGGCGGGGTCAACATTATTGACGAGGCTTCACCCATTATTGACGCAGCGAAACTCGATTTATTGATATGGCAATGATCAAGGGCAAATTGATACAACTATCGAGCCAGATCGATACAACCAAAGTTCCTTATTGCCGCAGCTCCACCACGGTCGCGCCCTGACCGCCCTCATTCTGCGGCGGTTCGGTAACAGTGGTGACGTGCGGATGCCCGCGCAGAAACTCGCGCAGCGTGCGCCGCAACACACCCATGCCGGTGCCGTGGACGATCCGGATGCGCGGCAGCCCGGTCAGAAACGCACGGTCCAGAAAGCGCTCCACCTCATCGTGCGCCTCATCCGCCGTGCGTCCAATCACATTAATCTCCGACGACATGTAATCGGGGTCGTTGCTGGTCGCGACGGTCACGTTGCCGCGCCTGCGCGCAGCCTCCAGCGGAGTCACTACTTTCACCGACTCCACCGCGGCGATATCGTCCACGCTCGCACGCATCTTCATCGGGCCGATGGAAACCTCAAACGTCTTCGCATCAACCACGCGGTCCACCCGCGCCTGTCTGCCCAGCGACTTCAGCTTCACCAGGTCGCCCACCTTGATGCCCTTCGGCACATGCGGCTGCGCAGCCGGATCGTTCCTGTCCGCTCCCGTATTGTGTGCCACCACGGTCGAGTTGAACTGCTCCGAAAACTCGCGCCGCAGCCGCGCCAAACGCGCCGCCGAGTCGCGCGCAATCTTCTGCGCAGCCGCCTTGTCGTCGATGGCCTTCACCGTCTCGCGCATCTGGTAGGCAAAGTCCTCTATCAGCGATCCCAGCTTGACCTCAAGCTCCTTCGTGCGTGCCTTCTGCTCGGCACGGCCCTCGGTCTCGAGCCGCACACGCTGCCGCGCAATCTCCTGCTCGCGCCGCCGCAGCGCCTCGCGCTCCGCACCGGCAGCAGTGAGCTGATCGTGAAGCTGATCGAGAAACGCGCCGATGTCCGCGGTCTGCGTGGTCATCTGCGCACGCGCCGCCGCAATGATCTCCGGCGAAAGCCCCAGCCGCGCAGCGATATTCAATCCAGCCGAAGCTCCCGGTACACCCAGCCGTAGCTCATACGTCGGCGTCAGCGTCTCCTGATCGAAGCCCACGGCAGCGTTCAACACACCCGCATGATTGGCGGCATAGACCTTCAACGAAGTAAGGTGCGTCGTGATGCAGCACCACACCTGCGCCGCAAGAAAATGCGAGGCCACAGCAACCGCCAGCGCCGCGCCCTCTTCAGGATCGGTCGCCGAGCCAAGCTCATCGAGCAGCACCAGCGACGACGCCGTGGCCTCGCGCGAGATGCGATCAAGATTAACGACATGCGCGGAGAAGCTAGAAAGATTACGCTCGATCGACTGCGCATCGCCGATGTCCGCATAAACACTGGTGAAGAGAGGAAGCGTCGCCTCCTCCGCCGGAACCGGAATCCCCGCCTGCGCCATCAGCGCCAGCAGCCCCAGCGTCTTCAGCGACACCGTCTTGCCACCCGTGTTCGGCCCGCTGATGATCAACTGCTTCGTCGCCGCCGGAAGAACAATCGTCAAAGGAACCGGCGTCTTCGGTTCATCACCACGCTCATGCGCCTCGGCTCTCATGCGCAGCTCAAGCAGCGGATGTCGCGCCGCCATCAGCGACAGTTCTCCCTCCTCTCGCTCAACCCCAACCCCCACGTCATCTCGACCGAAGCGAAGCGAAGTGGAGAGACCCCTGTATTTCGCCTCTGCAACGTTCGCCGCAAACACAGGCCGAACGCAGTTGAGCGTCTCCGCGAACCGCGCCCGCGCCACATGCGCCTCCACCTCGGCAAGAATGCACGTACCCAGGTGAATCGCCGCCGCATTCTCACCCAGCGCCCGCGTCATCGCCACGAGGATGCGATGAATCTCCGCCTGCTCTTCATCGAGCAGCCGCACCAGTTCATTGTTCTGCTCAATCGTCTCCAGCGGCTCCACAAACACCGTCTGCCCCGACGACGAAGAGCCATGCACCACGCCCGGCACCTTGCGCTTGAACTCCGCCTTCACCGGAATCACAAACCGCTCGCCGCGAATCGTGATCAGATCGTCCTGCGTGCTTCCGCCCTCGGTCAGCGACCGCAGCGACCTCCGCAAACTCTCTTCAATCGCTCGATGCTGCCGCTCCATCGCACGACGAATCCGACGCAGCTCCGGCGAAGCATCGTCATTCAGCGATCCGTCCGGCTCGATCTTTCCCCGCAGCATCCGCAACAACGGCGCAAAGTCATAATCGACCAGCGGCGAAGACAACGCAGCAATCCCCGGCCAGTGATACCGCGCCCCATTCGCAGGCGGATCGATCACGTTGCGCCACGCAGCCACGCGCTCCACAACATTCAGCAGACTGGCAATCTCCATGCCCTCCAGCGCTGCACCGTCAATCCGCGCCTGATCGAGCAGCGTCGTCGGATCGAACAACCCATGAAAATCAAAGCTGCCGCCACCCGCCAGCATCTTCCGCATCTCTTCGGTCCGCTGCTGCTGCTCCTCAATCCACGCCAGGTCAGCGGAAGGCTCAAGCGCCAGCACCCAGGCGCGGCCCAGCGGCGAAAAGGTACGGCCAGCAATCGCCTCGCGCAGACGCGGCCACTCCAGCGCGGCAGCGCTCGTCTCAGGCAGCGGCGAAGGAATCTTCGGAAACAAATCGGACGAAGTCACGTCTATTATCGTAACCGCGCTCGAAAGCGGACATCGCAATCGCCCATGGAACCGCCAGCGCGGAGCATGCGTACCATCGGTTGTCAGCAGTCACGGCCCATCACCGGGAGGTGTCGAATGGTCTGTCAGGCATGCGGTAATCCAGTCACAGCAGAGGTCCACTTTTGCCCCCGATGCGGAGCGCAGATCGCCGCTCCCACTCCGCCGCCACCACCCGCGTATCCGTCGCCCTATCCGCCCCTGGCCATAGCGCCCGAGCATCGTGTGCAGCGAAACCTGCAAACCCTCGGCATCCTGTGGTGCGTCTTCGGCGCGTACCGCATCCTCGCCGGGCTCATCGGAATCTTCGTCCTGCGCATCGCCACCTTCCGCAGCTTCGGTGGCGAGCCGTGGATGTGGGGTGGGCGCATCCACGGTCCATTCGCTGCACCGTGGATGGCCGCGCTGCTGCCGCTGATCGCCGTGGTCTCCGTCGCCGCAGCCCTGCTGGCGTTTCTCGTCGCCTTCGGCCTCGTGACGCGCCAGCCCTGGGGGCGAGTCGTCGGCATCATCGTCGCCATCCTCTCCCTGTTCAAGTTCCCCTTCGGCACCGCACTCGGCATCTACACGCTCTGGGTGCTCGTCCCGGCAGAGTCAGGCATGGAGTACGACACCATCGCTGGCCGTCTCTAAACGCTGTTCATCGTCACCGCAAAATCACGTCATCTCAACCAAAGCCGGGTGCCCCATGTCCCGCTTTTGGGACATGGGTTGAACCACCACAAAAGCACGTCATCTCGACCGAAGGCGAAGCCGCAGTGGAGAGACCCCTGTATTTCGCCGTTGTTGTTGCCGTTGCCTGTTCTAACACCCCACCAACCCGCGCAGAAGTAAACTAAACCCATGAACTTTCCCGCCACGCGTATGCGCCGCCTGCGCCGCACCGACGCCATCCGCTCGCTCGTCCGCGAGACCCACCTGCACCCCGGAGCCTTCATCTACCCGCTCTTCATCTGCCCCGGCGAAGGCGTCCGCAAAGAGATCAGCTCCATGCCCGGCTGCTTCAATCTCTCCATCGACGAGGCCGTCAAAGAAGCCGAAGCCTGCGCCGCGCTCGGCATCGGCGGCCTTCTCCTCTTCGGACTCCCCGCAGAAAAAGACGAGCAAGCCACGGGAGCCTGGGCCGCCGACGGCATCGTGCAGACCGCGCTCCGAGCCTTCAAATCCAACCGCAAACTAGACTCACTCGTGCAGATAGCCGACGTCTGCCTCTGCGAGTACACCTCGCACGGCCACTGCGGCATCGTCGCAAGAGACGGCGACCACTATGAGATCGAGAACGACTCCAGCGTAGCCCTCATCGCCAAAACCGCCGCCTCACTCGCCGCCGCCGGTGCCGACATCGTCGCCCCCAGCGACATGATGGACGGCCGCATCGCCGCCATCCGCGAAGCACTCGACGCCGACGGCCATCAGCAGACGCCCATCCTCAGCTACGCCTCCAAGTTCGCCTCCGCCTTCTACGGCCCCTTCCGCGAGGCAGCCGACTCCGCCCCCCAGTTCGGCGACCGCCGCAGCTACCAGATGGACGGAGCCAACCTGCGCGAGGCCATGCGCGAGATCGAGCTCGATATTGTCGAAGGCGCCGACATGCTGCTGATGAAGCCCGCCATGCCCTACCTCGACGTCATCCGCGAGGCACGCCAGCGCTTCGACCTGCCCATGGGCGCGTATCAGGTCTCAGGCGAGTTCTCCATGCTCCACGCGGCCTTCCAGCGCGGCTGGCTCGAACCCGAACGCGCCATGATGGAATCCCTCCTCTCCATCCGCCGCGCCGGAGCCGACTTCATCGTCACCTATTTCGCCAAAGACGCCGCGAAGCTGTTGGGCTGATCCATCCGGCAACTCATTGACTCAGCGGAAGTTTTGACGGGAGATCTAAAAAACTCCAGCAAAATCGCATGTCAAGCCCCTGCCATTCGGCCGAAACCGCATAACCAGCGCAGCTACAGCCATTTACCCGCAAAAAATATTGCCGCAAAAAACTGCAGGTGAGTTATGCTCCATTCTCTAGACTTAAAGCAGTAGACAAAGAACTCCCGGGCCCAGCATTTCGCTGGGCCTTGGTTTTTAACTCACTGATATTGCAATGGAGCACAATCCACGAAAGCGAGGCAATGCAACTATGTGCAACTTCACCTACAGCGATGCCGGGTTCGCTCTGACCAAACAATTCGAGGGCCTGCGCCTGACCGCCTATCAGGACCAGGTCGGCGTCTGGACCATCGGTTACGGCCACACCGGCGGCGAGGTCCACGGCGGCATGACCATCACCGAAGACCAGGCCGACACGCTGCTGCACAGCGACGTCGCCGCCGCAGTCACCTGTGTCAACCGCGCCGTCACCTCCAACATCGCCCAGAGCCAGTTCGACGCGCTGGTCGACTTCGTCTTCAACCTGGGCTGCGGCAGCCTGCTCAGCTCCACCCTGCTGCGCTACATCAACGCAGGCCAATTCGACCTCGCCGCCCCGCAGTTCCTCCTGTGGGACCACGCCGGCGGAGTCGTCGTCCCCGGCCTGCTCGCCCGCCGCCAGGCCGAGATGGCCCTCTTCCAGTCGACCACACCTTGAATCCGAATCGCCACAAAAGCACGTCATCTCGACCGAAGGCGAAGCCGCAGTGGAGAGACCCCTGTATTTGCCTTTAGCCTTGGCCCAGCCACAACCGCCCAGGAGAGTCCACCCACCCTCCAAGGCATCTAATCTCCGTGAGCCTCTAACCGCCCGCAGATTGCGATATTCGCCCGTGCAAGGCCGATTAACGGGCCATCGCAACCCTCGGAGGTAAGATAAAGTGTTTGGCAAAGCACAGGAAATGGAGCAAACCCTTGGCAGATACGATTTATGACCTTGTAGTGATTGGCGGCGGCCCCGCAGGCTATACCTGCGCCATCCGCGCCGGGCAGTATGGACTGAAGACCGCGCTGGTCGAGTCAACCGACAAGCTGGGCGGCACCTGCCTGCACGTCGGCTGCATCCCCACCAAGGCGATCCTCTTCGCCGCCGAGGTCTGGGACCACCTCAAGCACGCCGAGCAGTACGGCATCGACGGCGTCAGCGCCCCCAAGCTCAACTGGAAGAACGTGCTCGTCCGCAAGAACGAGATCATCGCCAAGCACACCAAGGGCCTCGACTTCCTGATGAAGAAGAACAAGGTCACCGTCGTCAACGGCTACGGCCGCCTCACCGGTCCCGCAAAAGAAGGCGTCTTCTCCGTCGAGGTCGACAAGGCTGGCAAAAAAGAGACCGTCAAGGCGAAGAAGGTCGTTCTCGCCACCGGCTCCGACGCGCGCATGTTGCCCGGCTACAAGGCCGACAACACCATCCTCACCAACATCGAGATGCTCTCCATCGACAAGCAGCCCAAGTCGCTGGTCGTCATCGGCTCGGGCGCAGTCGGCGTCGAGTTCGCCTCCATCTTCAAGAGCTTCGGCACCGAAGTCACCGTCATCGAGGCCTTGCCACGCATCGTCCCGGCTGAAGACGAAGACGTCAGCAAAGAGCTGCTTCGCCTCTTCAAGAAGCGGGGCATCGACGTCCACGTCTCCGCCAAGGTCGACAAGATCGAGAAGACCAAGGACGGCGTCAACGTCCACTTCACCAAGTCCGACGGCAAGGGCGAGATCAAGTCGGCAGAGAAGGTCCTCGTCGCCGTAGGCCGCGCCCCGCGCACCACCGACGTCGGCCTCGACAAGACCAAGATCACCCCCGACCGCGGCTTCATCATGACCAACGAGTGGATGGAGACCACCGAGCCCGGCGTCTACGCCATCGGCGACATCGTCGGCGGCCTGCCCCAGCTCGCGCACGTTGGCGCGATGGCCGGCCTCGTCGTCGCGGCCAAACTTGCAGGCAAATACGCCCGCGCCGTCAACCGTGGCCGCATCCCCGGCTGCACCTACTGCGACCCGCAGATCGGCAGCGTCGGCCTGACGGAAGCCAAGGCAAAGGAAGCGGGCTACCAGGTCAAGGTGGGCAAGTTCCCGTTTGTCGGCAACTCCAAGGCGACGATCCTCGACTCGCACGACGGCTTCGTCAAGGTCGTCTCCGACGCGAAGTACGGCGAGATCCTCGGCGTCCACATCATCGGCCCCAACGCCACCGAGCTGATCGCCGAGTGCGTCACCGCGCTAGAGCTCGAAGCCACGGTCGAAGAGATGATGTTCACCATCCACGCCCACCCCACGCTGTCGGAAAGCCTGCTCGACGCCTTCTCGAGCGTAGAGGGCATGGCCATCAACGTGTAATAGCTGTATTGCTATGAATGAAAGCCCGGTCAATACAGACCGGGCTTTTGCTTTTAAAAGCACAGGCTAACGACCAAACTACGTCATCTTGACCGGAGCGAAGCGCAGTGGAGAGACCCCTGTATTAGGCGTCATGTTGAGATACGATGACCCAATGAAATTGAGTCCCGCGGCTACTCTTCTTTTGGTATTGCTCTTCGCCGATTCTGGTGTTCGGAACAGTATGGCTCAACATATGAATGTCCCTGGAAACCCATGCCAGTCAATAGGTCCAAATTCATCAGAGACTCAGTGCTTCATAACAGCATCCCAGATCGCAGATAGAGATCTGAATTCGTTTTACGGAAAGCTCATAACCCACTTGGACC
Source organism: Edaphobacter dinghuensis (assembly GCF_014640335.1). Taxonomy (NCBI): domain Bacteria; kingdom Pseudomonadati; phylum Acidobacteriota; class Terriglobia; order Terriglobales; family Acidobacteriaceae; genus Edaphobacter; species Edaphobacter dinghuensis. The sequence goes on along the minus strand of NZ_BMGT01000001.1, from coordinate 614,887 downwards.
CAGAGAATCGGAAAAACCTGCAAGCGGCACAACGACTTTGGGTGCAGTTCCGTGATGCGAATTGCAGGGCAGAATACGATCTATATGGTGGTGCAAGTGCCGGACCGACCGTTCGTGCAGCCTGTATAGAAGCGGTTACCCGCCACCGTACGGCGGAACTAAAGATCATGTACGGCTGGACATTAGACAAGTAGGTTGTCCGGTTGAGAGGCGATATTGACATCATGATGCTTTCCTGAAAACATCATGATGTGCGAACCACCTTGACCATCGACGACGACGTAGCAACCCTCCTCGAAAAGGAGATACGCCGCACCGGCCAGCCCCTGAAGCAGACGGTGAATCAGCTCCTTCGCTCCGGGTTGCAACAGGCCGCCGCGCCGGTCAAGCCGCGCCCCTTTCGCGTCAAGCCCAAAAAGGTCGGATTGCCGCCTGAATGGACCTCCGGCAGCGTCGCCGAGCTGATCGAGATGCTCGAAGGGCCATCGCATCGATGATCGTTCTCGATGCCAACATCCTTCTCTACGCCTACGACGCCGACTCAGCTCAGCACCGTCCGGCACGCGCTTATCTGGAGAAGATCTTCTCTGCCTCCGATCCCGTCGGCCTTCCTCTTCAGAGCATCTCCGCCTTTCTCCGCATCATGACGCAGCCGGGCCTGCGAAGCGGCTGTTTCACCCTGCACGAAGCAGTCGAGACCGTGGAGGAATGGCTCAGTCTCCCGCAGGTCCGTCTGCTTACCCCCGGCGAGCGCCACTGGCCGATGTTTCAGCGAATGCTGCTGGAAGGCCACGCGTCGGGGCGGCTCGTGACCGACGCCCAGATCGCTGCGATTACCATGGAATATGGCGGCGAGCTGCAGACCAACGACCGCGACTTCGCCCGCTTTCCCGGTCTGCGCTGGCGCAATCCGCTTGTAAAGAACTGATGTACATCCACCTCCTCCATCTCGGCCGCATCCCCTACGCAGAAGGCCTCGCCATCCAGCAGCAGGTCGTCACCGCGCGCAAGCAGAACCTCATCGGCGACACCCTCCTCCTGCTCGAGCACCCACCCGTGCTCACCCTCGGCCGCAACTCCGTCCGCTCCAACGTCCTCGCCAGCGACGACTTCCTCGCCCAGCGCGGCATCGAGCTGCACGAGATCAATCGCGGCGGCGACGTCACCTACCACGGCCCCGGCCAGCTCGTCGGCTACCCCATCATCGACCTGCGCGGCGATCTCCCCGGAAAGAAGGGCCCACACCTCGGCCCCGTCGACTACGTCCGCCTGCTCGAAGAGGTCCTCATCCGCACCTGCGGCGACTTCGGCGTCATGGCGCAGCGCATCCCCAAACTCACCGGCGTCTGGACCATCCCCGGCGGCAGCATTCAGGAGAAAAAAGTCGCCGCCATCGGCGTCCACGTCTCGCAGGGAGTCACCTCGCACGGCTTCGCCCTCAACGTCACCACCGACCTCCGCGACTTCGACTGGATCGTCCCCTGCGGCATCACCGACCGCGCCGTCACCAGCCTCGAACTCGAGACCGACACGCCCCCCACCATGGAGCAGGCCATCCACTCCGCCGCCCGCAACTTCGGCCGCATCTTCGAGCGGCAAATCCTCTGGAGCGAATCGCTCGAAGAACTGCTTCACCCAGCCGACCCGGCCACGCGCGAAGCAGTTTAAGAACTGCTGTTGCCGTTGCAAGCACTCCCCGGAAATCCTCACGATGCACAGCCCCGCGCACCCTTACCCTGTGGTGACTGTGACCAAGACCCTCCTCCTTACCCTCTGCATGATGTTCGCGTTCAGCGCTCTCAACGCACAAACCCCCACCTGGCAGCCCACGCCGGGCCATACGCAGATTCCGATCTGGCCGGGGGCGGCTCCCGATCCGCAGCTAACCAAGGGACCGGAGACCATGGAAGCGGTCACAAAGGAGCTGGTCGCGGGCAAACCATGGGTCGCCGTGGAAAACGTCACGCGGCCCACGATGACCGTCTACTCGCCAACAGGAAAAAATACGGGCGCGGCAGTCGTCGTCTTTCCCGGTGGCGGCTATCAGATTCTGGCTATCGACCTTGAAGGCACAGAGGTCTGTGACTGGCTCACCGCCAAAGGAATTACCTGCGTCTTGCTCAAGTACCGCGTGACAGATGTTGGACCGTACCCGAAATCCGGACCGTATCCGGAGTCGCCCATGGCGCTTGAAGACGCGCAGAGAACGCTAGGGCTGGTGCGCTTTCACGCCGCCGAGTGGCACATCGATCCGCACAAGATCGGCGTGCTTGGATTTTCAGCGGGCGGCCATCTGGTGGCAGCGATCAGCACCCACTACGCGAAGCGTTTATACCCCGCGGTCGATGCCGCCGACAAAGAAAGCTGCCGCCCGGACTTCGCCGTGCCTGTCTATCCGGGGCATCTGTCGCTTTCCGCCGCCGAATGGGATGCCAGGCAAGGCACCAAAAAGTTTGCGGTTCCTCATCCAGCGAACGCCGATAAGGATCTTTCGCTGAACCCCGAAATTCCTGTCACCAGCCAGACGCCGCCTACGTTCCTGCTCCAGAACGAGGACGACAACGTGGACAACGTCAACGACTCGCTGAGCTACTACATCGCGCTGAAGAACGCCAAAGTCCCCGTCGAGATGCACCTCTACGCCCACGGCGGCCACGCCTTCGGCCTGCGCCGCACCAAGCTTCCGGCGACGCGATGGCCCGAGCTGGTGGAGACATGGCTCGGCACCATCGGGATGATCCCGGAGTAGCGTTTTATCTGTATCGAACGGCACGAGTTTTGCCCGATGAAAATCTCTTAAAAATAACCGTGCTTTATAAGCGCGGTGACCGCCGATTATCGGCTAAACATGCCAGTTTTCAATGCGCAGTCTTATAATCCAAGGTGCGCAGCAATATAACCAGCACCCGGTAACACCATAAGGAACCTTCATGCCGACTGACGTAGTTATGCCCCAGATGGGCGAATCCATCACCGAAGGCACCATCACCAAGTGGCTCAAGAAGCCCGGCGACACCGTCCAGCGCGACGAGCCGCTCTTCGAAATTTCGACCGACAAGGTCGACGCCGAGATCCCCTCGCCCGTAGCCGGCACCCTCTCCGAGATCAAGGTCACCGAAGGCGCGACCGTCGGCATCAACACCGTCGTCGCCACCATCGCCGAAGGCGGTAACGGAGCCGCCGCCGCTGCTCCTGCTGCAAAATCCGAGCCAGCCGCCGCCGCTCCTGCCGCTGCAGCCACACCGGCTCCCGCTGCTGAAGCTCCAGCCGCCGCAGGCCCCGGCACCGAAGTTCTGATGCCGCAGATGGGCGAGTCCATCACCGAAGGCACCATCACCAAGTGGCTCAAGAAGGTCGGCGACACCGTCCAGCGCGACGAGCCCATCTTCGAAATCTCCACCGACAAGGTCGATGCAGAGATCCCCTCGCCCGTAGCCGGAACTCTCACCGAGATCAAGATCGGCGAAGGCAAGACCGTCGGCATCAACACCGTGGTCGCCGTCATCGGCGGCGCAGCCGGTAAGGCCGCCGCAGCACCCGCAGCCTCTGCTCCAGCGCCTGCCGCAGCAGCCCCCGCCGCACCGGCACCGGCTGCAGCCGCAGCATCGCCCTCTGTCTCGACCGAAGGCGTCCGCTCCTCGCCGCTCGTCCGCAAGATCGCCAAAGACAACAACCTCGATCTCACCCAGGTCTCCGGCACCGGCTCCTCGGGCCGCATCACCAAGACCGACATCCTCGGCCACCTCGAAGGCGGCGCCAAGCCTGCACCGGCAGCCGCCGCACCGGCAGCAGCCTCCAAGCCCGCACCGGCAGTCGCGCAGCCGCAGCCCGGCGAGCTCGTCCCCATGTCGAAGATGCGCTCCATCATCGCGCAGCGCATGGTCGAATCCAAGCGCACCAGCCCGCACGTCCACACGGTGTTCAAGGTCGATATGACCCGCATCGTCAAGCTGCGCGAAAAAGAGAAGTCGAAGTACGAGCAGCGTAACGGCGTCAAGCTGACCTACATGCCCTTCATCACCCGCGCCGCGATCGTGGCCCTGCGCAAGCACCCCATCGTCAACGCGGCCATCGAAGGCGACGCCGTCCGCTACAACAAGAACATCAACATCGGCATCGCCGTCGCGCTCGACTGGGGCCTCATCGTCCCCGTCCTCAAGCAGACCGAAGAGAAGAACTTCCTCGGCATCGCGCGCGGCATCGTCGATGTAGCCGAGCGCGCCCGCGGCAAGAAGCTCGCCCCCGACGAGATCTCCGGCGGCACCTTCACGCTCACCAACTCCGGCATCTTCGGCGAGCAGTTCGGCACCCCGATCATCAACCAGCCGCAGAGCGCCATCCTCGGCATCGGCGGCCTCAACAAAGAAGCCGAAGTGCTCACCGACAAGGACGGCAACGACGTCATCGCCATCCGCTCGATCCAGCGCTTCACCCTGGGCTTCGACCACCGCATCGTCGACGGAGCCGACGCCGGCAAATTCATGTCCGACTTCAAGGCCTACCTCGAAAACTGGAACGAAGACATCGGGTAGTTACTCAACTTCATGGCTAAGAAATACGGCATCCGAAAGGATGCCGTTTTGCTGATGTAAAGGAACGGCAACATGGACTTTATAGAGAACCCGGAAAAGGTAATTGGTGCTAAAGCTCGCAGCCACCAAACTCAATGGGCCGCACAATTCGCCGTAGCGAGTGAGCTGTGCAAGCGTGGCTATGAAGTCGCTTTTACCTCGGGACATACGACGCCAGTAGCGGATCTCATGGTGGTGAGTCCGATTAAGAAAGAGATGTTTTTAGTTGACGTCAAGGGACTTTATCGAAAAAATCCATGGCTCATAAAGCGAAAGCTTCCACGCGCGAATCTCTTCTATATTCTTGCCTACGTGCCTACGGGCGAGCCGAACCAGTTCTTCGTTATGACGCAACCAGATGCAACGAAGCTCATCGAAAGTGAACTAAATCGCTTGAAACGAGCCGATAACTACCCGGTAACCGGATTTCTCTGGGCGTTAGCTTTCCCACATCAAAATGCCTGGGACGTGCTGCCGCAATAATTCAAACAGACTCGTCTGAAATCCTATCGCTTATGCAGATCAGGCAGCATATTCTACTTCGCTTTAGCGCCAATCAGCCGAAAGGTGCGAGTTACCGCCGCAATCGCAGCCTGATAGTCCGGGCCGGAGAGCTTCGGCGCGTCTCCATACTTCTTCATAATCTCGGCCTGCTCCTGCATGTAGCGTGTGGCAGTCTCATTTGCCTCTGTCTTCGACATCGTTATCCTCCCTGCTTCTTTGGCTGCGGATTCATCAGCTCCGGCTGCGGAAACACCTGCTCCACAATGTACTCCGCAAACCACGCCAGCCAGAAACGCTGCTTCAGCTTCTTATCCTTCAGATGCCTCTCAAACGTCGGATCGATGCGCACGGCGTTCTGAATCACCGACACCACATCTCCGGGCCGAACCTTTTCCCCTGCGGGAATGCAGGTCTGCGCATAGGCCAGCGCCTTCTGCGCCATCTCCGTATACTTCGCCGCGTTCTGACTGTAGAGCTTGTCGAACTGCTTGCCAGTCAATCGATGTAACTTCTCGGTATCTAAGCTCATAGGTTAGAGATAGCGCAATAACAGAACAAAACCATACAACGCGGTCAGAACCAGCAACACGAAAAACCACGTGACTGCCGTGGTATAGACAGAAGGAGAAGGCTGTAACAGCCATATCAGGCAAAGACCTGCTTCCGCAAGCGATAGGCCGAAGGGTACCAGACCGATCTTGCCGGCTAACTCATACCGCTCAATCGTCTCGTCGTCGGTCGTCTCCGGCGGAAAGCTTCCCGCCTGCGCGAAGACAAAGCCTGCGACAACCAGCAACAATCCCGCCAGCCCCACCGATGCGCCCAGCAGCGCCAGCATCACGTCCTTTGCATACTCCGGCATGCGCGAATTATTACACCGCAACGCAGACTCTATCGAAACAAACGTAAGACGCGATCCTCACGAATTACTGATTCGCTACAGCAGCGCCTTCGCCTTCAGCACCAGCTCCACAGCCTCTTCCGCAGTCTTGCCCACGGCAGACAGGTGCCCCATCTTCCGCCCCTTGCGCGGCTTGTGCTTCTCATACAGATGCAGCCTCACCCCCGGCACCGCCAGCGCTGCATCAAAGTGCGGCTCACGCGCCGAGCCATCCGCGTTCAGCCATACCTCGCCCAGCAGATTCGCAATCGCGGCAGGCTGCACAATCTCCACCTCGCCCAGCGGAAGATCGCACACCGCACGTACCAGTTGCTCGAACTGGCTGGTCACGCACGCCCGCTCACTCGCGTGATAGCTATTATGCGGTCGCGGAGCCAGCTCGTTCACAAGCAGCTTGCCGTCCTTCGTACAGAACATCTCCACCGCCAGCACGCCCTCCAGCTCAAACGCATCGGCAATCGCCTCGGCCAGCCTTCGCGCCTCGGCCTCCATCGCCGCAGGCACCGGAGCAGGCATCGCGCTCCACGCCAGAATCTGGTCTTCGTGGTGATTCCACGCCGTCGGAAAAACCTTAACCTCGCCGTTGGGAGCACGCGCCACCATCACCGAGATCTCGCGTTCCAGCTCAATCGCCTTCTCCGCCACGCCCGGCCCTTCGCCCAGCGCGGCCCACGCGCCGCGCACCTCGTCTTCAAACGAAGCACCGGCGTTGAAGCCAACCTTGCCCTGACCGCGCCCATCGTAGCCGCCGGTCGCGCTCTTGCAGAAACATCTGCCGCCCAGCTCGCTGATCGCCTTACGCAGATCGTCGACCGACCGCACCGCGCGATACTCGCCGATAGGAAATCCCTTCTCCCGCAGCCAGTCCTTCTGCCGAATCCTGTCCTGAATAATGGCTAGCATCGCGCCGCCCGGACGCACCGGCGCAAACTTCGCCGCCGCCTCCATGCTCGCTGGCGCGATCTGTTCAATCTCGAGCGTCACCACATCGCATCCACGCGCTAGATTCGCGGCCTCACGTGCATCATCCCACCCAGCCTCGATGCAGCTATCGACCACAAACCGCGCCGGACAAGCCGGGTCCGGATCGAGCACCGTAATGCGATACCCCATCGCCCGCGCCGCCATCGCCGTCATGCGGCCAAGCTGCCCACCGCCGAAGATGCCAATCGTCGCGCCGGGAAGAATCGGCTGCGCCGCCTGTAGTTTTTTCTGCGACTCAGCCAAGCTCACGCGCCCGCCTCATCTTCGCCAACCACCTGCGCCAACACCTCGTCGCGCCGCGACGCGCGCCACTCCACCAGCTTCACACGCAGCGCCGGATCGGTCGTTGCAAGCATCGCCACGGCCAGCAGGCCCGCGTTCGCCGCACCCGCCGCACCAATCGCCAACGTGGCTACAGGAATCCCCTTCGGCATCTGCACAATACTTAACAGCGAATCCTGCCCCTGCAGCGCCGTCGCCGCAATCGGCACGCCCAGCACCGGAACCACGGTCTTCGCCGCCAGCATTCCCGGCAGATGCGCCGCGCCGCCCGCGCCCGCGATGATGGCGCGCAAGCCGCGTCCCACCGCCGCATCGGCGTACTCAAACAGCAGATCGGGCGTGCGGTGCGCCGAAACCACGCGCACCTCGTGCGGCACGCCAAACTCCTTCAGCATCTCGACAGCACTCTTCATCACCGCATAATCATTGCGGCTTCCCATCACAACTCCAACCAATGGCTCGGCACTCATAGACCTCGATTATACGTTTTGCCACGCTTTACCCCGCAAAAGCGCGTTCTCCCGGCCGCAGCACATCTCCCTCAGCGGCGAAAATAATCCACCACAACCTGCGCGACCGTCACCAGCCCACCCGCAGCCGTAAACAACCCCCGCATCCGCTGCACGCTGCGCTCGTGCCGCTCCACACGCTCCTCCAGTTGCGTCAGCCTCCCCGGCTGACCGATCCCCATGACCTGCTGCATCTGACTCTTCAAAACGCTAAGGTCAGCCAAAACCTGTGCTTCAAACTCCGTCATCACCCACCCCCTTTATGATCCGACCGGCAGATCCGTAAACACCGCACTCGAAAAACGCGAATACACTGGCGGCGTCGAGCCGTCGTACATCCGCACGTAGTACCGCTCGATTTGCGCCTCACGCGGAATCGAAAAATTCCGCACCGGACTGCGCAGCACCAAATCCTGGTCCACACTCGGACCAAAATCCCAGTCGCGCCGCCGCACCTCGAAGCCACCACCCGCAGGCGCAGCCACGCCAGCGTCAATCTGAAGCGCCGTTCCCGTCGCACTCACCACCTGCAACTGCTGCAGATTCTGAAGTACGTTGCCAGCAGCGGTAAGCGCCGTCTGCGGCAAAAAGGCATCGGCAGCAATCGCCTCCGACAGCTTCACTCCCAGCCCCTCGGCCCAGTCATTCGCAAACGCGATGCGATAGGTCATCACTTCAGGCCACGCTGCGCCATCGACGATCTCCACGCGCCGCGCAATCACGCTCATGGTCGTGCCCCCACTCGTGATCGCCAGCACATCTCCCGGCCAAACGTCTGCAGGATTCACCGCGATGTAAGTCCCCGACACCGCCGCAGCCCTGCTGGTCGAAAAACTGAGCACAGCCAGCGCCGCATTTTCGCAATCTGCAGAGCTGCGCGCCGCAGGCGAGACCGCCTTGCCCAGCCACTGCGCCGTCCCCGGCATGTTGCCCGCTGCCTCGGCGGCCACACTCGCCGCGTTCTCCAGCCGAGCCACCGCCCGCTGCTCGCCGCGATACAGAACAGTTACAAGTTCTCCAGTCACAGGAACACGCCCCGCCAAAAATGTAACCTTTCCGGTAGCAGATACCGTACAGTCAACGCCCTCACCCGCCTTGCCGATCAGCCGGGTAAACTTCGTTCCATTAGCCAGCGTGCTCACCACCCAGGCCGAGCCCGTCTGCGTCAACCGGCAGTAACCCATCGACCCAAACAACTGCACGCTATTCACCGCGACAAAGCTGCAGCTCCCCGCCGAGCTCGCCACCGCGCCGTCATACAGTATCGTCGCCGGTGTATTCGAGGCCGCACCCAGATCCTGCGCCTCAAACACAATACTCATCGGTGCTGCCACTGAGCCACCGCCGAAGCTCTGCACCACGCCATCGACCATCGCGTAGAAGCTCTGCATCACGCGCTGCGCCTCGACACAATGTAGCCGTATGCGAAGCGTATACGTGTGGCCGCTCAACAGAGTCAGCGGCGTTCCAACCTCCGCTCCATTCACAAACGGAACCGTCAGCGTCGCGCCACCGCTCTGACGCACGTTGTATCCCGCAAAGCAGTTCGCGCTTTCGACAGTGCCCGAGTACAACCCGCACACGATGCCGGTGCTGCCAGCCGTCAGTTGCAGACTGCCCGCCTCGATCACCAGCGTCCCGCCCAGCTCCACAGCGTCAATCGCGGTCAACGTCGTCTGCCCATCGAAGCCGTTGCCGCCCATCAGCGACAGCCCCGCCGCGCCGAAGCCAAGGTGCGCCCCCGGATCGGTCACCTGCCACACTCGCGTATTGAACGCGCCTTCGTTGAAGCTGTCCGTCAACAGGTTCGAAGAGTTGGCTGTCTTCTTCGGTCGAAACGGCGTCTGCGAAAGTTGAAACACCGTCGTCGTTCCGTCCCCCGCAAACGTCTCGCTGATATAAGCCGCAGGCTCCATCTCGCCGCTCAGCGTCACGTCGTTGGCCAGCTCTTTCACCGAGGTTGTCTTCAACGCGGCGATCTGCAACGTGCCGTCGCCATCGCTCAACGCGTGTGTCACCGCACCCGCGGGTTGCATCGAGACCGCACCATTCACCACGCGATACGCCGCATAGGTAGCGCTGGCAAGCGAGCCCGCATTCTCAGACCACGTCGCCGCCTGCGCCGGCTCAAACACGCCAACGTTGCGGCCGCTCTGAACGCCTGTCGTTGTGAACAACGCTCCATCTACGCGATTCGTCAGCGTCGTCAGCAACGTACCGCCAGGCTGCGCATACCCGGCTCCGCTCAGCACCGCCGACTGTTTGTCCAGCAGCCACTCATCGCTCACCGCGCTGAACGCATAGCGATACACCGCGCCGGTCGTGGCCACGCCTGCGTAGACGCGCTCCGGCTCGGTCGCAACATAACCCGTAAACAAAACCGTTCCCGCATCCGACGTCACCACCACACGCCCGCGCCGCGCAGGCACAGCCAGCGTGCTTGCGCTGATATCCAACATCCCGCCGCACACCGAAGGAGCATTCAACGTGCGCTCAATCTTCAGCGCGCCGTCGGCGGCTACAGCATTGCTGTAGTCCACCGCGCCCGCGCCATCCAGGTTGTCGATCGTGATCTTCACTGCGCCTCCTCCTGCGTCACAGTCGCTGTCAGCGGAGCCAGCCCGCGCATCTGCCGCACTTCGTCGATCGTCAGCACGCCCGCCTTCAGCAGCGTCGTCTGTATCTGCACCTCTTCCGTCTCGTCCCTGCTCTCCAGATCGTTGAAGCAGAACTCGAACTCGCGCCATCCCAGCTTCTTCGCAAACAGATCGCGCGTGATGTGCTCGGCCAACAACTTAGCCACAGGCACAATCGCGCTCTGAAACGCCTCGTCGGCCATCTCGCCCGCGGTCGAGCGGTTCACATCGCTCTGCAATCCAAGCAGCATCGGCGGCAGCTCAAACGCATTCGCAATCAGGCGAATCAGCATCTCCTGCCACGCCAGCCGCAGATCGGCATCGGTGCCGCCGGCGAAGCGCAGCACCTCGGGCTTCTGCTCGCAGCTCAACAACGGCACGCGACCCGTGCCTTCAATCTCATCCTGCCACCAGCGAATCAGGCGGTCATGCTGCTCGGGCGTCGCCTCGTTCAGCCACAGCGCATACTGCACCACGGAGTTCGAAGCCAGTCGCCCCGCATAACGGTTCGCGCTCAAAAACTGGTTCACCGTCTCGAACGCAACCTCCAGCCGCCCCAGCCCAAACGGCGTATGCGTGCGTGGATTGAGCCGCAGATACATCAGCTCATCGTCGAGCAGCGGAATCAAACTCTCGCGCCCCATCTGTCCCATAGACTGGCCAGTAGCCTGCGCATAGCGCGGCTTCGCCGGATCGCCATCCCACCTGCTGTCGATCTGAATCGTCGCGCCATCGACCGCCCAAAGATGAAACGGCCGCGCCGCATCGCCGGTCGCCTCCATCTCCACCGCGCCAAAGCCGCCGACGATCAGGTCTTCGAGCACCTGCTCCCACAACACACGAAAGCTGTCCGCAGCATTCGGCTCTTCGAGACACAGCCGCAGCGCATTCATCCGCGCCGTCGCATCGGCAACTTCGGTAGCGTCGTAGCCGCGACGCACGCGCACCTGCCAGTCCATGCTGGCGATCTTGTCCTTCACCACGTTGATGGCCCGCCGCACCACCGGCGTCTCCGCAAACTTGCGCAGGTTCGCCGGAGTCGGCTTGGGCAGCGCGTTCTGCGCGTTGCGGCCAACCACGTTGTACGGGCTCAATATCGAAGGCAGCATCGTCGTCTTGCGCTCTCCCACCGCCGCATCCGCTGCTGCTTCAACGCCCGTCACCTTCTCCCACACATCCTTCACCATCGAACGAACTCCCATGCCTCACCTCTCTCTTTTCGTCTGCGTTAAAAAGAAAAAGGCACAGCCCACGGGCCATGCCTCAAAATCAAAATCTGCGCTTGTCTACAAAATCAACTAACTTCTAAACTCTCAACTCCGCCCGAGCCATCTCCGCCACACGCGCGAGGTCTGCGATCGTCACCACTTGAATCTCCTGCTGTTCCATCGCATCGACGCCAAACCGATACCGCTCCATCGCCTCATCTTCTGCATCAGAGACAGCCCGCGGCGACTCCACCACCGCCGTCAACTCCAGCCGCGCACTCTCCACGCGCAGCACGCCCTCGCGCAGTCGCGGAGCAGAATAAGCCAAACCCTTCGCTGCCTCCACATCACCCTCAAGCGACACGGCCTGGAACATTCGGATCATTCCATCCGCTCCATCTGCCCTGTAACCGCAGTCGATCTTCATCGGATCGCCCGCTCGCGTGTACAGCGAAGCCGCAATCCGCTTGCGCATCATGCCCCACACGCCCGCCTGCTCAAACTCGCTGCGCATCGCGCCTGCGATGACGGCACGCCCACTTCTCTGTCGCGCCAGCTTCACCTTCAGCGGCTCGACATACATGCGCATCAACTGCTCCAACTCCGCCGGAATACTCTCGGCCAGCGAGGCCCGCGCCTCCGAGATCTGCACGGAGTTAGACAGCGTGTCCTGCAACAGTGCCAGCACCGGCTTCGGATCGGTCGCGCTCATCCGCAGCCGCTCAGCAATCTCGCCTTCGAGCGACTCCAGTAAACCAATGTCGGCGTCCGCATCCATGCACCGAACCCGGCTCCAGTCCCGCGTAAAACGCACCACCGCGTTCTCGGTCTTTGCGCCGTCGGCAGCGTTGCCCGCCTCGCGCAGCAGAACACCGATGTTGGTAAACTCGCCCTTCACCACATCCGGCACATACCGAACCAGGAAGAACTCGCACGGCAAACGTTCCTTCAAAACAGCCTCCCCTACATCACAAACTTACTCGCTACACCCGCCGCAGCAAACTGTGTCGGCACCACAATTCTCTTTCCCGTATCCCACATTGGGAACGGGTCTCGATCTGAATCACGAAACAACGCGATCAACTCACGCACCCGCGACCGCCGCGTGAGCATCTGCTCCATCAGGCGTTCGATCACCGCAGTATCGCCGCCATACCACTCCGGCGGAACCGCCTCTGCGATCTCCCACAGCACGCCTGCGTCCATGTTCTCGATGCGGCTCAGCCACGGCTCAAAACTCTTCCATCCCGTCACCCGCGCATATACGTTGTTGCGCTGATAGACGCCGCGTAGCGGCAGGTCAGGAAATGTCCATTCGCCCGCGTTGAAGCAGAAGCCCTGATCAATAAATGTGGCGCGATATCTGCGCTCGCGCGGCTTGCGTTCAAACACTGCCTGCCGCCCGTTGCAGTTGCCGGTCCACTTATCGATGCACAACATGCCGGCAAACTCCGCGATATTTTTCACCTCGTCCAACTGCTGCTCGGGCAGATAGTCCACCACCTGCCCCGGCATCAGACCACCGACAAACTGCGAACCGAATTGCAACCCTGCTACAAAACGCTCGCGTCCGCGCCTCAGCTCCATCTGCATATCGAGCGCGTTCTGAACGAGCCATTCCGATACTTCAACTACATCGCTCGGCGGCACGGTCAATCCAATTGCAGCGGCCAGGCGAGTCGCGATCAGCTCATTCGCCAACACGCGCAGGTGCTGCGGATTGTTCTGAAACTTCACCACCCACAGCTTGCCGTCGGCCCCCAGCATCAACTGGCTCTGCGCCCCGCCCCGCATCCTTCGAATCGCCTGCACCGCCAGAACTGCCAAGCCGTAATACCTCTCGAACAGAATACAGCGCGTGTCCTGCCGGACGGGCCTCCTGCGCGGAGGGCGGTCACTTCGTGACCTGTATACGCCTTCGGGTGGCCCTCCCGTTGGTCGGGATCAAATATTGTTGCCGACCAGCGGAAGGCCCCCAGCCATCAATATCACCACAACAAGGTACACACGTCACGAAGTGACCGCCCTCCGCGCAGGAGGCCCGTCCGGCAGGACATCATCTTTATCTCTTCTTCACCATCATCTCCGCTCGTACCGCCTGTGCAATCGCCATGGCCATCACGCAATCGTCATGCGCTCCGCTGACCGCGCCAGTCCTGCCGCCCTCCATCGCCACGAACGTCCTGCACTCGCCCAGCAGACGCCGACTGGCAAACAGCTTCGGCGACTCCACCAACAGCGCACCCATGTGGCTGATGATCTCCGGCTTACTGACCGACGTGGTCAACCAGCCCGGCTGACCTGCCTGCGAGTAGATGTTCGCATAGTGCTCCACCGTGTCCAGATAGGCCAGCAACGCCGAGCCGTGGTTGTTGCGTTCGACCACGATCACCGCGTTGTTGTACTTCCGCGCCAGCTCCGCGGCCTGCTTTGCCAGATCCACAGGCCGCAGCCGCTGTTGCAGCTCCGCGCACTGCATCCCCGTCTCCAGATCGATCACCTGAGCCACAGCAAAGTCGCCGTCTGCTCCGCCGCCTGCCGTATCCACAGCCACCAGATACTTCTTGCCCGGCAGCGGCACCAGCCATTGCTGTAAAGCGCCATTGCGCTGCACATCGACGGGATCGCCTAACTCGGCCAGTCTCCTCTCTACTGCTTCAACTTCAAAGCAGCAGTCGCCCGTGGCCTTGAAGCAGGTCTCGGCGTCTTCGGCAAACTCCTGCACGCGCAGTCCGCGATAGCTTGTCTCGAGGCTGCGGCGAAAGCCGATCTGCCCCGGTGTCAGCCCATGCATCGTTACCATCGCAACTTCTTCGTCAGTAAAATCTGTAACCGGAGAAGATACATATGCATCTTCCATCCACCAGGGAAAGAAGTGGCGGACTACACCGTTGCCGCCATCGTCATCGGGGATGGCCTGCCCCCACTCCTCGTAGAAGCAGCCGTAGGCGCCATTTGGCGTCGACTCCATCACCAGCTCGCCGCCTGGAGCGAGCGCCGCCCGCATCCCCGCCAGTGTCTCTCCCGCGTTGCCGGGCCACCGACTCAGCTCGCTGCAATGCAGGTTCTGCATGGTCAGTCCGCGGCCCGCGCCGGTGTCGCCAGCGCTGATCACGCGAAACTCGCTGTCGAGTTCGGTGAAACGCATCTGTCCGGAGTTTGCCCGGTTGCGCCGCAGCGGCCCTTCGCGCAGCTTCTCGGGCAGACACTCCCAGAAACGCTGGGCCATGCGAAAGATGCTCTCAGCCGCCTCCTTTGTATGCGCCACCTGCACCGTCATCACACCGCGAGCTGTAATCGTCTTCAGAAAAAACCGCGCAGCGATCCACGTGCTGATGCCCATCTGCCGCGCCTTCAACACGATGTTGCGCTGCCCGCGTCTCTCTTCAAACTGCCTCTGCACTTTGTTTGCGATCAGCGGCTGCTCGATGCCTTCGCGGTCGCGCACCTTTAACAGCTCCTTTGCAACATCAAAGATCGCTGTACTCTGATCATTCATTGCTCTGCCGTATTCCAACAGGTCCTCTACACTCCACGATTCTTCGCTCATCTGCCTTTCCCCACATCGCTTCACCCTTGAATAAAAAATGCGGCTTCGCCCTCAACCCAGAGACGAAGCCGCGCTTCGTGTCGATCCAACGTGCTTCTAGTTGTTGCTCACCTTCAACCAACTGCATCCTGCCGTGGTGCGGTTCAACACCACCGAGCGCAGCACCAGCGTGGCTCCGTTGGCGATCGTAATCGGCATCGACGACCCATCGATCAGCTCACCCGCTGCCGGAGCCACCGTCACCGTGTTCGCTCCGCTCATTTGAACGTTCTTGATCGAGCGGTTGATGCCGGTGAAGTAGCTGCAGTCCGGCAGCGTGACCGCGACGTTCTGCGTCGCCGGATTGACCGGTAGATACAGATCGGAGTCGACCGAGGTGTAGGTCGCAGCCGTCACCGTAGGGCTGGTCGTCTGCGCCTTGAGTGCGGTGAGCAGGTTGATGGCCCGCGTCTCCGCCGGAGCGACGATGTTCTGTTGCGCCGTCTGCGTCAGGTGGGTCTGATCCGCCTGATAGTAGGTGGAGTTTCCGTATGCTCCTACTGCTCCCAGCCGCGTGTCCGAGGCTAGGTCGAGCACAAGATCGCATCCCGTATCCTGTGTCGTCATCAGCGCATCGAGGTTAAGCATGTCGGGGTCATGATTGACGCGGCTGATCATGTCCGACACGATCGTCTGGAAACCGACCGCCTTCGCCTTTCTGCAATATGAGCGAATGCCGTCGAGTGCCTGTTGTGCGGTTCGTCCATGCGTGCTCAGGTCGTTCGTTCCTGCCCACAGCCGAATGACGTTCCTGCCCGCGTTGTGCCGATAGAGCGGAGCCTCCCGCGCATCGAACAGCTCGAACAGGTCATCGGTGTCGGAGTTGCCCAGCCCATAGTTCACTACATCGAACGTGTCCGTCGGCGTAATGAACTGGCTCGAAGGAGTCACACCTTCGCCGTTGGTCAACGAATCGCCAACGGAGATGTAGAGGTCCTTGATCGTAGGGCTGGGAACAGTGTTGTAAGCGACGCCGCGGCTCTTGACGATCTGCGTTACCGCAGCGGTCTCCTGCTGTATCTGCGCCGGTGTCTTCTCGTCGGAGAACGCTTCGAAGTAATAGAAGTTTCCTCCAAAGTAAGTTGGATAGCCGCTGTTCATTCCGCACACTTGGAAGTCCGCCGTAGCAAGACCCGCGGACGCCGAGCGGTTGGAGATATACGTTGTTGGTGCTCCGTCAATGTAGAACACGTTGGGATCGGTGGTGCTGTTGGTCCCCAGCGTCAGGGCAAAGGTGTGTGTGCCCTGTAGGGTGTCGTTCGATTGGTCAGCGTAGGTTCCTGCGCTGCCAACAGCCGGATGGCTGCCATAGTAATTGCTGCCGCCGAAGACGACACTCAGGTTCGGTACACCGAACGGTGTGACAAACTGCGCTCCAGCCGGGCTGGCCGCGTTCAACTGCGGAGTCAGCGTCGATGACCAGACAAAGGTTCGTGCAGACTTTGTGCCGGTTGCGCCGAAGTATTGGCTCGTCCCGTTGCAGGCGATGCCTTGCGCGGTCCATGTCGGGTTCGCCGTGCCGCCGGGCAACGTGGCGTTGTTGCTGTTGCCGCTTGTGTCCTGTGGCGCGCCGCTGCCATCGGTCAGCGCATAACGCGCCAGCAGATTGGTCGAGAGCTGCCCCGCCGAGCCGATGCTGGTTCCGCTCACCGTGGCCCAGGTTCCGTCTTCGCGCAGATAGCGCGTCGTGCCTGCGGTTGCGCCGGGATCGGGCACTGCGCCGGGTGCGTGGCTGCTGCCGGAGCCGCCGAAGACCGGCAACTGCGTTGCGCTGATCGCTCCGTTCAACGTGGTTGCGTTGATCGTGGTTGCGTTGATGGTCCCTGCCGTAAATGCCTGCGGCGTAAATCCGTAGGCGGTTCCGCGCAGTTTCAAGGTCAGCGTGCTGGTGGTCGGCTGAAAGTTGATCGTGTCCACACTTGTCTGGCTGTCCAGCTCGAACAGGTCATAAGCTGAGTTCCACTTTCCGCAGCCGTGCGAGTTGCAGTGGATCGCAAAGACGCTGCGCTCGCCCGCCTGTGCATCCATCGCCGTCTGCCACACGCCCGAGGACATATAGGCCGCATAAGGCGCGGTGTGCGTTCCGCCGTTGCCCAGGTAGTTTGAGCCGGGAACAGCGTTGTCGATATACCAGCCCGAGAGCCCAGGCCCCGCGCTGCCGGAAAATGTAATTCCCGCCGTCTGCGTGAGCGATGGCCGTGGCGTCGTCTGGCCGATGTACATCATGTCGCCCGAGACCTTTTGCTGATAGTAGTGCGGCTCTTCGACGGGATCGTTTGCCGCCCATGGCACGGTGTTCGGAGCCAGCGTCAGCTCGCCATCGATGGTTTTGGTCGCCGTGTCGAACGTGCTCAGAACCTCGGCCATCGGGTAAAGCGCGTAGCCGCCCGTCAACGTGGCGACGGTGCCTCCGGTGCTTGTGCTGTTAGCGCCGGTGTTCGCGTAGGTCAACGTATTGGCGGCAGTCGTTGTTACGACGTAGCTTCCGTTGTAGCTTGCATCGGCCACGCCCGAGATGGTCAGCGTCAGGCCGCTGACGTCGACCGGAAGATTTCCCGCCGTCGTCACCGTGACCACATTGTTGTTGCGCGCAATCGAGGCAATCGTCGCATTCACGCTGAGGAAGCCGCTGGTCTGTCCGCTGACGCCTACAATTGCGGTCAGGCCACCGGCGTAGTAGAGCGCTGTCGGTGAGTAGGAGCCGATGACCGGAAAGACCTGGCGGATGCCGTTGACCGTATCCACTGTTTGCTCGAGGCCATAGCCGCACAGGCCGCCGATCGCAATCGTTGCCCCTGCGCGGTGCACCTTCAGCAACGTCATCTGCAGATGGGTTCCATCGACGACGGTGTAGTTCACCATCTCGTAGTTATGCGGATTGCTGCTGTTCGGCTGGTCGGTCACGCAGGCGACGCCGCTCTGGGCCGGAGCTGCCGCCGTGTTGGTCGCAAAGCCCGAAGGCACGCCGGTCGTTGCCAGCGCCACGGACACCGTTCCCGGAGCAACGTTGTTTGCCTGCGAGGTGATGACCTGCGCAGTCTCGAAGAACACGCTGATGGGAAAGTTCGTTCCGCTGAAGCTGGCCGCGGCGCCCGGCGTTCCAGCCACCGTTCCGGTTCCGCCGGTCAACGATCCTGTCGTGATGATATCGGCGGGGCTCTTGTCGATCAGATACCTGCCCTCGCCCTGCGTGCCCGGCGCAGAGGTTGCCGCAACCATTACCGCTGTCGAGCCTGTCGTACACCCGGAGCTGCATGTGCCCTGAAAGACCCGCGTGTCCTCCTGGATCTGAAGGTCCATCGGATGCGCGCCCTCATCGGCCTCGTCGCGAAATCCTCCCGACGAGAACATGTACTGCGATCCCATCAGGC
The DNA here is from genome assembly GCF_014640335.1 of Edaphobacter dinghuensis. Lineage (NCBI taxonomy): Bacteria > Pseudomonadati > Acidobacteriota > Terriglobia > Terriglobales > Acidobacteriaceae > Edaphobacter > Edaphobacter dinghuensis. The sequence goes on along the minus strand of NZ_BMGT01000001.1, from coordinate 596,332 downwards.
AGTCGCCTACGCCGAAGCAGTTGATCTGCTTGGGTGCAAGCACATGCTGGCCCATGGTGTTGTAGGTGCCCTGGATGCTGAACGCGTTGTAATTGCTCTTGAAGTACGGTGTGCTTTCAATGGTTGCCGGATACAGGTTCGATCCGCCTGCCAGCCCTTTATGGATGATCGACATGCCCATAAAGTTCGGCTCCTCCGCACCCGACCTCTGAAAGACGCTGGCCGCGCTTCGTGTCGATTCGACATCGAGCACGTCGCCTGCGTCGAGCCCGCTGCCCAGCGCGTCGACCGGATTGAAGTAGGAGTCATGCAGGCCGCTGCCTCTGCGGTCCTCCACGTGCGTGCCGTTAGTGTTGGTGCTGTTCCAGGTCGAAGGCGTGTAGCCCTCGGTGGAGTTGTAGCTTGGATCGACCTTGATATCGCAGCCGGTGGTGCAGTCCGGGCTGGTGAGCGCATTGGCGATGCCGTTGTTGCCCAGGCCGTTGACGTATTGGCTGGCGTACATCAAGCCGTTCATACGGTTGACGGCAAGGCTGGTGCCGGTGGGCTGGGTCACGATCTGCGATCCCGCAGGCGATAGCGAGACCTTCTGCCCCAGTCCGGCTGCGACGCCCGCGACGCTGGTGTCGACGTACTGCTTGTCGGACGCCTGCAACGCGGTCACGGGATCTCCCGAGAGCTGCAGCGCTCCCGTCATGGTATCGCCCGCCTTGAGCACATAGGGATTGGTGGCGTCGAGCGGATGCCCCGCCACCGCCGTCGCAATTGCCGTGTCGACATAGGCCTTGCTGACCGTCTGCATGGCCACCGAGGTGGGTAGCACCGTGTTCTTGATGGTGCTGACCTGCACCGGCGTCGTGCTCGCCGGAACCACCCAGAACTCGCGGCTCATGGTTCCGTCATCGAGGTGATAGACCGCCGTGTAATAGCTTCCCATGGGCGTTGCGCCTGCGTTCGGCACCAGCGCAATCGTCATGGTACCTCCGCTGGCGATCACGGCAGAGGAGCTTCCGCTCGGCACCGACTGACCCAGCGCGGTGGTAAACGCCTGCCAGCTCACCAGCACTGTGCCGGTCGCAGTCGTTCCATCCGCGCGGTAAACCGTATCTGTAACCGTTGTGGTGGCAATTTGTGCCATCGCACATGCGGTCGTTATTGCCAGCAGCATTCCTACCAGCCATCCTCTTAGCTTCCAGCTCATTCCTGTCCTCCTCATCGCTTGTTCGTTGCTATCCTTCGCGTTAAACCGATCGCATCGCCGCAGGCAGATAGCTGCGGAAGCAGACCACGGTCTCGCCGTCGTTGGCGTCCTTCACCGGAAGCGCGCGAAACGCGCCGGTAAGGCGTATCTGCTCCAGCGTTCCCGCTAACACCTCGGCGGACTCAGCCGCGCTCTGCATCGGCTGCAATCGTGGATAGTGATAGATCACGCGGTCGCCCTGCTCGCCCTGCATGACAAACAGTGCCGACCACTCCTGAAACCAACTGCCGCCCTCGCGATCGACAAACCCGGCCAACCTGCTCACCTGCATGCCCGTTGCCGGAGCGCCCGCAGGCAATGCCGCGCTAAGCTGCAACGCACCATTCGCGATCGCAGTCACGCGACTGACGTTGAGCGAGACTCGCCGCACATAATTGATGTCGTCGTTTACGGCGACCGCAGAGGCGACATATGCTCCGCTGACGCCGCTGCCCACAAAGCCGACCTGGCCGGTGTAGTCGAGATCGACGGCGACCAGGTCGCCGACGTTGAAGCCTGCTGTTGCCGCACCCACGTTCAGTGAGGTGGCCGTCGATCCGGCGGCGAGTGGAACCGGCGCCGCAGCGATGCCTCCGCTGCCGTTAGCTATAGCGCCGTTCGCAGTCGCCAGCAGGTTCATCTGCTGCGAGCCGGCGGCCAGCGCCATCTGCAGCTTGCCCCAGCTCTCGAATGCGAGCGAGACGGTGGCCTCGATCTCTGACCGGACCTGTGTCTGCACCACGGCGGGAGCGCCTGTGCGCAGCGCCTCGATCTTGGTTGCCGACTTGCGCGCAAAGCCTGTGCACCAGCCCAGATCGATCCACGGCGCGGGAGCCGCATTGAGCGCGAAGCTGCCCGACTGTGCCGCATCGAAGACGGCAGGCGTGCCTGTCGCGCGATTCACCGGTGCAAAGTAGGCTCGCACCCTGCGCGTCACCGGAGCCACGGCGTTTACCAACACCGGCGCGCTCATAGCTCACCTGCTTCCTGGTAGCTGAAAACTTCTACCGTTGCTACGCGCTCCAATCGCTCGTCGTTTACTGTGGTCGCGGTGAAGGTAATGTCTCCCCAGAAGACGTTGGTTCCGAGAGCAACCGGCGGCGCGACTGCGTAGTTCATCTTGGCTGTGCTGCGCGGAGCCATCTCGATGGCTGCGGTTAGCTCGGCATCCATCGCAGCCAGCAGCCGACCGCGATCCATGCCTCCGTTGCTCGCGTTGCCGTCGGTCGCATAGCGAATTTCGCAGGTGAATGTCACGAGCGGCAGAGCACGGTTACCGTCGGCCTTCAGCGCCGTCCAGCGCAGGCGAAACGTATCGACAGGCACAGCGTCAGAAGGCAGCTCGTTCTCTTCGACGAGTACTGCGGGCCGGGTCACGCCTCGCACCACCATGGTCCGCTCCGGATTGAGCGCTGCAAGCCTTGCCTGCAGCGTCGTGTAAAACGTATCTTTCGCGTTCTGCATTGATTTGTAACCTTTCTCGATACAGAAAAAATGGCAGGCCGTAGCGGCAGAGTTGTAGACCGGGCTTTCAGCCCTTGTCTCGGTGTTCTAACCGCTCATGGGGCTGCGCCCCATGCTGGTATAGGCCGCGCCTTTGGCGCTCTGCGCTAAACAACCTGCGCCAGTGGGGCGCGCAGCACCAGCCGATAGAGATAGGCCGCTCCGCGCACCTCGGCGGCAGTGGTGGATTCGACCGTCATCAGCACGCCATCGACCAGGACGCCGAAGGCCGCGCCGAACAACGATTCGGCAGCGCCGTAGCCCAGTGAGCCTACGAGCGCCTCGACCGCTGTGGCCGAGACGAGCATCTCCCAGCGAGCGGCCTTGGCCTCGACGACGATGGCGCGCGCCGAGCGAAAGACGACCGGAGCGAGTTCCACGTCCTGAAACTGTGGCGTGGCCAGCCCAAGCTGCTCGGTTACATCGCCTGCGCTTGCCTGTGCGGGCATGCGCAGCAGAACGGAGCGGCCGCCGGTCCCACGCAGTAACACGTCGGCGGTGCGTGCTGTTGCGCCTGAGTCTATTAACAGATCGGCCATGATGTCATCCCAGCCTCTCTGCAAGATAAGGCCGCAACAGCGCCTGTACCTGCGGGTCGATCAGCGATGAGCTGAAGTACTGGATCTGCATGGTGTCCATGCGGTTCGACTTGATGTTCATCGCCGGTGTGGCCTGTGCGTTCTTCACGATCTGCACGCAGGCAATCTTGACCGCGTCGGGGATCGTCGTGAGGCCCGAGGTGTAGGTCACCTCGACCTCGTTGTAGTCGAGCCCCAGGAAGTTCATGGGAAACGTCAGCTCCGCGGTGGTCTGGTTGATGTCCACGCTGTTGATGTCGAGTGCGTTCCAGCTTCCCGGCACGCTGAAGGCCCAGGCAATCTGCGCGCGATAGGGATCGGGCAGCTCGCCGCGGCGAGGCCGACCATAGCGCACCTGCACGCCGACCAGCGCCGAAGTTGCGCCTGCGGCGGGCGCGAGCGGACGATAGCTAAGGCGCACGGTCTGCGAGCCTGCGGTCAGCCGCATGCGTTCGACGTACTGCGTCACCAGCAGGCTGGGGCGCTGGCAGTAGGACTCCATCAGCGCCGAGGCCATCATGATCCAGTCGTCCGTTGTCTCCGCCGTCAAGCCGTATTGCACGTACTCTGCCGGCAACAAATAACCCATAATCACCTCTCTTTGAAAAAGAAACAGGAACCGGCACAAATTGCCGGTCCCTGTTGTTGGTGTTTGATCCCATCGTTTGTGGTGTGTGAGCGGCACAAATACAGGGGTCTCTCCACTGCGCTTCGCTCCGGTCGAGATGACGTGCTTTTGTGGCAGGTCATTTCGGTTAGAGTTTGGCTGGGATGACGTGTATTTGTGCCATGCCGCTTTTGTTTTAGCGGTCGACGAGCACCTGGTAGTGCGCGTAGTTTGCGCCCTTGACCACGAGGCCGCCGAACTTGACGACGACGTACTGCGAGGCGAGCGAGCCGGGTACGCCGAGCTGGAAGATGCGCGGGTTGGGATCGCTGAGCCAGTGGTACTCGATGAGGTCTTCGGTGACGATGTAGGCGGGCAGAACGGCGGTTCCCGAGCCGGGAGTGCCGGTGTAGCTGAGCGTCCACTCTGGGATGAGAGGAATGTCGCCTGCCTGCGTGGAGAGCGTCTTGACCGAGAGACCGGCTGCGATCTCCTTGGTCTCGAGCACGACGTTGAACTCGGCCTTCATCTCGCGGTCGATCAGGTCGAGCAGCACGGGGTTGGCGTAGATAGCCGTGGGCCGCACGCCGTAGGAGCTGTTCGAGACCATCTGCGCGATGGTGGACTTGAAGCCATCGACGATGCTCTGAGTGGTGCCGATGTTGACAGTGTTGCCGCCGGCGGCGATCTGCGCGGCCGCGCCGAAGTATTGCGGCGTGGTGGGCGCGCTGAGGCTGGTGTCGTTGCCGTTCCAGAGGGCGACGTCGTGCGTGCGCAGGACGCCATCGACGGTGTCAGTGAGGTCCTTGGCCTGCAGATAGGCGAACTGGCTCTGCTGCTGGCCAAGCTCGATGTCGAACAGGTTGTAGTTGATCTGCGCGACCAGAGCCTTCAACGGAACGCTGCGCTCGGCACGGGTCGGCGTGACGAGCGGGGCAACGATGTTGCGGGGATCGACAAATCCCGTGGCCGCAGTGGGCGAGGGAATCGCGATCTCTTCGAAGTATCGCGAGGGATGGCCGGTTGCGGGAACCTGCTTGATCCTGCGACCGAAGACGCCGCGCCGCTGGACGAGATCGGTGATCTCGGACTGATACATCGGAACTTCGATTGCACCGGGTCCAATGTAGTCGGCGGTGGCTTGAATCTCGGTAAACTTGGCGTTCATTCTCAAATCTCCTTTTCGAAATAAAAAGGCGCAGCCGAAGCTGCGCCTCTTGTGTGAATGTCTGTCTGCTGTTTGCGAACAACAAATACAGGGGTCTCTCCACTACGCAACGGACGATAAGGCTGTCCGCTGCTCCGGTCGAGATGACGTGCTTTTGTGGTGGTTCAACCTATGTCCCAAAAGCGGGACATGGGGCACCCGGCGTTGTCGAGATGGCGTATTCCAGTGCCCTCATCGAACAGGAAAATGCTCTAGCCGAGCATCCCGGCGCGCATTAACTGGGACTTTACGGCGATACGCTGTTCGACGCTGAGGCTGACGAGCGCGGCATCGAGCGCACCGGCTTCCATCGAATCGACGGTGACGCCCTGCTTGGCGAGCAGGTTTGCCATCTGCACGGGAAGGGTCTTGCGTCCGTTTGTAACCGTGTGCGATACAGATGCGGCAGCGGCGCGCAGCTCGGCGATCTCGGCCTCGGCGACGGCGAGCTTTTGTTCGAGCTCGGTTTCGCGCCGTGCCTCGACGGTGGCTACGATGTGTCCGATGCGCCCGATTGACTCTTCGGAGTCGCTCTGGCGTTGTGCCAGCCGCTCGACTGCCTGCTCGAGCAAGCCTGCTGCTGCGGCGAGACGCTCGACGGTGATTCCTAACTCATCTTTAAGTTCCATCTCCATGCTCTCCCTCTTTCTCTTCTCCAATTTGTTCGTGGTGGCGGTCGGCTAGGCGGCGGCTTTGGTTGCGGGCATGGCCTGCACCTTGAGGATGCCGACGACGGCCGAGACCAGGCTTTCGATGTAGCTGTTGTCGGCCAGAATGCCGGCCTGCTGCAACAGCGTGTTGACAGCAGAGCCGGCGAGCAGCATGACCTCGGCCAGCTTCTGCGGGCCGGTGCCGCTTTGCGCGCCGCTGGCGGCGTACTTCTGTTCGACCAGAAGGACTGCGCCCTGGATCAGCGAGGTGGCGTCGGCCACGGCGTTGATCGCGGGAGCGGCCTGCGGGAACAGCAGACCCACGAGCTTCTCTACCGGGACGGCGTACTCTACCGCCCACTTGAGGCCCTTCTCAAAATCTTTTCCAACTTCTTCCAGCACGTTCAGAAAACTCATTGTGTCTCCTTCTTATTTGGAAATTGCAGCAGTGATTTTTGTGGCAACGGCAACGGCGAAATACAGGGGTCTCTCCACTGCGCAACGGACGATAAAGCTGTCCGCTGCTCCGGTCGAGATGACGTGACTTTGTGGTGGTTCAACCCATGTCCCAGAAGCGGGACATGGGGCACCCGTCTTTGTGCTGCTTCCGGTCGAGATGCTTTTTTGCGATTGCCACAAATCCGGAGAGGTGGTTGCCTCTCCGGATCCAGCCCCCTTGCTAACGAGCCAATGCGGCTCGCCGCGCTATTGGCTGCTTTAACCGAAAGCTTGTGCTTCGGTAGGCAGCCTTGTCCCGCAGTAGAATCGCCGCTCCGGTGAAGGTGGCGCGGGTGAGCGTCCAGATGGATGCCTGCATGTCGGCGACGTGCGCGTCTGCCAGCTCGTAGCTCATGCCCATGGCACCTTCGGCCTGGATCTTCGACTCCATCTCAGGAAAGTCTCGTGCGAAGAGATAACCGGAGACCGTCAGGCGTTTGCCGTCGACCTCGGCGGCGGTGATGATGCCGCACTTCTGCCGCGCGTCGTGGCCGTCCCATCCGGCCTTGTAGTCGACCGCCATGCCCAGCAGGCTGGGGAGGGCGGCCTCGGCGGCGGCCCGCGTCAACACCACACGATGTCCGCGCGCGCCGCTGGGTGCCTTGTCGCTGGGCACATCGACCAGGGTCAGAACGCCTTCAAACGGCAGGCGGTTCGGATGTCCATGCACTACGGGAAACTCGACCGCCATCGCGCGCAGCTCCATTGCCCTTGAAGGCTGTGCCAATCCTGACGCTAAGCCGGGCCTGCAAGTTAACCCGGCCCGTCGGCGACGCATTTGCAAATCTTCTTCCATGCCACCTCCTCGAAACGGCTGTGTGTTCCGCGTCTGTTTGTTGATGCCGTTATGCGGTTTCAGTCGGCGGCCTGCGTCGAGGCTGCGTTGAGGTTGTTGCCTCCGCTGCGCGAACGCTTCCACTTGTCGAGCAACTGCCCGACCAGCGAGCGTGCGCGGCCGGTTGGGGCTTGCGGGTTAGCCGCGGGTGCGGCGATGTTTCTCTTGACGACTCCACCCTTGTCTTCGGGCGCGAAACGGCCCTTGATGCGCTTTCTTTCCATTGGTCCCCCCTTAAAACAAAACGGGAGAGCAGCCCGAAGGCGCTCTCCCGTTTCAGTTCTTAGTTACCTTTCAAGAATAGCAATCGCACCGAAACTCTTTTGCAGTTTCACGACAATTTTTTTCTTCCGTTGAATCAGTGGTATAGCGAGATATCCACGGTCTTCGGCTCTTGACAGCAAATCAGGCGTTCGAGCATTCCGCGAGTCAGGAACATCTCGGTGACCTGATCGAGTGCGTGGCCGTATTGCCGGCTTACGGTCCAGACGGGGAGGCCGAGCATGGCGGCCGTCTCCTCCAGCGTGTACTCCTGCAATGCGATGCGCTCGATGAGCTGGAGAGGGTTGCTCTCCAACTCATTGAGACACTGCTCCACGTCGTGGACGAAGATGACTACGTCGTCGAAGCCGCGGACGACGTAGTTGGTCACCTTGCCGCGGAAGAGCTCCCTGCCTAACAGAGACGGCACCCTGCCCGTCTCCATCGCCATCTGCGAGTATCGTCGCAGCAGCGCCTCCGTGTACTTGCGATAGAGGTCGAGCGAGGCAGCGCGAGCCGGTTTGGGCTGAACTGCTTTTTCGATGGGGGCCGTAGCCCAGACGATCGGCAGAACCAGGGCAGCGCTCATCGTTGACCTCCGTTCGTGTTTGCGGAGCAGCGAGAAGCGCGCGCGAGCCGCGGCTTCCGTCCACCTGCGTGTCTTCCCCGGGGAGCCGGGAAGTGGGCCAGATGCTGGGTACATCTGCGGCAATAGACATCGTCTGCCGCCTGCATACGGAGCCACAGGGCCCCGCACCCTTCACATACCTTTAGAACCAAGCGCAAGTCCTTCATTTCTTTCCTTTCAAGGCGTAGTTCTCCCCTGACGAGCCTCGCTATTTTTCAACGGTCGAAGGGGGCTCGTTCAGGTTGCTATGAAGCGTCTCTGCTGTATCCGCGGGGCTCTGCGGTCCCGTCAAATCAGGTTGAACGCTTATCTGTCGTTGCTCGGTGCAGTCGTACCTTTGAAAAAAAAATCAGAGTTACCTTGCCAATCTCCACAGGCGGGCCCTGTGGCAGAGATCCCTTCGGCGTCCGTTAGCGCGAACTCCGGTCAGATTCTGCCGTGGTTCCTTCAAATGGAAAGTTTCAAGGTTATAGCTTTAGACAAATTTCCTGTCAACTGCATTTTTCCTCAACTTTTGCAAACGCGTAAATCGCCTTAAAGCCGGGTTTTATGCATCAAACCCTATTGCACAAAACGAAGTTTTCGCCTAATCTTCGTCATGCTAAAAGATATGAATTTGAGCGAAGGAGCAGTTGGTTCTATGAATTTCCAAGACTTACACGAACTTCTTCGCGCCGAGCTGGTGCGCCGGATCGAGCGCGGCTCGTTGACGGGAAGCAGGCTGGCGCAGCAGGCAGGTTTTCAACAGGCACATATTTCGAATTTTCTTAACCGCAAGCGAGCGCTCTCGCTGGAGGGGTTAGACCGGGTGCTGGCGTCGCAGAATCTGACCGTCGACCAGATCCTTCCGCTGGAGATTGCCGCAGCGGCTGTGCCGCAGATGACGGAGCCGACGGAGACGGTTCCGGTGGTGTCGTGTTCGGTGGCGATGGACGATGCGCGGGTGGCGGAGGCGGCGGTGATCGAGACGGTGCAGGTGTCGGCGTCGCGGCTGCATGACAATCGTGCGCGGCCATCGACGCGGTACGCGCACTGGCAGCGGTTTGTGGCGGTCCGGGCGGACGCGCAGCAGGCGGCGGCGATGTATCCGCTGCTGGCTCCGGGGGCGATTGCGGTGCTGGACCGCCACTACAATTCGCTGGCACCGTATCGGGCGCAGCAGCCGACGCTGTATGCGGTGCGGTGCGGCGCGGCGCTGCTGCTGCGCTATGTGGACTTCGATGAGGGGCATCTGATTCTGCGGCCTTATTCGCGGGATTTTTCGGTGCAGCTGATTCGGATGGCCTCGCATGAGTCGCCTGCGGATTATCTGGTGGGGCGGGTTTGTCTGGTGTTTTCGGAGTTGTGAGGGAGGCGAAGGCAAAGGCTAAATACAGGGGTCTCTCCACTGCGGCGTGCGATAAGGCCGCACGCCTCCGGTCGAGATGACGTGCTTTTGTGGCTCGGGCTTCTGTTAGGATGACTTGATTTTGTGGTGGTTCAACCCATGTCCCAACAGCGGGAGATGGGGCACCCGGCTTTGTGCCTGTCTTTGATCGAGTTGGTATTGTGGATTGCTAAACTTGAGAGATGCCGCAAAGTCTTTATGCGAAGTGGATGTATGACTGGGAGTATGCGCTTACCACTCGCGATACGAACCGAATTGTGAGGCCGTTGGAGTGGGGGTTTGACTGGCTGGCGGACTTCAGCCCGCTGGCTGCGGCGGCTTCGGCTGAGGAGGATGACGGGCTGGCCGGGCTTGAGCGCATGATTGCGGTCAATCAGGACATTGTTGCGCGTGCCGATGAGTTTTTTGGGTATGAGACGCCTACGGACTTTCGTCTGGAGATGCGGCATCCGCAGTTGTTTCCTACCAATGTACGGCCGGAGACGCTGGCGCAGGATGCGGAGCTGAAGCGGCAGGCGGCGGCGGGTGAGTTGGAGACGGCGGAGTTTCTGCGGTTTACGTCGGCGGTGCGGACGCGCTATCCAGAGAACGATGTGGTGAATGCGCGGTGGTATCCGACGGCGCCAGAAAAACAGGCAGGGAAGCCGAAGCAGGCCATCATCGTGATGCCGCAGTGGAATGCGGACGCCTTCAGCCACAATGCGCTTTGCACGCTTTTTAACCGCTTCGGAATTTCGGCGCTGCGGCTGTCGAAGCCGTTTCATGACATTCGGCGGCCGGCGGAGCTGGAGCGGTCGGACTATGCGGTGAGCGCGAATGTGGGGCGGACGACCGAGGCGTGTCGTCAGGCGGTGGTGGATATTCGGAGCTGCCTGGATTGGCTGGAGTCCGAGGGGTATGAGCAGTTTGGCGTGCTGGGTACGAGCCTGGGGAGCTGCTATGCGTTTATCGCGGCGGCGCACGATGCGCGGCTGAAGGTGTGCGCGTTCAATCATGCCTCGACGTGGTTTGGCGATGTGGTGTGGACGGGGCAGAGCACGCGGCATATTCGCGAGGCGTTCGAGCAGGCGGGGCTGACGCAGGATACCGTGCGGCAGATCTTTACCGGGATCAGCCCGATGTCTTATATGGAGCGGTTTGCGGCCAATCCGAAGCGGGCGCTGGTGGTGCATGCGACGTACGACCTGACGTTTCTGCGCGAGTTTTCGCTGGATGTGCTGGCGAACTTCGATCGGCATTGTGTGGATTATGTGTCGAAGGTGCTGCCGTGCGGGCACTATACGACGGGCGAGACTCCTTATAAGTATCTGGATGGGTGGTATCTGGGGTCGTTTGTTTATGGGGCGTTTAAGCGGTTGCGGGAGGTGGGTGGATAGAAGAGCGACCGTGGATTGGCGCGGGTGGGTGTGGATTTAAAAGCGAAATACAGGGGTCTCTCCACTCCGGCTTCGCCTTCGGTCGAGATGACGTGTTTTGTAGCGATGCATTGAGATGCTGCGTGGTAAGAGATGCTGCGTGACATAAAATAGAGCCATGCCCATTGATTTCAACGCAAACCTTGCCGCCGCGGACCCCGATATCTCCGCGCAGATCGAGCACGAGGTCATTCGCCAGCATGAAGGGCTGGAGATGATCGCTTCGGAGAATTTTGTCAGCCGCGCCGTGTTGGAGGCCGCAGGGACGGTCTTCACGAACAAGTATGCCGAGGGGTATCCCGGCAAGCGTTATTACGGCGGTTGTGAGTACGCCGATGTGGTCGAAAACATTGCGCGCGACCGTGCGAAGCAGCTCTTCGGCGCGGAACATGCGAACGTGCAGCCGCACTCCGGCTCGCAGGCCAATGCGGCGGCTTATATGTCGATCCTGACGCCGGGTGATTGCATTCTGGGGCTTGACCTTGCTCATGGCGGACATTTGACCCATGGCCACAAGCTGAATTTCTCCGGCAAGCTGTATCGCGTGGTCGGCTACCAGGTTCGCAAGGACACCGAGACGATTGACTATGACGAGCTTGAGGCGACGGCCGAGCGCGAGAAGCCGAAGATGATTATCGGCGGTGGCAGCGCCTATCCGCGGCAGTTTGACTTTGCGCGGATGCGCGCGATTGCGGACAAGGTGGGAGCGTACTTTGTCGTCGATATGGCACACTTTGCCGGTCTGGTGGCGGGCGGCGTGCATCCTTCGCCGGTGCCGCACGCGCATATTGTGACGACGACCACGCACAAGACGCTGCGCGGGCCACGCGCGGGCATGATTTTGTGCCGTCAGGAGTTTGCGGCGAATGTGGACCGCAGCGTGTTTCCCGGCCAGCAGGGCGGGCCGCTGATGCACATTGTTGCGGCCAAGGCAGTGGCGTTCAAAGAGGCTTTGCAGCCTGAGTTTGCTACCTATGCCAAGCAGGTGGTGGCGAATGCGAAGGTGTTGGCCGAGGCACTGGCGGGTGAGGGTTACCGCATCATCTCGGGTGGTACGGACACGCACCTGATGCTGGTCGATGTCTTCCAGAAGGGGATTCTGGGCTCGGAGGCGGAGAACGCTCTCGGTGCGGCGGGGATCACGGTGAACAAGAATGCGATTCCGTACGATACGAATCCGCCGATGAAGCCGAGCGGCATTCGCATCGGCACTCCTGCGCTGACGACGCGCGGGATGAAAGAGGCGGAGATGCGTACCATCGCCCAGTGGATCAACGAGGCGCTGGAGCATCGTACGGATGAGGCGAGGCTAGCCAAGATTCGCGGGCAGGTGGGCGAGCTGGCCAACAAGTTTCCGCTGTATGGCTGGCTGCACAAGTCGTAACGGGCTGTAGGTTTTTGTTCAGAGCCGCGTGATGGGAGGCGAAGGTCTCCGGTCACGCGGCTTTTTGGTTGGGCGATACGTCATTGCATGAGTGGTTTTTGGGGTTTGGGGAAAGACGAGATACAAGGGGCTCTCCACTGCGGCGTGCGATAAGCCGCACGCCTTTGGTCGAGATGACGTGCTTTATTGCTGGGCCTTCTGTTGAGATGATGTGGGTTTCCTGGATGGGGTGATGGGTGGTTCAATCCATGTCCCAAGGGCGGGACATGGGGCGCCCGGCTTTGTACCCGGCTTTGACTTGTCTTGGCTTTCGGTTGGAATGATGTGCTTTTGGTGGAGAGAACGTTGTACTCTTGGTCTCGCAAGAGTCGGCGCGGCGAGGAGCAGCGATGGCGATGGCGGTGATGGCTTGGATCGTGGCAATCCCCCTGCTTGGGGCTGCGACCGGGATGCGGACATTTACGCCGATGGCGGTGATCTGCTGGTTTGCCTACACCGGATATCTGCCGGTGGATGGGTGGGCGTCCTGGACGGCAAAGCTGGCGACGGCGGTTGTCTTTACCGTGCTGGCGGTGAGCGAGCTGGTGGCTGACAAGATGCCGCGGATTCCTGACCGGACGTCGCCCGGACCACTGATGGCGCGGATTCTGCTGGGCGGGCTGGCGGGAGGCATCGTTGCGGCCAGTTTGAATGGGTCGGAGTTCGAGGGCGTGATTCTCGGAGTGGGCGGGGCGCTGGTGGGCGCGTTCGGGGGATACCTGATTCGGCGCGAGATCGTGATGCGGTCGGGCAGCAAAGACTGGCCGGTGGCGGTGGCAGAAGACCTGGTGACGGTGGGGTTCGCTGTGCTGGCGCTGGGGATTGTGACTGGGTAGGTTGGGGTAACGGCGATCTGCACCGGGACGTCGCTTGTCGCGGATTGTAAGAACAAGCAACAGCAAGTGCAAATACAGGGGTCTCTCCACTCCGGCTTCGCCTTCGGTCGAGATGACGTGCCTTGTGGTGATTCAACCCATGTCCCAAAGACGGGACATGGGGCACCCGTCTTCGGTCGAGGTGACGTGGTTTTGGATTAAGTGGGTCATCGGGCACGGCGGGGAGCGGGTTTCCGGCATCTCAGATCGAGGAAGCTATTTCGAAGAGGACGATGCCCTATGCTTACGCCTACGCTTATCAGCGTCATTGTGACACTTATTGTGATTGGCCTGCTGTTGTATCTGATCGGGCTGATTCCTATGGACGGAACCATCAAGCAGATCATTCGCGTGGTGGTGATCCTGGCTGTGATTATCTGGCTGCTGCAATCGTTTGGCCTGCTGGGACCGATTGGGCATGGGCATATGCTGCGGTGAGGGTTTTGGGGTGGTGTGATGGGAGGCAACCCATGTCCCAAATGCGGGACATGGGGCACCCGGCTTGGGTGGGTGCAGATGACGTGGTTTTGGGGTGATGGGTGGCTTAGCCCCAGAGGACTTTGCGGGCGGTGGCGCGCAGGTTCGATTCGCTTTGGGCGCCGATGCGGTTTCCGGACATCTCTTCGGGGCGGTGCGAGCTGCCTGTGGCGGAGACCTCGCCGGCGCAGACACGGTTGCGACCGCTGCGCTTGGCTTCGTAGAGCGCCTTGTCGGCGGCTTCGAGCAGGTCTTCGATGCAGTAGCCTTCGCCGGGAAGACAGGTGGCGACGCCGCAGCTTACGGTGGTCGGCATGACGGTGCCGGGCTCGGCTGCCTCGACTGCGGGGGAGCCGGCGACTTCGACCAGTTTGCGGATACGCTCGGCGACGATCAGAGCGGAGCGCTGCGAGGTCTGGGGAAGCAGGACGACGAACTCCTCGCCACCGAAGCGGGCGGCGAAGTCGTCTTTGCCGCGCAGGGACTGTTGCAGCAGCGAGGCGACACGGGTGAGCACCTTGTCGCCGTAGAGGTGGCCGCGCAGGTCGTTGACCGCTTTGAAGCGGTCGATGTCGATGACGATGGCTGAGAGCAGTGTGCCTTCGGTCATGGTCTGCTGCCAGAGGGTGCCGCAGTAGAGCTCGAAGGAGTGGCGGTTGGCGAGGCCGGTGAGGTTGTCGCGGCTGGAGATGCGATGCAGCTCGGCGTTGACGAAGGCCAGCTCTTCACTCTGCATCTCGTTGCGCAGCAGCATGAGGTAGACGAGGCGCAGGTGTCTGCCGAAGCTGAAGTTCGCAACCATCGACATGAGGGTGGAGAAACCGGTGAGCGTAAGCCCCAGTGTACGCTCGGAGGGGGTGAGAAAGTGGTCGAAGTGGAAGAAGACGAGGTCGCCCGCAAACAGGACAACTGAAGTGCTGAACGCGTAGCTGAAGGGCAGGCGCATGACCAGGTTGGCGAAGAGGATGGCGATGATGAGTCCGGCCTGCGCATAGGCCGAGGCGGCGGAGCTTCTGCCAGCCCCGATGTAGAGCTCGGAGAGGCCGACCAGGATGATGACTACGGCGACGCTGGTTTCGCGGTAGATCTTGCCGGGGTTCCAGCGCATGGTGGCGTTGACCAGAAGCGCGAGCGGCGTGATGACGGCGACACGCAGGATGATGGCGCGCCAACTGGCGCCGTCACCGATGAAGTAGTCGATGAGGGCAAAGATGTCGAACAGGACGATGGCGATGAAGCCCTGATACCACAGGTGGGTGGCGCGCTGCTGGGCGATGTTCTGCTCAAAGCGCTCCTCGAGCATCGGGGGCAGTTTGGGCCACTCCAACTTCACACCGGAGAGACGCTCGATCTCTCTGGTGACCTGGTTGTGGATTGAATTGGACTCCATAAAAAACCGCCGTTCCCAAACACTGGCCAGAACCTGGGCTGATCCGTCTGCGGAGGCTCTCCTTAAATTCTAGTCAAGTAACTGTTTTAATTACCTCTTAGAGCGAGATAGCCGATTCTGATTAGTCTGTCACAGTCGGGTATGCGGCGCAGAGCCAGCTTTCTGCAACTTTAGAGTTATTTCTTTCAAAATAGTTATCAGTATAGATGCGCGACGGGGCCCACAAGAGCTTATCGGCTGGTTGGGTGGAAGCTTTAGGGCGAGGGAAAAGTGCGAAATACATGGGTCTCTCCCCTGCGGCGGAAAGTACGCCGCCTTCGGTCGAGGTGATGTGACTTTAGGGTAGCGTAATGGGCAGGTGATGTGTTTTGGGTTGGGCTAATCGGCCAGCAGGTTGTCGATCAGACGGGTTTGGCCTACCCAGGCTGCTACGGCGATCAGCGTTCCCGGTTCTACCGTCGTGACGGGTAGCAGGGTTTGGGCGTCTACGGTGGCCAGGTAGTCGAGTTTTACGTTGGTCAGTTCCGGCAGCGCTTGCTGGATGAGGCGATCGCTTTGCCGCTCGCCGTGGGCGATGGCCTGCTCGATGCGTTGGAGGGCGCGGCTGAGGGCGAGGGCTTCGATGCGTTCGGAGTCGCTTAGATATTTGTTGCGGCTGCTGAGGGCGAGGCCGTCGGCGTCGCGGACGATGGGGCAGCCGATGATCTCGAGGTCGAAGTTGAGGTCGCGGGTCATCTGCCGCAGAACGGCGAGCTGTGCGGCGTCTTTTTGGCCGAAGTAGGCGCGGTGGGGGGCGGCGATGTGGAAGAGCTTGGCGACGACGGTGGCTACGCCGGTGAAGTGGCCGGGGCGGGAGGCTCCGTCGAGCCGGTCGCCGATGCCGATGATGCTGATGGTGGTGGCTGCGCCGGAGGGGTACATCTCGGCTGGGGTGGGAGCGAAGAGGAGGTCGACGCCTGCGGCTGCGAGCTGGCGGCAGTCTTCGTCGAAGGTACGCGGATATTTGGCGAGGTCTTCGTTGGGACCGAATTGGAGCGGGTTGACGAAGATGGTGGCGGCGACGGAGGCGCACTCGGATTTGGCGCGGCGGACGAGCGAGAGGTGACCGGCGTGCAGCGCGCCCATGGTGGGGACGAGGCCGAGGGGAGCGCGGTCGGCGCGGAGGCTGCGGCAGAGGTGCTGCATCTCGGCTACGGTTTCTATGGTCTTCATGCTTTGAGGTTATCCGGGTTGGTTATTTCTGTTGATGAGAAGAACAGGCAACGGCAAATGCGAAATACAGGGGTCTCTCCGCTACGTAACGGACGATAAAGCTGTCCGTTGCTTCGGTCGAGATGACGTAGTTCTGGGCTGGTTCCATCACCCGGCTTTTTCGGCGAGGGCTGCCAGGCGGTCGCGTGTCTCCTGCGAGAGGTGGTAGCTTTCGGCGTCGGAGGGGAAGTCGCGTGTCTCGACGTCGTGCTTGTAGTTGCCGAGGGCCTCGCGCATGACGGTGGAGACGTCGGCGTAGCGGCGGACGAACTTGGCCGGGGGCGAGAAGGTCATCGTCATCATGTCGTGGAGGACGAGGACCTGGCCGTCGCAGTCGGGACCGGCGCCGATGCCGATGGTGGGGATGTGCAGCTCTGCGGTGACCATTTTGGCCAGCTCGCGGGGGACGCCTTCGAGCACGATGGCGAAGCAGCCTGCGTCTTCGAGCGCGAGCGCGTCGGCGCGCAGGTCTTCGATTGCCGCCAGAGTTTTGCCTTGAACCTTGTAGCCGCCCATGCGGTGGACGCTCTGCGGGGTGAGGCCGAGGTGGCCCATGACCGGCACCTGGGCGTCGACGATGCGGCGCACCAGCGCGGTGCGCTCGCGGCCGCCTTCGACTTTGACGGCCTCGGCTCCGGCCTCTTTGACGAAGCGGAGTGCGTTGGCTACTCCTTCGCGGTCGTCGACGTGGTAGCTGCCGAAGGGCATGTCGGAGACGAGCAGGGCGCGGCGGACGGCACGGCGCACGCCGCGGGTGTAGAGCAGCATCTCGTCCATGGTGATGGCCAGCGTGTTCTCGTGACCCTGCATGACCATGGCCAGAGAGTCGCCGACGAGGATGACGTCGAGGCCGACCTCATCGACGAGGCGGGCGCTGGCGTAGTCGTATGCCGTGACCACGGTGATGGGCTGGCGGGAGAGCTTTTTATCGAGGAGGGAGGGGACGGTGACCTTGGCGGCGCTGTCGCGTTCTGGCGATGCACCTTTGGCGGTGCGCTCGGGGGCCGAGGGGCGAAACGTTGTGAGGCTCATTGCAATCTCCAGTGCAGCTCCGCCGTGTGCTGCGGATTGCAGCTTTGGCTGGATACCACCTGTCGCCGGGGTTTCTCCGGCAGCTTTTTAAGGGTACGCGCCGTAAAGTCGCACGGCAAGTCTGGCCGGGGGTGGTGGTTCGGCGCGAAAGCCGACTGCGGATGGGCGCGGGTTGTCGCGGATTTTAAGAACAGGCAACGGCAACGGCGAAATACAGGGGTCTCTCCACTGCGGCGTGCGATAAAGCTGCACGCCTTCGGTCGAGATGACGTGGCTTTTTGTGGCGGGATCCTCCAGATGTCGTTTTGGTGATTCGAGTAAACGCAGATTCCCTTCGGGAATGACAAACAAGGGAGGTGTGCGGTTGGAAGTGATGTATGGTGGTTCAACCCATGTCCCAGAAGCGGGACATGGGCACCCAGTTGGGTTCGGTTCTTAGCTACGAGTTGGGTTGGGTGCGTAGCTTTTTGATCTCGTCGAGGATGCGTTCGGCCATGGCGGCTTTGGTGGTGGGAGGGATGGCTACTTCGGTGGCTTTGGTGAGGATGGTGCCTGCGTTGTTTTGCGAGTCGAAGCCGAGATTGGGGGAGGAGACGTCGTTGACGACGATGGCGTCTATGCTTTTTCGCTCGAGCTTGGCGCGGCCGTTGGCGAGGAGGTCTTCGGTTTCGGCGGCGAAGCCGATGACGAGGGTGCCGGGGTTTCTGCGGGTGGAGAGTTCGCGGAGGATGTCGGTGGTGGGTTCTAGCTCTAGGATGCGGGATTGGTCGCGCTTTAGTTTTTGTGTGGCGGCTTTTACGGTGTAGTCGCTTACGGCTGCGGCCATGATGACGATGGTGGCTTCGTGGAGATGTTTGAGTGCGGCGGCCTGCATCTCTGCGGCGGAGGTGACGCAGACGACCTCGCAGCCTGCCGGGGGAGCGATGGCGGTGGGCGCGGCGATGAGGATGACGCGGGCTCCGCGGCGGCGGGCGGCTTCGGCGATGGCGAAGCCCATGCGTCCGCTGGAGCGGTTGCCGATGAAGCGTACCGGGTCGATGGCCTCGCGCGTGCCTCCGGCGGTGATGAGGATGGTTTCGCCGGTGAGGTCGTCGATCGAGGTGTTGCTTGAGGCGTTAGTTGAGGCGAGGACGGATTGCAGGGTTGCGAGGATTGCCGTGTTGTCGGCGAGGCGTCCGCCGCCGACCATGCCGCAGGCGAGATGGCCGCTGCCGGGTTCGACGAACGTTACGCCGCGAGCGCGAAGGCTTTCGACGTTGGCGCGGGTCGCTGGGTGGTTCCACATATTAACGTTCATTGCGGGGGCCATGATGACGGGCGCAGTGGTCGCGAGGTACATGGTGGAGAGGAAGTCGTCGGCGAGGCCGTGGGCGAATTTGGCGAGCACATGCGCGGTGGCGGGAGCGACGATGAGGGCCTGTGTGGTTTGAGCTTCGTTGATGTGCTCGATGCCGGACTCGTCCGAATCGGAGCCAATGCCGGCGTCTTCGCTCCAGAGGCTGGTGATGACCTTATGGCCGGTGATGGCGGCGAAGGTGAGGGGGCGAAGGAACTCTTCGGCGGCGCGGGTCATGACGACATGGGGATCGTAGCCTGCGTCCTGCAGGAGCCGGACCAACTCTACCGATTTATAGGCGGCGATGCCTCCTGTGACTCCGACCGTGACCTTGAGGCGCTGGGCGCACATATGTCTTTACTCCCAAAAACTTTCCAAAGGGGATGGTCTCATAGTCGTGCGGGGGTTTGCACTTGGGTGCTTTGTGCTGGGTCTGCTTTGCTGCGGTCGAGATGACGTGACTTTGGGATGGTGTGGTGGTGGTTCAACCCATGTCCCAGAGGCGGGACATGGGGCACCCGGCTTTGTACCTGTCTTTGTGCTCGTCTTCGTACCCGTCTGGGTTGATGACGTGTTTTATTGCAGGGATTTGGAATTTTGTTTGTGCTGGGTTGCGTTTGGGTGAAAAGTAACGCAACTGCAACATGGTGTTCACTTTGCTGTCATGTGTCGCTTTCACACTCGAAGCCAGCAAATATTAATTTCAAAATTTAAGAGGCAACCTCCTTGATGTCTTTGACGCCACGACGCACGTGTACCCTGGCTCTCACCGCAATTCTTTCGCTTCCGTTCTTCGCTCCTATTCAATCTCGCTCACTGTTTGCCCAGACTGTCTCGGGCTCAAGCACCGTGACGGGGACCGTGGCCGATCCGGGCGGCAACATGCTGGATACGGCGACGGTGCTGCTGAAGAGCGATTCGAGCAACTTTTCGCGCAAGGCCAATGCGGACTCCGCGGGCCGCTTCTCGATCAGCGATGTGCCGGCGGGCCTCTATACCGTCTCGGTTTCGGCACCGGGCTTTTCGATTGCGGTACAGCAAGGGGTGAGGATTGTGGCCAATCAGCCGAAGAACCTCACGTTCTCGCTGAGCCTCGGCAACTTTTCGCAGCAGGTGACGGTCGATGCCGGAGGCACGACCTCGATTGCGGCGAAGCTGGCGCCGATGGATGCGCCGCTCGACGAGCGCTCGGCGCGCACCGAGGTGAACACCACCTTCATTCAGAACTACACCGCGCCGACGGCTGACTTCGGCGAACTGGTTGCGCTGGTGCCGGGCACCGAGACCACGAACTCAAACGGCGTGGGCCTTGGCCAGAGCACGACCAACTTCCGCGGCTTTATCGATGGCGACTACGACATCGACTTCGACGGCATCCCGTTCTACGACACCAATACGCCTTCGCATCACTCGTGGGCGTTCTTTCCCTCGCAGTGGATCGGCGGAGTAGACTTCGACCGCAGCCCGGGAACGGCCTCGACCATCGGGCCTACGCCGTTTGGCGGCTCGATCCATCTGCTCTCGAAGCAGATGCCGTCGGAGCGCAACATTCGCGGCGGCTTCTCGTACGGCAGCTTCAACACTGTGCTGTTCGATGGCAGCTTCAACTCCGGCGACTTCGGCGGAGCCAGCAAAAAATCGAACCTCTTTGTCGATGTGCACCACATGTCGTCGGACGGCTACCAGACCTTCAACTATCAGACGCGCAACGCGGGCTCGCTGAAGTATCAGTACCGGTTGTCGGATAAGACGGTGCTGACGGGCTTTAGCGGCGTGATTTGGCTGGATGCCAACTCGCCCAACCTTTCCTCGACGCGCGCTCAGATTCTGGCCTTGGGCGACAACTACCTGCTGCAGAACACGGACACCACGCAGGCGAACTATTACAAGTACAACCACTACCATGTTCCTACGGACTTCGAGTACGTAGGCGTCAACTCGCAGCTGGCACATAGCTGGAGCCTCGACTTCAAGCCCTACACGTACAACTACGACAACTCGCAGTACTACGCGAAGCAGCCCAAGGGCGGCGCTCCGATCAACCCGACCGTCTGCGGCACGCCGGTGAAGAAGATCAGCCCGTGCGCCGTCGACAAGTACAACAGCTATCGCAAGTATGGCGAGACGCTGGCCGTCAGCCAGACCTCGAGCCATGGCATCTTCCGTACCGGCATCTGGTATGAGTGGGCCGCGACCAACCGCCACCAGATTCCTTCGAATCCCTTTACGTTGAAGGACGATGTTCTGCCCAACTTCAGCGAGAAGTTCTGGACCAACTCCTACCAGCCCTATGGCGAGTATGAGTGGTTGGCTACCAAAAAGCTGAGCGTGACGGCCGGCCTCAAGTTCGCGTTCTACACCATGGACCTTACGCAGTATGCCGATAACGGCGGCAAGATCGGCAGCACCAATCCGATTACAGGCGTGCCGTTTACGTCGGTGAGCAACTCGGTGAATTACCACTCGTGGCTGCCGTCGCTCGATGCAAACTATCGCATCAAGCCGAACTGGTCGGTGTATGGGCAGGGTTCGACGGGAAGCGTCGTTCCTCCGAGCAGCGTCTACGACGTAGCGGGAGCGCTGGTGGGAACGCCGCCCAAGCCGCAGACCTCGACGACGTATCAGACGGGTACAGTGCTGAAGCTGCAGCGCGTTACCTTCGATGCGGACTTCTATCACACGCGCTTCCAGAACGGCTATTCATCATCGACCGACAACGATCCCAACTCGGCGCTGTTCGGCGAGTCGATCCAGTACATCTCGCCGAGCTCGATTACGCTGGGCGGTGAGTTCGAGACCAGCGTTGCGCTGGGACATGGGCTTAGCCTCTATCTCAACGGAACCCGCGGCAAGGCTACTTATGTCGGTACGTTGACTGCCTATAGCCCGAGCGGCACCACCAATAATCCGCTGGCGGTGAAGGCCCCCTCGGGACTGTGGGTTGCACAGGCGCCGAGCGACACCGAAGCTGAGGGCGTGACCTACCAGGACAAGGGATGGAACGTCGGCATCTTCAACAAGCGCGTCGGCTCGAAGTGGGAGGACAACGGCGCCTACCATAACCAGCTGCGCGACGATCCGTACAACGTCAGCAATGCGTATATCAACTACACGATTCGGGGCGGATCGCACTTCGATCAGACCAAGATCAGGCTGAGCGTCAACAACCTGATGAACTCGCACAACATTACCAGCGTGACTCCGGGAGGAGCGTTGGTGCCAGCGACGTTTACCTCAGGCGGACTGACCTATACGAACCCGTTTGTGGGAACGACGACATCTTCTCCGGGCTACACCGGGGGAGTGAACCTGGCCGACAACCCCAACCTGCTGCCCGGACGCAGCATCATTCTGTCGGTGACCTTCGGCTTCTCGCCGGGGCGGTAGCTTAGCGTAGTAACTTTCCTCCGAAGCCTCTCCCTCGCAGTTTGTTGCGAGGGAGGGCTTTTCTTTTTTAAGTGGGTGTGGGGCAATGGCGAAAACTGCAAAAGCAAAGGAAAAATACAGGGGTCTCTCCGCTGCGGCGTGCGATAAAGCTGCACGCCTTCGGTCGAGATGACGTGCTTTTGTGTGGGGTGTTTTGGGGGAAGGGAGGTCTCGAGAGGTCCTGCCATTTGTGCGAATTTCGTTGACATGGGGAATTAGCGTCTTGTAAAGTCAGCCACACGGGAAATGTTTATCCATTGAAATAGAGGAATTTATGGTCCTTCGTCGCCCCTCCGTCGTTTTTCTTCGTTCGCTGGCCGCTCTGATGGTTCTGGTGCTCTCGTGTGCCTTTGCTCCCATACTCGAGGCGCAGTTGTCGACCACGGCGACGATTGCCGGAAGCGTGACCGATGCGACCGGCGCCATTGTTGCCAATGCGAGCGTCACGGTGCATAACGATGGGACCAAGACGGACATGGTGATTCAGTCCAATGGCGACGGCAGCTTTATCGCTCCGGGGCTTCCGGTGGGGACGTATACGGTCAGCATCGCCAGCGCCGGCTTTCAGACCTACACGCTGACCGGTATTGTGTTGCATCCGGCGACGACGGCGACGGTCAACGGAACGCTGCAGCTGGGTTCGGCGTCGACGTCGGTGACGGTGTCGGCCAACGCGGTGCAGGTGGAGACGGCGACGATTGAGAATGCGGCATCGGTGGATGCGGCGCAGGTCTCGACTTTGCCGATCAATGGACGGAACTATCAGGGACTGGCGACGCTGATGCCAGGCGTGCAGAACACCTCGGCCGGTGTGGCACTGACGACTGGTGGTCGAGCCACGAACAATGCGCTTTCGGTAAACGGGCTGGCGCAGAGCGGAACGTTTTATGCGCTGGACGGCGTGTGGAACGAGAACACCGGCAATATGAACCAGACCTCGGTGATTCCGAACCCGGATTCGATTGAAGAGGTTCGCGTGCTGCAGAACAACTACAGCGCGCGCTACAGCCTGATGGGCGCCTCGGTGGTGCTGCTGCAGACCAAGAGTGGAACCAGCAGCTTTCATGGCGGCGCGTGGGAGTTCTTCCGCAACGATGCGCTGAACTCGAAGCCGTACTTTGCGACCTCGGTGCTGCCTTACAAACAGAACATCTTCGGCTATAACATCGGCGGCCCGTTGTTCATTCCGCATCTGTACAACACGAACAAGGAGAAGACGTTCTTCTTCTGGAGCCAGCAGGGCGTGATTCTGCACCAGGTTCCGACCAATTTGACGGGTGTGACTCCAACGGCCAATCAGCGTGCCGGAATCTTCAACTCGGAGATCATCGATCCGAACACGGGTGTTGCGGTGCCGAAAAACGGCGCGGGCCAGTATGTGATTCCGTCGGCTGAGATCAATCCGAACTCGACGGCGTTTCTGAATGCGCTGTATCCGCTGCCGAACTACTCGAGCGGCGGGAGCACGAACTACATCAATCCCAAGGGACAGGTGACGGTACAGCGCGACGACGAGATCAAGATCGATCACAACTTCAATGCTCGTTTCCACCTGCTGGGCGAGTACCTCGATGAGTATCAGAAGTATGCGCAGAACTCGCTGAGCGGATCGCAGTCGGGCGAGGTCTTCGACACGAACGGCGAGACGGACTACACGCACAACAAGCTGGCGCAGCTTGCACTGACGCAGATTCTGACGCCGAACATGGTCAATACGACGAGCATTGCCATGAACATCTTCGACCTGGACTTGAACCTTACCGGGACTGCTTTTGTCGATCAGGTGCCGGGCTTCCAGACTTCGCTGCCTTATAACGGCTATCTCTCCAACCGGCTTCCGCTGGTGACGTTCAGCGGCGGTATTGCACCGCAGGGTATCGCAGCGGCACGTCCGTTGACTCATGCGGCCGATCTCGACGATACGGTGGGCGATGACTGGAGCTGGCTGCATGGCCGCAACTTCTTCCAGGCGGGCATCACCATCGTCTTCAATACCAAACGTCAGAATCCGGGCAGCGCGACCAATGGGCAGTTCACCTTTACCGGCGCGGCCACGTCGCCAGGCAAGTCTGGCGTGACGCAGGACGATGCGCTTGCGGACTTTTTGTTCGGCAAGGCGGCGACGTTTACGCAGACCAGCGACCAGCCGCGCGTGGCGGTGCATGGGATGGAGATCTCGCCGTATGTGGAAGACCGCATCAACCTGACGCGGAACCTTACGCTGACGGCGGGCATTCGCCTGTTCCATATGCCGCTGCCCTATGGGCCGCCGCAGTCGGAGACGAACTTCATTCCGTCGGCGTTCAATCCGGCGAATGTCCCGATCGTCAACAATGATGCGACCATCACCGTGACACCGGCGTATAACCCGTTGAACGGGCTTGTGACCAATGGCACCAACGGGCTGCCGAACAGCTTCTCGAATAATCACATCTGGTATGCAGGCCCACTCGCGGGCTTTGCGTGGGATGTGTTTGGCGATGGCAAGACGTCGCTGCGCGGAGGCTACGGCATTACCTATACGCGCATCTTTACCAACCAGGACTGCTCGTTTAACTGCGCGATTAATCCGCCTCGGTTGCAGTCGGCGAATTTACAGAACGCCAGCTTTCCCAATCCGGTAGGCACGGGAACCGCGAAGGCGGCGACCATCAGCGCCATTACCGCTGCTGACCAAAACATTCAGGCGACGCAGGTGCACACCTACAGCCTGAGCCTGCAGCACGAGTTTGCGCGCAACTGGATCGCTTCGGCTACCGGGGCGTCGAGCCAGGCCCGGCATCTGGTTGGCACGTGGAACTACAACGCTGCTCCGCATACGGGGATCTACGACTTCGACCCGAGCATCAATACCGGCAAGGTCACGCCGTATAAGTTCGCGCCCTATCTTGGGTATGCGGCGATTACGACGTATACATCGCGGCAGAACCAGAACTGGAATGCGCTGGAGCTGAGCCTGCGTCATCCGGTAACGGAGAATCTCTTCCTTACGGTTGCCTATACGTGGTCGCATGACCTTACCGATCACGTCAGCGGTACGTTCAGCGCCATCGATCCTTACAATCCTTCGCGCTACTACGGCAACGCCGAGGGGCTGAACTTCCCGCAGTCGCTCTCAGTGACGGCGATCTACAACCTGCCGTTTTTGCGTGAGGCCAAGGGCTTCAAGGGCGGCGTGCTGGGCGGTTGGAAGCTCTCGGACATCACGACATTGCGCAGCGGCACTTCGCTGTCGCCGGGACTCAGCACCTCCACTCAGGGCAACGCAGTGCGGGCCGACCGCGTTCCGGGCACCAGCATTCATGGGCCGAAGACGAAGGCGGAGTGGTTCAACACGGCGGCATTCCGTGCCCCGGCGGCGGGCTTCTACGGCAATGGAGCGACGGGCAGTATTCAGGGGCCGGGTCTGGTGGTCTTCGATATGTCGCTCTATAAGGAGTTCCACATCAGCGAGTCGAACTTCTTCGAGTTCCGCTCGGAGGCGTTCAACATCTTCAACCACACGAACTTCACCACCATTGGCACGAACTTCGGTGCGAGCAATTATGGGCAGGCCACGGCGGCTACCGATCCACGGATTCTGGAGTTTGCGCTGCGGTACCACTTCTAGGGTCTTTGCTGTGTTGTTCTGGTTATGGTCAGGCGCGATGTTCTCGCGCCTGATCGTGTTTTTTGCGGTGTTTACTCGCGCACTTTAATTGCTTTGGAGGTGGCGCCGTTGTGGTAGGTGACGGCCTTTGCTGCTCGCGACAGGTCGCCGCCATCGAGGATGATGCTTTCGTTGGCTGTGCCTTCGAGCTGGAGGAAGGGTGAGGATGGCGTCAGTACGCGGGCGGCTGTTATCAACACCTGGCTGGTGTCGATGAAGCGCAGGACGGACTCTGCCTCGGTGTTTCCCTGCACGCTGAAGCCGTTGACGGCTGCGTCTTCGACGTGGTCGAGGACCAGTGCGGGGCGAAGGTCCGGCGTTGCCACCTGCAGGCGAACGTTGCTGAGCGTGATGCCCTTTGCGTTGCGCGCGTAGAAGCCGTAGGCGGGCATCGGCCCGAGTGCGAAGTACTCGCCTGCGTAAGGCGGCAGATCGCGGCGGGCTGCTTCCTCGGCGGTGCCGCCGCCGCCGAAGGTGAGATGTACGTCGTCGAAGGAGATGTTTTCGAGCGTCGATCCGGCGACACAGTTCAGCGTGATGCAGGAGTGTCCCTCGCCGGGGCGGAATCCGCTGGTGACGGAGGCCTCGGAGAGTTGCGGCGGGTTGGTGGTCACGGTGCCGTGGATGTTGCTGAAGGAGATGTTACGCACGATGGCGGGCAGCTTTTCCCTGGAGAGAGCTCCTTGTTCTCCGCCGCCGGTTTGCGCTGCGGCTCCGGGTTTTGGCTCGCCTGGGCCGACGCTGATGTTGATGGGGCCAGTGACCTCCTGCAGGATGAGGTTCGAGAAGGAGATATTTTCGAGGCGCGTTCCGGGGGCTGCGTGGAGCTTGATGGGGCACCCGTCGACCTCGTACAAGAGGCAGTTGGAGACTGTGATGTTCTCCGCGGTGCCGCCGCCGAAGCGGAAGACCGACCAGCGCGTGCTGAATGAGCTGTTGGTGATGGTGATGAAGCGGCAGCTTCCGAACATGGCGCAGGCGTCGTCCTGCGATTTGATGGTGCAATTGCTGACGGTGACGTATTCGGCGCTGATGAAGTGGAAGCCGTCGTTGTTTCCGTTGACGCGGTTGTGGATGTAGATGCCGTCCATCTGGACGCGCTTGCTCTGGATGACGCGGATGCTGTGATAGGCGCCGTCGAGTAGCGAGATGTTGCGCACGGCGAAGTCGTCGCAGCGGTAGACCAGCACATGATAGGGCCGAAAGTCTCCTCCCAGGCCGCTGGGCGGCGGAGTTCCGTGCACCT
This sequence comes from Edaphobacter dinghuensis, assembly GCF_014640335.1. Classification (NCBI taxonomy): domain Bacteria; kingdom Pseudomonadati; phylum Acidobacteriota; class Terriglobia; order Terriglobales; family Acidobacteriaceae; genus Edaphobacter; species Edaphobacter dinghuensis. The sequence goes on along the minus strand of NZ_BMGT01000001.1, from coordinate 569,418 downwards.
TGGAGTGGAAGGCCGTGCCCTGGCCGTCGATGGTTCCGGGGCCTTCGATGGAGACGTGCGCAGCGTTGACTGCGAACAGCAGCGCCCAGTTGCCGTCCTCGAGTGTGGAGTCTCCCTTGAGGGGGATGGCGTCGACTGCGTGGTAGTCCTTGCCGTTGGTGCTGCCGAGCAGCTTGCCTGCGGCGGCGATGTGCAGGGTGACGTGGCTGCGCAACTCGACGGTGCCGATGAGAAAGGTTCCGGCGGGCACAAGCACGGTTCCTCCTCCGTCTTTGTTGCAAGCGTCGATGGCTGCCTGTACGGCGGCGGTGTCGAGCGTGGTGCCATCGCCTTTGGCGCCGAAGCTGCGCACGTTGTAGATGCGTGTTCCGAGATCGTCGCCTGTGTTTTTTACGATGCCGGGCTGGGCTGCTGCTCGCTCGGTCAACAGGCCTGCGCCTGCGATGGCTGCCATTGCCGGAACGGGGACTGCTCCCAGCCATTGGCGGCGGGTCATCTGTTTACTGTTTGTCGGGATACGAACGTCGTCGTTCAAAAGGTAACTCCTTGCAGATGCCAATCAGGTTGACCCGAGTGTATGCGTCGGAAAATTCGCTCGTCAATAAAATATAAAAATAATTTTTTGCATATAGAAAAATAAAAGAGGCTTTTTGTTGAATTCCAACGGAGGCGTTTTTTTAGAGACAAACGTCACAGCGCCGCTTCGATACAATCAGCGAAGTATGATCGCCCATCTCCGAGGCCGCCTTCTCTCCAAGAGTCCGAATGAAGCTGTTGTTGATTGTGCTGGTGTCGGCTACGGGGTCACGATCTCCGTGGCTACGTTTACCAGTCTTCCGGTGGAGGGTGCGGAGACCTCGCTGCACATCTACACGCATGTTCGTGAAGACCAGATTTCGTTGTTCGGTTTTGCGGAGACGCAGGAGAAGCGACTGTTCGAGAAGCTGCTGACGATCAGCGGCATTGGGCCGAAGCTGGCGATTACGGTGTTGAGCGGCATTGCTGCCGACCGGCTGGTGACGGCGATTCGTTCGGGCGATCACGCTTCGCTGACGAAGATTCCGGGTATCGGTAAAAAGACTGCCGAGCGTGTGGTGCTGGAGCTGAAGGACAAGCTCGACGATATGGCTGTGCCGGTCGCTGACGCTTCGGGTGTGCATCATGGGCCTGCCGGAGACGATGTGCTTTCGGCGCTGGTGAACCTTGGCTATCCTCGGCCGATTGCGCAGAAGGCGATTGAGACAGCGATTGGGAAAGATGCTGCTGCGGCGCATGACTTCGAGACGCTGTTTCGGGCGGCGATGGCGGCGATTCGGTAAAAAGATTTCGGCCATGCCTGTATGGAGCGGTACGAATCTTCGAGGGCGATAAAGGAGAGACAGGATTCTGGTAATCCTGTCTAATCATTGTGGTTGTTGAGATGGCAGAATGCGCCGACGATGAGATTGTCTGTGATTATCTGCGGGCTGTTGGTCTTTCCGTTCTTTGCACAGGCGCGGCGCACCGATTCGCAGACAGAGACTGTTACAGCTCAGACGGCGGCGAGTTATAACCTCAACGTTGCTGTCGATGAAGTCATTCTCAACTTTCACGCGGAAGATGTTCACGGTCTTCCTGTCAATGACTTGAAGCTGAGTGAGCTGAGTCTTCTGGATAAAGGTCGGCCACCGAGGAAGATTCTCGCGTTCGAGCTGTTGCGGGACTATCCCATCCGCGCCGCGATTCTGGTGGATACAAGCTACTCGATGCTCGATCATCTTGCCGCTGTTCGGGCGATCTCGAGCAGATATGCTCAATCGTTGCTGCGGCAGCAGACGGACCAGGCCTTTGTCGTTGACTTCGGTACACGGTCGCAGATATTGCAGTCGTGGACCAGTGATCCCGCTGTACTGGCTAAAGCTATCGGCGGGGCCACGGCGAACGAGGTGAGCCTGCTGGGGAGTACGACGGCCCTCTTCGATACGATTTATGCGACGTGCCATTATGAGTTTGGCAAGATTAATCATGCGGCCAGCGCCAACTTCATCATGCTCTTCTCCGATGGCGAGGACGACAGCAGCCGGGTTTCACTGAAGCAGGCGGTTGCGATGTGCCAGAGCGTTAATACGGCCATCTACGCCTTTCATGCGGAGGATGCCGAGGCTGGCTCGGATGGATCGAGGACGTTGACTCAGTTGGCGCTCCAGACTGGTGGCCGGGTCTTCCATGACGATGATTCTCCGGCGGAGAGGTACGACGATCTGCGTACGATTGAGACGGATCTTCGTAATCAGTATCGGCTTATCTACACGCCGCCAGAGGTGAAGCACGATGGCTCGTTTCACCGCATCATGCTGATGATGCCGGATCGGGTGGAGAAGCTTACGGTTCGTTCCGGCTACTATGCGCCGATGCATTGATCGCAGCTCAGGAAAGGCGAAATACAGGGATCTCTCCACTTCGCTGCGCTCCGGTCGAGATGACGTGGCTTTGGGGTGACGTGATGGTAGTTCCACCCATGTCCCAAAGGCGGGACATGGGGCACCCGTCTTCGGTCGGTTGCGTCAGCAGTAACTTACTGCTTATGTCTTGTGTCGATGTGTTCAGCTATCAAAGAGCAGTGGAGCGAGACGGGCTGGCGAGCAGCGTTGCGCAGCTCTCCGTCGAAGAAGTCGCAGGCCAGAATATTATCCTGGCCACTGTGCCGGGCTGAATACACATTGATGTTAAGTAAGACGGGGCCTTCGATCCATGGAAGGTGCTTTTGATTGACCTTTGCGCCGGTGACGTGGACTGTTCCAGCGTGGCCTTGCATTTCGATCTCTTCGCGACCAAGGTCGATCTGGCCGATCTCATCGGCATGTTTTGCCGCAGAAGGAGTGGGAGTGCCAGAGTAACTTGCGGACACGATGATGCCTTCGGAGAGAGCAGCAAGTTTTGCTGCTGCTTTTGCCGAAAGAGAGATGCGGACGTCGAAGGCGAAGCCGTTCTCAGTTGTTTGAGCTGATGAACTGCTTGCGGACAGCATTGCGCCGCAGATAAGGCCGAGAAAGAGCCGACGGAGCCCTGTGGGAGTGGCGCGATGTGCGATGGCTGGAATTGGCACCGAAATTCTCGCTTTGAACAGGTCAGATTTCGAGCGACAAAGAGCAATGCTATCAAAGCTCTTATTGAAGGGAGTGGCCCCGGCGTCTTTTGAGACGGTCGGGGCCATGAGGTTTGCAGACGGCCCGTAAGCCGAATTTTGTTTTAGACGATCATTCCTCTAGGCGGCACATTACTGAGCCGCTCCAGCAACCTACCCGCAGGTTTTGGCTCTGGCATTGAGCTTTCGCTCGCCGCCGGTCTCTTCGCCTGGGCGCATCGGGCCGATACGCTCGCCCGCCTGAAGAGGAGCGGTGCGATCCCTGCCTATTTGGTCTTGCTCCGTGTGGGGTTTACCCTGCCGCGTCCATTACTGGCCGCGCGGTGCGCTCTTACCGCACCTTTTCACCCTTACCTTCCCCGCTTGCGCAGGGCGGGCGGTATGTTCTCTGTTGCACTTGCCGTCCAGCCGCCTTGAAGCGGCCGTCCCGGACGTTATCCGGCACACTGCCCTGCGGAGTTCGGACTTTCCTCCCCCGTCCGACACCTTGCGGCGCGGACGGCAGCGATCATCCAGCCGCCTGCAAGGTTGAGTGTACCGCATTTAAGGGGGATCTCTTTGGGTAGCAACGGCAAAGCGAATACAGGGGTCTCTCCGCTTCGGCGACAAAGCGCCGCCTCCGGTCGAGATGACGTAGTTTGTGGTGATTCAACCCATGTCCAAAAGCGGGACATGGGGCACCCGCCTTTGGGCGGGAGGACGCGCTTTTGTCGTAGGGATGAGTTTAGGCGGCGAACTAACTGCAACTTCTTTTCGTATAAGACATTGCCGGGACCTCTCGCTTTGCTCTCGCGGGGCTGGTAGTCTCAATCGGAACCCCCGGAACGGATATCGATGGAATTTAAAGAGGCCGTCAAAATCGCGTTGCAGTCACTGTGGGCCAATAAGCTCCGGTCGATTCTGACGCTGCTGGGCGTCGTGATCGGCGTGGCAAGCGTCATCGCCGTGGTTACGCTGGTCAATGGCGCGAACACCTATGTCACGACGAAGTTTTCAAGCTATGGGGCCGATGTCTTTACGGTGTCGAAGATGCCGCAGATTATCACCAGTTCCGAGGACTATCAGCGGTTTCAGAAGCGCAAGAACGTTCTTTACTCCGACTTTCTTTATGTAAGAGACAACTGCAAACGCTGCGTCGGCATTGGAGCGCAGCAGTCGACCACAGGCACGATTGTGCGCGGAACGCAGTCGGTGACAGACACGCAGATTCGCGGCTATACGTGGCAGATGCCTTCGCTGCAGAACCTGAACATCGAACAGGGGCGCGGGTTTACCGAAGCGGACGAGGAACGTGCATCTCACGTCGCTATCATCGGAACGGATATTCAGGACCACCTGTTTCCCGGCCAGAATCCGCTGGGGCAGGAGCTGCGCGTCGATGGCACGCCGTATACGATCATCGGCATCAGCGAGAAGCAGGGCAGCACCTTTGGCCAGAGCCAGGACAACTGGGTGGGCGTGCCGCTGACGGCGTACCAGAGGAACTACGGGACGCAGAAGACGGTGACCATTTATGTAAAGGCCGGCTCGGCGGGGCAGGTGCTGGATGATGCTGCCGACGAGGTGCGGGTGCTGATGCGGTCGCAGCGGCACGACGCGCCGGGAGCGCCGGACTCCTTTGAGCTGGATACGAACAATACGCTGGTCGGGTTCTTCAGCACGGTCACGAAGTCATTCGGTGCGGTTGCGGGGGCTATTGCGCTTATTTCGCTGGTGGTGGGCGGCATTGTGATTATGAACATCATGCTGGTAAGTGTCACCGAGCGAACCCGTGAGATTGGGATACGAAAGGCTCTGGGTGCACGACCGAAAGACATTCTGATGCAGTTTTTGATCGAGTCGGGAACGATGGCCTTGGTCGGCGGAGCCTTCGGCGTAATTGGCGGCATTATTGTGGCGCAGGTCATTACGGTCGTTGCCGGATTTCCCTCTACCATCGCATTTTGGAGCGTGCTTGCGGGCTTGTTTATGGCGACGTCGACGGGCATCTTTTTCGGGGTATATCCGGCGCGAAAGGCTGCGCAGTTAGATCCGATAGTGGCTTTACGGGCTGATTAGGAATTGGAAGGCAAGTTTTATGCGGATTGGCGATGTCAAGGAAACGGTAGTGATGGCATTGGACACGCTGCGCACGAATAAACTGCGCAGCGGTCTGACGATTCTTGGAATCGTCATTGGCGTCATGACGGTGATTATCATCTCGTCGGTCGTGAATGGGCTCAACAGCAGGGTTGAAGACCTGGTGAAGTCGCTGGGTTCGAACGTTCTTTTTGTCTTTCGTTTCCCGGTGTTCGGTCAGCGTCCCACAACCGAGATGTTGACCCGCAAGCAGCTAACCTACGACGATGCCATGGCGATGCGTGAGCTGCCGCATGTGGTGGCGGTATCGCCCGCGTTGCAGTACACCGACAATACCGATCCTAGCCGCGCCGGCGTTACAGCCATCAAGGGCGGCGGCAAAACGATGCAGGGCACTATTCTTGAGGGCGATACTCCGGCGCAGAAGGATGTGAGCGAGCTGGACATGCGCGAGGGCCGCTTCTTCAATGAGGGGGATCAGGAGCGTGCGGCCAAGGTGACGGTGCTGGGCAGCGACACCGCGGATGAACTGTTTCCCGACCAGAGCGCGATAGGCAAAGAGGTGCAGGCGGCAGGAATGGTCTTTACCGTCGTCGGTGTGCTGGACAAGCAGAAGCAGGCGTTTGGCGGAGGAAAGAATCCGCAGGACAACCATGCGTATTTTCCGATTACGACGTTCCACTACATGCATCCGGAGCAGTTGGACTACTGGATCACGCTGAAGTACGACGATCCTAAGAACCGCTCGCTGGTGGAAGATGAGCTGACTGAGTTGCTGCGACGACGGCGAAAGGTAGCCAACGCTGCGCCGGATAACTTCGCCATCTTCGGCACTGACTCGCTGACACGATTGTGGAACAACATTACCAGTGGACTTTTTCTGCTGCTGGTTGCCCTGTCAAGCGTGGCGCTGCTGGTGGGTGGTGTCGGCGTCATGAACATCATGCTGGTAAGCGTGACCGAGCGAACGCGAGAGATCGGCATACGTAAGGCGATAGGAGCGACCAAGCAGACGATTCTGACGCAGTTCACGCTGGAGGCGATGACGCTGTGCGCAGTGGGAGGAATTATCGGCCTCTGCATGGGAAGCGCTCTTGCGTTGGGCGTATCCATTTTGTTTCCGGCGGCGCTGTCGGCGGTGTGGATGCTGGTGGCGTTTTTAAGTTCGTGCGGGATCGGGTTGGTGTTCGGAATCTATCCGGCATGGAAGGCTGCGAACTTGAATCCGATTGAGGCGCTGCGGTACGAGTAGGCAACGGACGCGATCTGCGGTTCTGCGCTGAGGTTCGTTAGACTAAATTAATGGCCACAGCGATTGAGGCGATCACTATACTGTTGACGCTTGCCGGGTTGGCGTATCTTCTGCTGGCATTGTGGGGAGCACGGGACTTTGGGCATTACTGGATGCGGCGTCCAAAGACGGAGGGGTTTGCTCCTGATGTCAGCATTCTGAAGCCGGTGAAGGGTGTCGATCCGCGGATGTATGCCGGGCTGGTCAGCCACTGCCGCCAGCAGTACGCGGGCAACTTCGAGATCATCTTCGGTGTCGGCAGCATGGACGATCCGGCTGTCGCCGAGATACGGCGGTTGCAGGCGGAGTTTCCCGACCGCGCCATTCGCCTGGTGGAGTGTCGCGAGCGGCTGGGAACTTCAGGCAAAGTCAGCAATCTGGTGCAGATGCTGCGCGAGGCGCGGTACGAGCATGTGCTGATCAACGACAGCGATATCTATGTCTCGCTGCTGTACCTGACTCGCGTGATGGCGTGCTTTGCGGATGCGTCGGTGGGCATGGTGACAGCTCCGTATATCGGCCGCACGGCCGAGAGCGCGAGCGGACGGACGCTGTGGGCGCGGCTGGAGGCGCTGGGCATCTCGACGGATTTTTTGCCGGGAGTGCTGACGGCACGCAAGCTTGAGCATGGCATTCGGTTTGGTCTGGGCTCGACGCTGGCGATGAGCAAGACGGCGCTGGCAAAGGCGGGTGGCCTTGAGCCGTTGACGGAGTATCTTGCCGACGACTACGAGATGGGCGAACGCATCGCTGCCGCTGGCTATCGTGTGGAGCTTTGTAATGAGGTCGTCGAAACGACGGTTCCGGCGTATAACTTTCGCGGCTTTTGTGACCATCAACTACGTTGGGCGCGGTCGACTCGCGACTCGCGCAAGCTGGGCTACGTTGGTCTGGGGATTACCTACGCTCTGCCGTGGGCGCTGATGACCTGCGTTGCCAGCGGGTTCGCGTTATGGAGTTTCTCGTTGCTGAGTGTAGTGGTGCTGGCGCGGGTTGCAGTGGCGCTCTCGGTCGGCGTCGGCATTCTGCGCGATGAACAGGTGCTGCGTGATCTATGGCTGCTTCCATTGCGGGACTTCTTCGGCCTCTATTTTTGGGCGTGGAGCTTTGCCGATGACACGGTGGTGTGGCGCGGCGAACGGTTTCATCTGCGTAATGGGCGAATTACGCGGGCTTAGTCCTCTGGGTGTGGCGGCGGTGGCACAGTGCTCTGTGCTGCTTTGACGGTCATCAGCTCTGCGCTCCCTCGGTACCAGTCGACTTTGCGAGTGGCGATCATGATTCCGGCGAGCAGAACGAAGAGCAGCATCGAACCGAGCAGCAGCGCATTGTCCTCCGAGATGAGAAGACCATAGATGGCTGCATAAAGAACGGTCAGCATCGAACCGAACCAGGCTCCATAGACTACGCTACGAAGAACGAAACACAGGTAATAAGTAAGAAGTCCAATACAGGCTGCACTGGCGATAAGATAAGCGGCTGCGAATGCAATATGTTCGCTGAGGCTAATGAGCAGAAGGAAGAAGAGGGTAAGTCCGAAGCCGACCAATAGATATTGGACCGGATGAATAGGCAGGCGCTTGACGATCTCAAAGAGGAAGAATCCTCCAAAGGTGAGCAGGACGAAGAGCACGCCATACTTCACCGCCCGGTCGGAGAGCTTGTAGGGATCAATCGGATTGAGAAGTTTTACGCCAATGGAGTCGATGCCCGCAGTATTTTGAGTTGTCATCTGGCTTTGCGTCGCGGCAGCGAGAGACGAGATCTCCCAGACGGCGTGAAATCCCTTGCCGGTCACTTCGCGAGTGCGAGGCAGAAACTTGCCGTCGAAAAGTGGAGTAGGCCATGCAGAGGTCAGCTCGAAGCGGTTGGTTGTAGCTACGGGAGCAAGAGAGAGTTGCTGAGTGCCAGCTACCGTGAGATCGATGGCGAAGTTGAGACTGGACGGAACGCCCCCTGGAGTGCCAGAGAGTAATGCCTGAAGATTGGGCTTCCAACTCCCAGCGCTATCGTTGGCGACGCTCGTGATTTGAAGTTGCTTATCGTTCGCTGACAATGTGGGGCTGCCAACGATGCCTCGAACGTCGCTGAGCCTCAGCGCGAGGTAAGGAACTCCGTATGTAATCTGGCCGGTAAGCCCAGACGCAGGGATTCTGAAGGTGCCGTCGATATGGCTTTCAAGTTCATACACGGTGACTTTGTAGAGGCCATGATGCCGTTCGCTTGGCCGCACAGCACCGTGAATGTTCAGAGAACTCGGAAAGATCAGATAGCTGCTTTCGACCTTGTGCGAGGTGACGCGACGCTCCCCTTTGTCGCCGATGGCTACGTCGTCGACGGTTTGCGTATAAGGTTGCACCAAGATCGGCCCTATCAATTGCTGGGAACCGGCATAGCTGTCGGAGATACTTTTGACGGCATCTTCCCGATAGCTCTCACGGCTGACGAGAATGCCATAGACGGCTGCGAGTGCAATAAGGATGATGCCGGTAAGGACGGAAACGACCAGCATCTTGATGAAAACCATCTTATTCATTGCAGCGTCTGTCCCCTTGTTGGTTCATGATTGTTTGGGTTCCAACAAGATACAGGTATTTTGGCAAAAACAATCACCAAAAAACTAATAAGTGCTGGCTTGATTGCTCACGATCTCTTTGCCTCCGCTTTGGGCGATGAAGTATGCCTTGGTGGGCAGCGATGGTAGCGGATCGTCGAGGCTCTGCCAGAGGAAGACGCGGCGCACGCCTGTCCATTTGAGGCGGATTGAGTTGTTGTCTTCGAAGATTGGCGGAGCATCGGGGAAGAAGGAGCCGTACCAGAGGTTCGAGCTGCGTCCGTTGAGTATGTGGATGTTGTTGCGCTGGAGGTAGAAGCCGAGCGTGCTTCCGCTCTCGTACTCTCCGTTGATGACGATCATGTCGTCGGGCTTGAGCTGCGGTGCGATAGCTTCAGCGAGATTGTAGGACGTAAGGATAGGAGAGAAGATCTGCAGGCCAAGGTGTGCGGCCAGCAGAAAGCCGAAGGCTCCGGCGGCGAGCCATAGGTTGGCGGCGTGAGGCTTGTACTTGAGGCGCAGCAACCAGTTCAGCAACGTTCCGCCGAAGAGCGCGATGGCGGTGATGATAAGTGGTGTGCGGAACGCTCCCATCGCTCGCGTATCGAGATCGAGGAAGTGGCCGAAGGAGAGCGCGTAGTCGCCGGGGTTCTGCCGCAGCATGGTAGCGAGGTCGGTGTTGGGGCTGGGCGGTTGCGAGTGGAGGATGAAGAACCCTGCTGCCAGCGCGGCGATGGAGCCGAGGATGAGAAGGACGACCGAGATGCGCTGTCCCGCGATGGCGAGGCGGTTGGGAACGGAAAAGGACTCTGTTTCGTCGGCTTCTTTGGCTAGCCACGCGGCGATCAGCAGGGTCAGCGCGGGCAGAGTGGGAAGAACGTAGTACTCCTGCCGCGTGGAGAAGCTGAAGAAGAGCATGGGCAGCGCAGCCCAGATTCCGAGCAGAAGGAGCGTGCTTTGCGAGGCGTCGAGTGTCTGACGGCGCAGCGACTTCATCCAGGGAACGCTGGCGATAGCTTTGAAGACGTAGGCGCTCCACGGCATCAGCCAGATGAGCAGCAGGCCCCAGAAGAGTGCGAGGGGAACAGTGTCGTAGTCGCGCGGGACGCGGAGGTTGAGGTAGCGGAGCACCTGCTCGTTGACGAAGTAGAACCAGAGCCAGCCATGGACGTTGCCGTCGGTGGGACCGGGAACTGTCCAGTGGCCGTGGCTGAAGCTAAGGTTTCCGGGATGGCCTTGCGTCGGGTTCGCCAGCGCGATGAGGACATGCCATGGAACTGCGATGGCGAGGAAGAGGATAATGCTTGATAGTGGAAAGAGCTGGCGGATGCGAGTGATGCTTCTGCGAACGCCGCGGGTGAGCAGCAGATGTGCCAGCACGATGAGCATAGGGAAGACGATGCCGATGAGTCCCTTGGTGAGGACATCGAGGGCGCAGCAGGCGGCGAAGCCCCAGCATAAGAGCGGACTCGGATGTTCCTGTTGCTCGGTCAGCCAGTAGCAGAGCATTCCCAGCGTCAGCCAGAGGCAGACGGCGACGTCGGGAATGGTGATGCGGGTGAAGATGAAGATGCCGAAGCTCGAGAGCAGGATGAGCGCTGAATATAAGCCTGCGCGAGCGGAGCCGAAGGCGCGACGGCCGAAGCTCTCCATTGCCAGGGCGAGTGCGAGAACGGTGAGGGCGAGCGGCAGCCGTGCGGATGCGGTGTGGACACCGAAGAGCTTGAAGCTGGCGGCGATGCTCCAATAGAGCAGGGGCGCTTTTTCGAGATAGCGGATACCGTTGGCGTAGAGCGTGACCCAGTCGTGGCGGACGAGCATCTCGCGGGCTACCTCGGAGTGGACAGAATCGGCGTCATCGAGCAGCGGCGGCGTCAGCAGCGTGAAGCTGGCGTAGAAGAAGAGCCAGAGCGCGATGAGAATGACGCGGTTGCGGTGGAGAGCAGATGGGGCTGGCGCGTTGTCGATAGGCTGAGGCACGTATTTAGTGTATTTGTGACGGGTGGAATGGGTTGATTTTGGGGGACACAACGGCAAAAGCGAAATACAGGGGTCTCTCCACTGCGCTTGCACCCCAATGAGCGAAAAGCGCGCTCGCTGGGGACCCCGCGTTCGCTTCGGTCGAGATGACGTACTGTTGTTGCAGGATGAGTGGAGTTGATACGTGCGGACGAGTCGGTTTGACTTGATTTGTCGTAGACTCAGGCTGACTGCATGATGAGTGATCTGGTTCAAGTTGGAAGTGCCGCGCCGCCGCCTACGGAGCTTATCTTCGGCGAGTGGTATCCGGCCCTGCGCGCCGATGAGCTGCGCAAGGGCAAGACGAAGACGGCGATGCTGCTGGGCATTCCCTTGCTGATGGGGCGCAGGAACGACGGCAAAATATTTGCCATGCGCGATCTTTGTCCGCACCGCGGCATTCCGCTTTCGGCGGGGTGGTTCGATGGCGAGACGGTGCAGTGCAAATATCATGGCTGGCGCTTTGAGCCGTGCAGCGGGCAGTGTGCGGAGATTCCTTCGCTGACCGGGCATGATGTTCTGGACGCGACGAAGATTTTTGCCAACTCCTTTCCCTGCGAGGAGCGCGATGGCTATGCGTGGGTCTACATCCCTGAGCCGGGAACGGGGCGGGTGGGCGATGCGCTGCCGCCGGTGCCGGAGACGCCGAAGTTTTCTGAGCGTTATCGCAGCGCGCATCTGGTGGCTGATCTGCCTTGCAATGTCGATCACGGCATCATCGGGTTGATGGACCCGGCGCATGGGCCGTTTGTGCATCAGGCGTGGTGGTGGCGCAGTCGGGCGAGCATTCACGAGAAGACGAAACATTTCGAGCCGATTCCGCAGGGTTTTCGCATGTCGGCGCATGCGCCTTCGGGCAACAGCGCTCCTTACAAATTGCTGGGCGTGTATGGCGAGCCGATTACGACGACGATCGATTTTGTGCTGCCGAACCGTCGCTATGAGACGATCCGCTGCGGCGCGAAGTGGTTTTCGAGTCTGACTACGGTGACTCCGGTGACGGCTTCGACTTGCAGGATTGATGTGTATGCGGCGTGGAATGTTTTTTATCGTGTTCCGTTTGTAACTTCAATTGCTACATTTTTTGGAGCGCGCTTTGTGCGGCAGGACCAGGAGACGATGGTGCAGCAGGCACAGGGGTTGCGGTTCAATCCGGCGCTGATGCTGATTGATGACGCCGACAAGCCTGCGAAGTGGTACTTCGCATTGAAGCAGGCGCGATTGAAGGGGACGGGCGAGCATCCGCTGGCCGGGCCGGTTACATTGCATTGGCGAAGCTGAGGCACAGCAAGATACAGTCGTTGCGGCTTCGCCTTCACTCCGGCCTTCGGCAGAGTGGATGCCGCTTCGCGGCGGTTGTTTGAGACGCGAGGCTGAAGCCTCGCTCTACCTAGCGGCAACTACAACAACAACAGCAAATGCAATGGCCCCATCTTTGTGGGGCCATTGCTGTTGCGAAGAGGGGGTGCGTTTGTTGCTCTTTAGTTCTCCAGGAAGATCATGGCGCTGGCTGCGGGAACGTTTAGTGTGCTGCTCTTTGTGCGTTCGCCGTTGGAGAGGTTGGCCTCGTGGGCGGTGAGCGAGGGGGCGCTGAGGCGATAGAGAGTTCCTTTGCTGCGGCCCGGAAGGGTGATCTCGGTTGATTGGGTGGCGTCTTTGTTGATGACGGCGATGAGTGTGTGTCCGTTGGGAAGCTTGGCGGCGTAGGCGGTGGCGTTGACCGCACCGGGGTCGAAGTCGACGGGGACCATGGTGGCTCCGGCGAAGTGCTGGACGAACTTCAGGCCGAAGTAGACGGGTTCGGCGACGTACTTGCCGTCGATCTCGGCGATGGGGGTGTAGAAGGGGCGCGGGTGCGGGGCCTTGGGGTCGGGCATCAGAAGCTCGCCGGGGAGTGTGCCGCCGAGCGAGTCGGCGACTGCCTTGCCGCTGCCGCCGTGGAGGTTGATGCCCGCATAGCCGAAGGAGGCGAGCGAGAGCGCGTAGTCGGCGGTCCAGAGTGCGGCGCCGAAGACGTCGGAAAAGCCGGGCTTGCCGCCGCGGTAGCAGCTATTGCCTTCAGTCATGCGATATTTTGCGCCGACTTTGATGGCGGCGGCGCGGGTGGTCTCGGCGACCTTGGCGACGCGGGGGTCGGTCTTGAGGAGTTGATCGAGGGTGGCTTTGGGGTTGCTCGGCGGGCCGGTGAAGTAGTAGTGGTGGGTGACGTCGGCGACGTTGGGTCGGTCCTGCGGGGCCAGCGCGGCGATGCGGTCGGCGATGACGGTGGACCAGTGGGGATTGCCGGCGGTGTCAGGCAGGCCGAACTTCGCGCCGGGGACAGCAGCGCGGATGGCATTGGCAGCGGCGAGCCACTCGTCGAAGTAGCGGTCGGCGGTCCAGGTGGCCTTGTCGCGGAAGCGGCGGCCGAAGCCGTCGGGCTCGTTGCCGACCTGGAAGAATTCGAGGCGCGGACCGAGGGTTTTGGCGACGAAGATGGCCTCTTCGGCGGCGCGCTGAGGGGTGCTGGTGCCGAGGTTGATGCCGAAGAGGGTTGTCCAGTCGGTGGCGTCGAGGAAGGCGCGCAGGTTGCGGACGGCTTCGGGGGTGACGGCGTAGCTGAGGGCCATGGGCGATTGTTCACCCGGAGGGGTGCGCAGAATGACGTTGCTGGGTAGTGGCGGCTGCTTTGAGTTGGGCGTGGGCTTCCACCAGCCGACGTCGGAGGTGTTGCCGCCGAGGCGGAGGACGCCGTGGGGCGCAAGCGCGCGGAACTGGGCGATGAGGCCGTGGTTTGAGGGAGCGAAGAAGCTGGGGTCGGAGAGTTGCTGGATCTCGTAACTGAGACCGATGAAGTCTTCGGGCACGGTGGGGCCGGGTTGGTCGGTGTGCAGGGTGAGCTTCGCGGTTGCAGCGGTTTGGGCAAAGGCGCGAAGGTTTGGGGTCAGGGCGGCTGCGGCGGTAAGCGCGACGAAACGGCGACGATCGAGGGAAGACATTGTTCGAGGTTAGAACTTTGTTGGGGACTGTGGCAAGGGGATTGTGGATGGGCGAACGGAAGGGGATCAGTCGTTACGGCTTCGCCTTCACCCCGGCCTTCGGCAGAGTGGAGGCCGCTTCGCGGCAAGTTTTCAGACGCGAGGCTAAAGCCTCGCTGTACCTAGCTGCAAGGGCAAGGCAGCTGACCTGCTGAATTTCTAGCTTGTAGGGTGGATGGAGTAGATGACTCCGTTGACGTCGTCGGTCAGGAGGAAGGAGTCGGGGCCGGTCTGGAAGATACCGCAGGGACGTCCAATGACTTTGCCGTTTACGAGGAAGCCCATCAGGAAGTTTCGCGGGTGGCGCGAGCTGGGGGTGAAGCGGACTACGCGGTAGCCGGTGCCGATGTGGGGTTTGCCTGCTCCGTGCAGGGCTACGAGGAAGGTGTTGTTGAGGGTGTGGTTTGTGTTATCGAAGAAGGCTACGCCGAGCGGGCTGGAGTGTGCGATGAAGGTGGTATAGGCCAGTGGGACTTTGGCGCAGTCGAACTGTGGCGGCGTGGTGCCGATGGGTGGGAAGACGCTCTTGTTAAGGTCGGCGTGAGAGACGACGGGGTCGGGGTGGACGACGCCGTGGTCGAAGTAGCAGGTGGGCCAGCCGTAGTTGCTGTCGGCGGCGACGGGATGAAGGTTGGAGTCCATCTCGAAGAAGGTGTCTTCGGGTACCTGGTCGCCGAGGTGGTCGTCGCCCATGTTGGTGGCGAAGAGAGCGCCGTCGTCGATGGAGGGAACGAAGGTCATATCGACGGCGTTGCGCAGGCCGTGGGCGATGATCTGCTGATCTTTGCCGTCTGGGTCCATCACCGAGAGCGAGGCGCGGATGGGCTCTTTTTCGAGGCAGGCGTTGCAACTGCTGCCGACGGTGACATAGAGGCGGGTGCGTCCGTGCAGGTTGGCGAAGGCGACGGTGCGGGTGAGGTGCCAGCCACCGTATTTGTAGTTGAGGCCATAGTCGGGATAGTGGGCGAGGACTTCGGGTGGGCCGGTGGGGGCGTTGTCTCCGGCCTTGTACTTGTAGCGGAGGAGGCGGTCGGTGAGCGCGGTGTAGAGCCAGATTTGGCCGGAGGGGTCGATGTAGAAGGCGACGTTGTTGGGGTTGCGCAAGCCTTTGAGGTAGGTGGTGCGCGAGGTGAAGGTGTGGGTTGCGGGGCTCCAGCCGTTGAGGATGTAGATGGCCCCGTCGGTGTTGTCCGCCAGCGAGCTCATGTCGGTGGCGAAGATGCGGTGGTCAGGAGACTTGGCCATGAAGCGGACGCGGTGCATGCCCTGGGAGGCGACGTTGATGTCGAAGCTGGCGGGAAGCGAGAGGGTGATGCTCTTGCCGTTGGCAAGGTGGAGGGTGTGCGGCTTCAGAGCGGTCTGGGCGATCTGGGCGTGGGCGGCGACGGTGAGGGACAGAAGGGCCACGGAGAGCGTGCGAAGTCTCAGCATGGGTAGATGGTACCGGATGAGAAAGGGTGCCAGCGCGTTTAGAAGGCGCTGACACCGGCCTCGACGACGAGCTGATCGACGCAGATGTTCATGGCCTCGCCGAGCTGCTTGAAGCTCTCCTTCCAGTCCTCTGTCCAGTAGGTCTTGTCGCTGCGGCGGAGCAGGTCGTTCCAGATGTTTTGCGCCTGCCAGAAGTTGACGTCGAAGGGCATATTGCGCAACGAGCTGGCGATGGCGACGGCGCTGTGAATGGCGCCTGCGGCAGAGACGTCGCCTGCGGCTTCGGCTTCGAGGCGAATCATGGCGCGCTTCATGCGTTGGCCGGCGGTATAGCCGAGCAGATGGGTATCGAGCTCGATCTGGTCGGTCTCGGCGCGATTGAGCAGGCGTTCGATCTCGACGGGGTCGTAGGCATCAGCCTCGATGGCGCGACGCAGGCTGGCGTTGACGGCGAAGCTGGAGGCAAGTGCCAGCGCGGGCGGCGCGGCGATGCCGGATTCGATGAGGAAGTGCAGCAGCGAGGCGTGGTCCTCGTAGATCTTGCGGAGGGAGTCCTCCATCTCCGAGAGGGTGCGGTTGAGGATGGTGTTGAGGATGCGGTGCTGCTCGTCGGCGAAGAGAGAGGTGAGCGAGTAGGACATGTTGCCGAAGAAGTGGTCGATGAGGCGGATGACCTCGGGAAGATTGGCGCGGCGCATGGCGTTGCCGATCTCGGCGGAGAAGTGGGTGAAGGCTTCGAGCTGCTCCGGCTCCTCGGGAACGTAGGGCTTGATGGCGGCGGAGAGGTTCTGATCGCCGAGATGGAGCACGGCGAAGCAGATGTTCTCGTTCTCTTCGGTGACGCGGGAGCGGACGCGGGCGCGGCCCAGGGCGACGCGGCCTCGACCGGAGTTGAAGATCTCGTGGCTGTCGCGATGGACGTCGAAGCAGAAGAGCGCGCCGTCTTCGGGATAGGAGCGGAAGATAGAGCTGATGGCGTAGTGGGCGCCGACCTCTTCGAGGCCGATGCGCATGTTGGTGACGTAGCGGCGGTAGACCTCGGCGCCGTTTTGCATCTCGGGGATGTTGCTCTTGGCTCGTTCGAGGATGCTGAGGAACTCGGCTTCGAGTGCTGCGCCCCGCTCGCCGAAGAGCTTGGCGGCGAGCTGGAGGACGCGGCCTGCGTAGGCGATGATCTGCACGGTCTCGATGCCGGAGACCTCGTCGAAGAACCAGCCGCAACTGGTGTACATGAGCTGGGTGTGGCGTTGCAGCTCCAATAGCTCAAGCGCGTCGATGCGTTCGGCCTCGCTGAGCTCGTGGGCTTGATGGGCTTCGAAGAAGTTGGCGGTGGAGGTGCGGGAGCGGTTGTTGATGAGATGGATGTAGGCGTCGCGGGCCGCCCAGAGATCGTTGAGCAGAGGCCGGGCAAACTCTTCGGAGAGGGGAGCGGTAGTATCGCGCAGGTAGTCGAGTGCTTCGCGCAGAGGAGCGCGCCACTCCTGGTTCCAGCCGGGTTTGCCGCCGTTGCATCCGCAGTTGGAGCGCCATCGCTCGACGCCGTGCTGACAGCTCCAGGAGGTGTCTTCGACGACTTCGGCCTCCCACTGTGGCGGAAACTTTTCGAGGAACTCGCCGTAGTTGGTCAGGCACGCCTGCCTTTCGTCCTCAATCCAGTGCATGGCATAGGAGAGCGCCATCTCGCCGTGCTTGTGGTGATGGCCGTAGCTTTCGCCGTCGGTGGCGACGTGCGAGAGCTGGGCGGTGTCGGGTACGCCTGCGGCGGGGGGACGGAACTCTTCGACCAGTCGCCGCCCGAAGGCCTCGCCGCTGTTGAGCAGACCTTCAAAGGCGATGGCGCGGGAGTTGGGGCCGTCGTAGAAGAAGACGGCGATGCTGCGGCCATCATTAAGAGGGATGGTGTAGGGATGGCGCGGATCGACCGTGGCGTCGGGTGTTCCCAGCCAGCCATCGTTATTGGCTGCATCGCCCTTGCGGCGGACACGGGCGCACTGGTGCGGCGCGAGGATGGTGAACTTGATGCCCTCTTGCGCCATCAGGTCGAGCACGCTGCGATTGACGGCGGTCTCGGCCAGCCACATGCCCTCGGGCTTGCGGCCGAAGCGCAGTTCGAAGTCGGCGATGCCCCAGCGAATCTGTGTGAGCGCGTCGAGCCGGTTGGCCAGCGGCATAATGATGTGGTTGTAGACCTGCGCGATAGCCGAGCCGTGGCCGCCGTAGCGCGATGCGCTAGCTTTATCGGCGTCGAGGATCATGCGATAGGTACGGGGCGCGCTGTCTTCGAGCCAGCTCAGCAGGGTGGGGCCGAAGTTGAAGCTCATCCGCGCATAGTTGTTCATGATGCGGATGATCTCGTCCTTTTTATTGGTGATGCGGGAGGCGCCGTTGGGCGCGTAACACTCGGAGGTAATGCGGTCGTTCCAGTCGTGATACGGAGCGGCGGAGTCCTGCACCTCGATGCTCTCAAGCCAGGGGTTCTCGCGTGGCGGCTGGTAGAAGTGCCCGTGAACACAGACGAAACGCTTGTCCCCATCGGTAGCCGGAGGCTGCTGCGAGACGCTCTTGGGGGAGGTTTTGGTCTTTGCCATAAATGCTTTGATGTCAACAAGGGTGCACGGTAACGTGGAAATCGCGAAATGCCCCGGACGTTACATGCAGGTTAATAATTTGCGTACGTAATCATTTGATGCTGAAAGAGCTTATGCGGATGGTGGGAGCTTACCCGCGGCAAGATCGCAGGCACGCCACATATACCAGCTCGCTACCGAGGACCATGGCTTCCATTTCTCTGCACGGCGGCGCATGACATCGGCTTTGGGAAGATCGGCGGGCGTGACCTTATCGGCGGGTTTGAGCTTGCCGAAGGTGAGGGCAAAGCCTTTGCGCACACCGTAGTCGTCGACAGGCAGAACGTCGGGGCGGCCAAGGCGGAAGATGAGCAGCATCTCGACCGTCCAGCGACCGATGCCGCGGACTTGAGTGAGATGTTCGATGATGGCTTCGTCGGACATGCGGCGGATGCGGACGAGAGTAGGCACGGTGCCGTCGACTGTCTTGGCTGCGAGATCGCGCAGGGCAAGGCTCTTGTTGTGCGAGAGTCCAGCTGCGCGAAGCTGCTCGTTGGGGCAATCAAGAAGTTGTTGGGCGCTGGGGTGATTCAGGCCGCTGATAGGCGCGAAGCTTTCGAGCAGGCGACGATGGATGGTCGCGGCGGCTTTGCCGTGCAGTTGCTGATAGACGATGCTCTCGACCAGCGCCTCAAAGGGCGATTGCGCGCTGGCGACGCGCAGGGTGAAGGGGCCGGCGCGCTCGATCAGGCGGCCGAGTTTGGGGTCGGCAGCGGCAAGTTCTTTCAAGGCAAGAGCAGAGTCATAGCGTGGAGGACGCGGACTATTAAGGGGACGCGGCATGA
Source organism: Edaphobacter dinghuensis (assembly GCF_014640335.1). Classification (NCBI taxonomy): domain Bacteria; kingdom Pseudomonadati; phylum Acidobacteriota; class Terriglobia; order Terriglobales; family Acidobacteriaceae; genus Edaphobacter; species Edaphobacter dinghuensis. Next base: position 550,491 of record NZ_BMGT01000001.1, on the reverse strand, counting down.
GTTGACGTTATCGCAGGTGGCGGCAGGATGTCTCTTGTTGTCTTGGAAATGCTCACGAATGTTTGTGTGGGGCTCGCGCTTCGGCTGAGAGGGTTTCATCCAGATTGCTTTGAAATTCGGACTTGTTTGGTTCGTATTTCGAAGGACAACATTGCTGCATCACGGAAGATGTTGTGGTTCGATTCGTGAATGCAATCGTGATGCACGAGATGTTGTGCATATGTAGGGCAGCAACGAGCATGTCGTATTTCGATAATCGGATTCACCTGTAAAAAAAATAGCGGGTGACGGCCCGAGTGGTTTCTAAGTGTGTTTTCGCGCTGCTATACTCGTGGCGCTAAAAAAAAGAGATTTTGTTGGGGCTCAATCCGTCGCGGACGTCCCAGCCGCCGACTCAGCAGAACTATCGGCAAAAGTTGTCAGCAGTGAAAAGGAACCGAAGATAACTTCTCGACCTTAAGTTAGGTAAAGGAAGCAGGAACGTACTCATGGCGCAAGTTTTTGACCGCAGTTCGAACGCGCTGGCTCGTTTGAGCCTGGTGTTGACGGGCATTATTGTCATCGCGCTCGGCGTCACGTTGAACGAGTTGCAACGCTCGCCGTGGGTGACGCGGCAGGGCCAGCGGCCGGACCAGCCGATTCCGTTCAGCCATAAGCACCACGTCGAGGGCCTCGGGCTGCAGTGCCAGTACTGCCATACGTCGGTGGAGAAGTCGAGCTACGCCGGAATTCCGCCGACCAAGACCTGCATTAACTGCCACTCGCAGATCTGGACCGATGCCGAGCTTCTGGAGCCTGTACGGCAGAGCTGGGCGACGGGAGCTTCGATTCAGTGGATCCGCGTGCATGATCTTCCTGACTACGTTTATTTCAACCATGAAGTTCACGTGAACAAGGGCATCGGCTGCGCCAGTTGTCACGGCCGCGTCGATGAGATGCCTTTGATGTATCAGCAGAACACGTTGCAGATGGAGTGGTGTCTGAACTGCCATCGCAACCCGGCCAGCAACCTGCGGCCGACCAGCGAGATTTACAACATGGCATGGGCGGGTCCGTCGAAGGACAAGCCGGTATGGTGCACCAGCACGGTGAAGGACGGCCCGACGTCGCAGGACGTAAGCTGCACGACGACCGATCCGAGCGGCAACGGCAATCCTGAGCTGGCGATGATGCAGCTGGAACCGACGCATCCGGCTGGGCTGTCAAGCCCGCAGACCGGGCCGAATATGCAGCCGCACATCGTCGATGGCGGCGAGGGCAAGACGGTGGGCAGTCCGCTGCCGCTGCAACTGGCGATGCCGGCGAGCTATCAGAAGTTCACCAGCCAGATGGAGCTGGGTAAATATCTGACCGCTCAATACCATATCCGCGAGCCGGAACAACTCTCGAGCTGCGAGACGTGCCACCGATGAAGACGACCCGCAACAAAACGACTGGTATCAAAACGGCAGGGATTGGAACAGAGCAGACGATGGCTGAGACAAAAGCACCTGTAGAAGCACAACCTGTAGTAGTCACCCAGATTGCGCCGGCAAAGCTGACGCTGGCGGAGGTTCGCGCCAAGCTGGACGGCAAGACCGGGCGGCGTTTCTGGAAGAACCTCGACGAACTGGCCGAGACTCCGGCGTTCCATGAGTTGATGGCGGAGGAGTTTCCTCGCCAGTCCGGCTCGACCGAGTGGGTCGATGCCGTCAGCCGCCGCGGGTTTCTCAAGGTCATGGGCGCGTCGCTGGCGCTGGCCGGAATGGCCGGTTGCACCAAGCAGCCTGATGAGCCGATCTTTCCCTATGTGAAGCAGCCCGAGGACCTGATCCTAGGCAAGCCGATGTACTTTGCCTCGGCGCACCCCTTCCCGACGGGCGCGATTCCGGTGCTGATCAAGTCCGATGCCTTCCGTCCTATCAAGGTCGATGGCAACCCGGAGCATCCGGTCTCGAAGGGCAAGTCGGACGCGTTTACGCAGGGCACGTTGCTCGATCTTTATGATCCGGACCGCTCGCAGCATGTTCTTAGCCGCGGTCAGAACTCCTCGTTCGGCAGCTTCCAGCAGGCGTTCGCCTCTGCGATCAAGAAGACCAATGGCGGCCAAGGTGTCTACTTTCTGAGCGAGACGATTACCTCGCCGACGCTGGCCGAGCAGTGGAAGCAGGTGCAGACGGCGTATCCGCAGGCAAAGCTGGTGCAGTGGGAGCCGGTGAACTCCGACTCATCGCGCGCGGCGTCGAAGGCGGCCTTCGGCAGCTACACCGATGCGCAGTACAAGCTTGAGAACGCAGACGTCATCCTGTCGCTCGATGCGGACTTCCTCGGCGGCATCGCATTTCCGGGCTTCCTGCCGATGGCGGCGGCCTACGCCGAGCGGCATCGCTACGAGGCGGGCAAGCAAATAAACCGCATGTACGTCGTCGAGACCATGCCGACGGTGACCGGGTTCAAGGCAGAGCACAGGCTGGCGCTCAAGCCCAGTGACGTCGTCGCGTTTGCGCAGGGTCTGGTGAAGGGCGCGGCTCCGCAGGGGCTCGACGCCGACCAGCAAAAGTTCTTCACCGCGTTACTCGATGATCTGCGCAAGAACAACGGCAAGGTTGTGGTCATTCCGGGCGAGCAAGCTCCGGCGGCGGTCCATGCGGCGGCCTATGCGTTGAACGCTTCGCTGGGCGCGGTGGGCAAGACGGTGGTCTATACCGAGACCGTCAATCCGATTCCTTCCGAGCAGGTGGCAGACCTCAAGGCTCTGGTCGCGGACATGAACGCGGGCAAGGTGCAGTGGCTGGTGATGCTGGGCGTCAACCCGGTCTACGCCGCGCCTGCCGATCTGAACTTCCTCGACGCCTTCAACAAAGTGCCGAACACGGTGCATCTCGGCAACCATGTGGATGAGACCGGAGCGATTTCGCTGTGGCACATCAACAAGGCGCACTATCTGGAGAGCTGGTCGGATGCGCGTGCCTATAACGGCACCATCTCGATCATTCAGCCGATGATTGCGCCGCTGTATGGCGGTAAGTCGGCGCATGATGTCTTCCAGTCGCTGCTGGCCAATCCTCAGCTTTCGGCCTACGACGTGGTTCTGGCCAATGCGAAGACCTACATCAAGGGCGACTTCGCGACGAGCTGGCGCAAGGCGCTGCACGATGGCTGGGTTGCAGATACGGCCTTTACGCCGAAGACGGGCGCTCCGGCGGGCAATGCGATGCCGTTCATCGCTCCGGCTGCGGCGAGCAGCGGTTACGAGATTGCGTTCCGGCCCGATCCTTCGCTCTATGACGGGCGCTATGCCAACGTCGGCTGGTTGCAGGAGCTTCCCAAACAGGTGACGAACCTGAGCTGGGACAATGCGGCGCTGATGAGTATGGGCACAATGGCCAATCTCAACGTCGAAGAGACCGACCTGATCGAGATTGAGCTGGACGGCCGCAAGGTGACGGCTCCGGTGCTGATGGCTCCGGGCCATCCCGATGGCGCGATCACGGTGCATCTTGGTTTTGGACGCCAAGCTGAGGCTGGTCGCGTGGGTGCGGGCGTCGGCTTTGATGCTTATAAGCTGCGTACGGCGGACGCTCCTTACTACCAGGGCGGCGGAACGGCGAAGAAGTCGGGCAGTGGCTACGATCTCTGCGTCACCAAGGTCCATAACATCGAGCATCGCGGCAGTTTCGCGCAGCACGACCTCGACAAGAAGCTCTTCGACACCAGCGGAACCTACTCGCTGGCCGGGCATGAGGCGATGGAGCGTTCGATCATTCGCTACGCCACGGTCGCCGAGGTGGAGAAGAACCCGAACTTTGCCCATGACGAGATGGGCAAGGACTCAAGCGGAACGCTGATCGGCAAGGTAGGCTACGCGCCTCAGGGCGACAAGCCGGGCCGCGACGAGACCTTCTTCCCGGATAACTGGCACTACGACAAGAAAGATCCCGCAACGCTGAAGGTGCAGAATGCCTGGGGCATGGCGGTCGACCTGAATAGCTGCATCGGCTGCAATGCCTGCATCGTAAGCTGCTACGCGGAAAATAACATTGCGGTGGTAGGTCGAGAGCAGGTCAAGATTGGCCGCAACATGCAATGGCTTCGCATCGATACGTACTTCGAGGGCGACCTGCACGCGCCCAAGGCGCACTTCCAGCCGATGGCCTGCCAGCACTGCGAAAATGCCGGTTGCGAACAGGTCTGCCCGGTGGGGGCGACGGTGCATACGCCCGAGGGCCTGAACACGATGGTCTACAACCGTTGCGTCGGCACCCGCTACTGCTCGAACAACTGCGCGTACAAGGTGCGCCGCTTCAACTTCCTGCTTTATTCGGACTACGACACCGAGAGCCTGAAGTTCATGCGCAATCCTGACGTCACCGTGCGTTCGCGCGGCGTCATGGAGAAGTGCAGCTACTGCATTCAGCGTATCGAAGCGGCCAAGATTCAGGCCGACATCGAGAACCGCCAGATCGCCGACGGCGACATCATCACGGCCTGCCAGCAGGCATGCCCGACCGATGCCATCGTCTTCGGCAATATCAACGACAAGACCAGCAAAGTAGCCAAGCGCAAGGCGGAAGAGCGCGATTACCAGGTGCTCGCAGACCTGAACTACCGTCCACGCACAACCTACACGGCTGGCGTCATTAACCCGAATCCGGAGCTTGCATAAGATGGCAACCAAAGGACCAATCTACGATCCGGCAGGGGACCCGGTCGTTGACCCGATGATCGACCCGCGTACCGGCGAGTACGCGGTCATCGCGCCGGGCCACAACTTCAAATCGGTCACGCAGAAGATCGCGGATATCGTGTTGACCTCGAACACGCCGCTGGGCTGGTTCTTCGGCCTGATGGTCGCGGGCGGTGTGGCGACCGGCGTTGTGATCGGCTGCACCTGGCTCTTCCTGAAGGGCGTCGGCATCTGGGGCGTCACCATTCCGGGTGCCTGGGGCTTCGCCATCATCAACTTCGTCTGGTGGATTGGTATCGGTCACGCCGGTACGCTGATCTCGGCGATTCTGCTGCTGTTCAAACAGACGTGGCGCAACTCGATCAACCGCTTCGCCGAAGCGATGACGATCTTCGCGGTCTGCTGCGCCGGTCTCTTCCCGCTGATCCACGTGGGTCGTCCGTGGCTGGCGTACTGGCTGTTCCCGTATCCCAACACGATGAACGTCTGGCCGCAGTTCCGCTCGCCGCTGGCGTGGGACGTCTTCGCGGTTTCGACCTACGCAACGATCTCCATCGTGTTCTGGTACGTCGGCATGATTCCCGACTTCGGGACGCTGCGCGATCGCGCGACTATGCCGCTTGCGAAATACTTCTATGGCATGTTGTCGCTGGGCTGGCGCGGTTCGACTCGCCACTGGATTCGTTACGAGTCGGCTTCACTGCTGCTGGCGGGCCTCTCGACACCGCTGGTGCTCTCGGTACACACGGTCATCAGCTTCGACTTCGCGGTCGCGGCCCTGGCCGGATGGCATACGACGATCTTCCCGCCCTACTTCGTCGCGGGCGCTATCTACTCCGGTTTCGCTATGGTCATCACGCTGGCGGTTCCGATCCGCAAGTTCTACCACCTTGAAGATCTGGTGACGCTGCGCCACCTCGATAACATGGCCAAGGTCATGCTCGGCACCGGCGGTATTGTGGCCTACGGCTATGGCATGGAGGTCTTCATGTCGTGGTACTCGGCCAGCCACTGGGAGTTCTTCATGATGTGGAACCGCATGTTCGGGCCGATGGGCTGGGCATACTGGATCCTCATCCTGACCAACATCGCCATTCCGCTGACGACGCTGTGGTCGCGCAAGCTGCGGGTGAACGTGACCTACCTGTTCATCCTGTCGTTTGTGGTGAACATCGGTATGTGGTTCGAGCGCTTCGTCATCGTTGTGACCAGCCTCTATCGCGAATATCTGCCGTCGAGCTGGGGAACTTACGTCGCGACGCGTTGGGACTACATCATCTTCATCGGAACGTGGGGAATGTTCACCTTCCTCTTCCTTGGATTTGTTCGCTTCCTACCGATGATTCCGATGTCCGAGATCCGGATGATGCTTCCGCAGACCAAGGTGCGGCGCGGCGGGGCCGATGCTGAGACCGTAGTGGAGGAGACACTCTAATGCCGCCCAGAGAAGGAATTTACGGTTTGCTCGCAGAGTTCAATACACCGAGCGAATTGGTGCATGCGACAGAACAGGCGCGCAAGGCAGGCTATCGCCGGATGGAGTGCTACACGCCCTATCCCGTCGAAGAAGCCGCGGTGGCGCTGCACTTCCACAAGACCCGCGTCCCTCTGGTCTGCCTGCTCGGCGGCCTGATGGGTGTGACGACGGCGTTCCTGATGGAGACCTGGATCGCGGTCTGGGCTTATCCACTCAATATCGCGGGACGCCCGCTGTTCTCGTGGCCAGCCTTCATCATTCCCGCGTACGAGTGGACGATTCTGTTCTCGGGCCTGTCGGCCGCGTTCGGCATGATCATGCTCAACGGGATGCCGCAGCTCTACCATCCTGTCTTCAATGCGCCCAATTTCCGCAACGGCGCGACGACGGACAAGTTCTTTCTATGCCTTGAGGCGATGGACCCGAAGTTCTCAGTTACTGAGACACGGGCCTTCCTCGAACAGTTCCCTGCGGTCTCCGTGGTGGAGGTGGACCATTAATACGAGAATCACAATTCCAGGGATTAATACCCGAATCACAAGCTTCCGAATCACGGCTCCCCGGCTGGCGCTCGCCGCTGCGTCCACGCTGCTGCTGTTTGCCGGCATCGGCTGCCGTCAGGACATGCACGACGAGCCGAAGTTCTTCCCTCAGCGGGGTACGGACTTTTACGCTGACGGTCGCTCGGTGCGTCCGCAGGTGGCCAACACCGTGGCTCGCAACCAGCTTCATGCTGACACTTACTTCTATACCGGCTTCGTGAACGGCAAGGAGGGCGACGGCCTTCCGTTCCCAGTCACGATGAAGGTGCTCGAGCGCGGACAGGAGCGCTACAACATCTACTGCACGCCATGCCACTCGCGCGTCGGCAATGGCAGGGGCATGATTGTCGACCGTGGCTATGCACACGCGGGCGACTATCACACAGCGCGTCTTGAGACTGCGCCGCTGGGACACTTCTTCAACGTTATTACCAATGGCTATGGAGCCATGCCGGACTACTCCGCGCAGATTGCTCCGGTCGACCGCTGGGCGATTGTGGCTTACATCAAGGCGTTGCAGTTGAGCCAGAAGGCGACCCAGGCCGATGTTCCCGCGGGAGCGCAGGTACAGCCGCTCTCGAGCATTGCAGAGAGCCAGGGCCTGCCCGCGAACTTTGCCCAGCAGTGGACGCTGCCGCCGACGGCGGTCAATGGCACGCCGGACGACCAGCCCTACGTTCTACCCACGACACCGCCCAATGCAGCATCCGGAGCGGGGGCGCCAGCGGCCTCCCGTCCCGCAACAGTAAAGACTCCGGCCGCCGCGCCTGCCGGAAAAACAGCAGCACAGCAGTAACCTCGGAAGCTTCCGAACGAAGGCTTGAAACGCATGTCATCTGGACACGAACATACCGGACACGAACATCACGGAGAAGCCGGCGGACACCACGGCCCGCGTCCGATTCCTGCATCGTTTGCCACGCCGGAGATTGTCACCGCGTGGCGGACCCGGCTGCTGATTGTCGCTGTGGTCGCTACGCTGGTCTCCGTGCTCTTCGCCTTCACGCATGAAGGCCGCAACCATCTGCTGCGCGCGTACCTGATGGGCTTCATGACCTGCTTCGGCTTTGCCGGCGGCGGTCTTGTGGTGCTGATGCTGCAGCATGTGACCGGCGGTAAGTGGGGGCTTCTGCTGCGCCGTCCGCTTGAAGCCATGAGCCGCACCATGTGGCTGGTTGCGCTGATGTTCGTTCCCATCGCCATCTTCATGAAGCACCTGTACCAGTGGGCGGCCTATCCCAACCCGGCTGCCGTGGCCACTGCGCTGCAGAATCACTGGGTCACGCTTGAACAGGCGATGACGATCAACGACAAGCACGCCATGCTGAACCCGGTCAGTGTGATTGTCCAGACCATCATCATCTTCGGCGTCCTGCTGACGCTGGTTTACTTCATCAATAAGTGGTCGCTGCAATGCGACGCAGACCCGATGCGCGGGACGCAGGCGAGCTTCGATCGCTGGCGGACCAAGTTCGAGAACCTCTGCGGCATCGGCATCTTCATCTATGTCGTCCTGCTCACGGTCGGTTCGATTGACTGGATCAAATCGCTCGACGTCACCTGGTACTCCTCGATCTACGGATTGCAGTTCCTCGTCGGTCAGGGCTATGCGGTGTTGGCGCTGGGTGTGCTGACGGTCATTCTGCTATCGAAGTTCGAGCCGCTGAAGACGCTGCTTCGCATGACCGAGCAGCACGACCTGGGCAAGCTGATGCTTGCTTTCGTGATGCTGAACATCTATCTGTGCTTTGCTGAGTTCCTCATCATCTGGTCCGGCAACATCCCCGACGAGATTCCCTGGTACCTGCATCGTATTTACGGCGGATGGTGGACGATCTGCTCGCTCGACTTTATCGCCCACTGGCTGATCCCCTTCTGCCTGCTGCTGTCGCGCGACCTGAAGCGGAACAAGCGCAAGATGGTGTGGCTGGCTTGCTGGATGATCTTCGCTCGTTGCATCGACATGTTCTGGCTGATCGAGCCGAACTTCGCCGACGCCGCTGGCAACCTGCACATCCACAACAATATTGGAATTTTGGCTTACATTACGGTGCCGGTCGCGGTGCTCGCAGTCTGGGGAGCGTATTACCTGACGGAGTTGAAGGCCCGCCCCATCATGAACCTGAACGATCCGCACCTGGAAGAGATGCTGGAGCCCGAACATGCCCACTAACGATCACGAACTGCACCAACCGGGAGAGCCGGACATCAAGGGACGCACCACTGAATCGCCCGGCTACGAGACGACCGACGTCAACGTCAATGGCGTTGTTGTCTTCCTTGCTGGACTCGGCGGATTCCTTATCGTCTTCTTCGTCTTCTGCTTTGTTATGGGTCGGGTCATCAACGGCGCTATTCAGAAGGCCGACGGGCCGACCACCAAGTGGAACCAGACGTCAGAGTTCGCCGGCGCTGCGCTCAACGGTGGCAAGCGGCAGGATTTGGTCAACGACCCAGAGCTGGAGCAGAAGCAGTTGCAGCAGTTGACGGCAACCTTCCCCACGCCGCGGCTCGATATCGACGATGGTGAGCAGTCCACCGCCGACCTCCACGCTCGCGAAGATCTGCTGTTGAACTACTACAGCACCTCTCCCGGCGAAGGCAGCAACATCCGCATCCCGATTACGCGGGCCATGGAGCTGATCGCCCAGCGCGGCCTTCCGGTCAATACATCGACCGCGGCGACAGAGCCATTGATGGCAGGCGATGAAAAGCCCGAGATTCTGGCGCCGCTGACCACCGGATTTGCCCGCACCGGCTATGAGCTTGACACCATTGAAGCTCGTGCCGAAAAGATGGCTTACAGCAAGGCTGAGAGCGAAACACACCCGGAGCAAGCGCACTAACCACAGCAGGAACAGGCATAGCATAGAGACAGAAGGATCGAAGACGAGATGATGAACAGGCGGACAATACGGGGCGGTTGGCAGGCAGCGGTTCTTGGCTGCATCCTGCTCGTATGTGCGCCGTTGTTCGCTCAGGTCTCCAGTTACGGCGACAAGCAGGAGGGGCAGAACGTCGGCGACGAGTTGCCGCAGGTGCTGCAAAAGGTCGGCATCGCCCAGCATCTCAATCAGCCGTTGCCGCTGGACGCGCAGTTTGTCGACGATACGGGCAAGACGGTCCGGCTGGGCGACTACTTCAGCAAAAAGCCTGCGGTTTTGTCGCTCGTCTATTACAACTGCCCGATGCTCTGCTCGGAAGAGCTGGACGGCTTGACCAGCGCGCTGATGATGGTGCATCTAACACCGGGTAAAGACTTCAACATCGTCGTGATCAGTATCGACCCGAGCGAGACTCCGCAGATCGCCGCGAAGAAGAAGGCACTCTACGTTAAGCGCTATGGCCGCCCTGAGACTGCTGCAGGATGGCACTTCCTGACCGGCGAGCGTCCTGCGATCGACGCTGTGAGCAAGGCGGTCGGCTTCGGTTATGTCCGCGTGCCCGGGCCTGACGGCAAGCTCACGCAGTTTGCCCATGCAAGCTCGATCCAGATTGTTACGACCAACGGCAAGCTCGCACAGTATTATCTCGGCGTCGAATATTCGCCCAAGGACATCCTCCTCGGGCTGATTGAGGCCTCTGGAAACAAGATTGGCTCGCCTGTCGCAAACATCCTGACCTACTGCTACCACTATGACCCGGAGCGGAATAAGCACTCGCTGATTGTCGCCCGCGTGGTGCAGTTGGGCGGTATGGTTACCGTGGCATGGCTGGGTGGCTTCATGTTTTTGATGTTTCGCAGAGATCTACGGCTTTCGCGCGACCACGACCTGACTAAGAAAGAGAATGGATAAAGGGTAACGATGCATATCAGTCCAGTCCTGTGGCAATTTTTGGTGAAATGGCTCAACGCTTCCGCGCTCTTTCCGCGCGAGGCGTCGACGATCGCCCCCTACGCCGACGCGCTCTACTTCTTCCTGCTGTTGATCACGGTCGTCGGCCTTACGGTCGTCGGCACGCTGGTCTTCGGCTTTGCCATTCGCTATCGCAAGGAAAAGCACCCGGTTGCGACCCAGGTGGAAGGTTCCACGTTGCTTGAAGCGACGTGGACGATCATTCCGCTGGCGCTGTTCTTGATCTGCTTTGTCTGGGGCGCGCTGCTTTACTTCCGTATCTACAATCCGCCGACTAACGCGATGAACATCTACGTCGTCGGCAAGCAGTGGATGTGGAAGGCCGAGCACCAGGGCGGCCAGCATGAGATCAATGCGCTGCATGTGCCCATCGGGCGGCCTGTCCAGTTGACGATGATTTCGCAGGACGTCTTCCATAGCTTCTCCGTCCCTGACTTTCGCATCAAGCGCGAGGTTATCCCCGGCCGCTACTCGACAGTATGGTTCCAGGCGACCACGCCGGGAACGTATCACCTCTTCTGCACGCAGTATTGCGGCACGAACCACTCGCAGATGATCGGTGAGGTCACGGCGATGACACCCGACGACTTCCAGAAGTGGCTACAGGCCTCGACCAGCGGTATGTCGCTGGCGCAGAACGGCGAGCGCCTCTTTGCCAGCATGGGTTGCAACGCCTGCCACAACGGTACTGCCTCAGCGCGCGGCCCAAATCTCTCCGGTGTCTACGGGTCGAAGCTGCAGTTGACCAATGGCTCCGAGGTTCTGGTCAACGACGCGTACCTGCGTGACGCCATCCTCAATCCGTCCGAGCACATTACTGCTGGATACTCGCCGATCATGCCGACGTATCAGGGCCAAGTCAGCGAGGACGGCTTGATCGATCTCGTCGAGTACATCAAGGGATTACAGAGCAATTACAGAATTCAGCAGACCCTGGTCACATCGCAAGCCGACCAGACGGCGCCGACAACGCCAACGGGGGTGAAACCATGAGTGCAACTAGTTCGACAATTGTTAACCTACCCGATCAGAAGACGGCAACCCTGCCCAAGCGGAGCTACCTCAATAATGAGGACGGTCTGCTGAGCTGGCTGCTCACCGGCGACCACAAGCGCATCGCGATTCTGTATCTGATCTCGATCACGTTCTTCTTCTTCATCGGCGGCGCCTTTGCCGGCCTCATCCGGTTGGAACTGCTGACACCCCAGCCCGACCTTGTCGCTTCGGACACGTACAACAAGTTCTTCTCGATGCACGGCATTATCATGGTCTTCCTCTTCCTGGTGCCTTCGGTGCCGGCGACGCTGGGGAACTTCCTGATGCCGATCATGATCGGGGCCAAGGACCTCGCGTTTCCCAAGGTCAACCTGCTGAGCTGGTATCTCTACTGGGTTGGCGGTCTCTTCACTCTCGCGGCCCTCGTGCTTGGCGGCGTCGATACCGGCTGGACCTTCACCACACCGCTCTCGACTCACTATCTCAACACTCACGTTGTGACTGCGGCGGTCGGAATCTTCATTATCGGGTTCTCGTCGATCTTCACCGGCCTTAACTTTATCGTCACCATCCATCGCATGCGCGCACCGGGCATGACGTGGTTCCGTCTGCCGCTCTTTGTCTGGTCGAACTACGCTGCTTCGATCTTGATGGTGCTGGGCACGCCGGTCCTGGCAATCACCTTGGTTCTGGTTGCGCTCGAGCGCACCATCGGCATCGGCGTCTTCGATCCCACCAAAGGCGGCGACCCGCTGCTGTTCCAGCATCTCTTCTGGTTCTACTCGCACCCTGCCGTGTACATCATGATTCTTCCTGGCATGGGCGTCATCTCCGAGGTCATCAGTACCTTTAGCCGTAAGCGTGTCTTTGGATACACGGCGGTCGCATTCTCTTCGGTGGCCATCGCGCTGTTCGGCTTCTTCGTCTGGGCACACCACATGTTCATCATGGGCGTGTCCAACTACTCGGCACTGGTCTTCTCGCTGCTGACCATGCTGGTGGCTGTGCCCTCCGCCATCAAGATCTTCAACTGGGCGTTCACGCTGCAAAAGGGCTCGATCACCTTCGAGACGCCGATGCTCTACGCCTTCGGCTTCATGGGGCTGTTCACCATCGGCGGCATGACCGGCGTCTTCCTCGGCGCGCTCGGCATGGATATTCACCTGACTGAGACGTACTTCATCGTGGCGCACTTCCACTTTGTCATGGTCGGCGGAATGCTCATGGCCTTCCTCTCCGGCGTCCACTTCTGGTGGCCGAAGATGACGGGCCGCATGTATCCAGAGTCGCTCTCGAAGCTTGCTGCAGTGACGACCTTCATCGGCTTCAACCTCACCTTCCTTCCGCAGTTCATCCTTGGCTATCTCGGAATGCCGCGCCGCTACCACGCGTATCCGCCTGAGTTCCAGGTGCTCAACGTGCTGTCGACCGCGGGCGCTACGGTGCTGGGCGTAGGCTATATGCTTCCGCTGCTGTACCTGGGCTGGTCGCTGAAGTACGGCGCTATCGCCGGCAACAATCCATGGCAGGCAACTGGCCTTGAATGGCAGATTCAATCGCCGCCGCTGACTGAAAACTTTATCGAAGTTCCTATCGTCGATCATGAGGCCTATGACTACGAGTGGCTCGCCCACAAGACGGAACAAGAGGTGACGACCGTTGGATAATGTGATCGTAGCTACGCATCCCCACACGCATGAGACGGCCCAGCCGGAGGGGCACGCGCACGTCGCCCTGCCCCAGCACCGCCATCACTTCGAGACGCAGGAGCAGCAGCGCGAGGCCGGTACCTTCGGCATGTGGCTCTTCCTGCTGACCGAAATCATGTTCTTCGGCGGCCTGTTCTTTTCGTACCTGCTCTATCGCAACTGGTACTACGATGCCTTCGTCGTAGCGTCGAACCAGCTCAGCGTGCCGCTCGGGGGAACCAATACCGCGGTGCTGATCACCTCCGGTTTCTTCATGGCGCTTGCCGTGTGGGCCGCCGAGGTCAAGAAGAAAGGGCTGCTGGTTCTCACCCTCATTCTCACAATGCTCTTCGGGTGCATCTTCATCGGCATCAAGTACGACGAGTATCACGAGAAGTGGGAGAAGCACCACATTCCCGGTGACCACTTCGACGTCTCCGAGTTCGTCAATCCTCACGCTTACGGACTCAAAGAAGAGCCGCTTCCGCCGGATCAGGCACAGCACACCCAAATCTTCTTCTCGCTTTATTTCGCTATGACCGGTTTGCACGCGCTGCATATGCTTATCGGTCTTGGCATTCTGGTCTGGCTCACTGTACGAGCGCAACGAGGTGACTTTACGGCGGGGTATGTCGCGCCGATAGAAAACTTCGCGTTATATTGGCACTTCGTCGATATTGTGTGGCTGTTTTTATTCCCGCTGCTCTACCTCATTAATCGACATCCCGTCTAATCGCGCCGCGCAGCCATCCATAACCTGACTGGCAGGAGATAAGAATGACCGACGAGCACTATCACGATCCATCGAACGTAGTTAACCCTGAGCATGCCGAACATCACATCGTTACGCCTGTGACGTACTCGATCGTGTTTGTCACGCTGCTGATCTTCACCGGTCTCACCGTTGTGGCGGCCTATGTCGACATGGGTATCCTCAATCCGGTGGTAGCGCTGGCCATCGCCAGCATCAAGGCGGTCATCGTCATCCTGTTCTTCATGCACGTCAAGTATCAATCGAAGCTCATCAAGATGACAGTTGCAGCCGGATTCTTCACCTTCGCGGCGCTGATCACCATGACGCTCAGCGACTACATCAGCCGTGCTTGGGGCCTCTGGTAAGCGGCTCTGTTTTGACAGAATGCGGCCTGCGGGCCGCATTTTTTGTTGCCATCAAATCATCTGGAATTGCTCGAATTGTTTGGAGAGACAGCGGTTAAACTTTTTCCATGGCCTCCCGTCCCGCTGCGTCTGCCGACCAGCTTCAAGCTCTCTCTAGCAATCCTCGCGTCACCGTAAGGCGTGCGGGTGCGGCAGATCCTGACGGCAAGTGCGTCGTTTACTGGATGCAGCGTGCGCAGCGCGGCACTGACAATCACGCGGTCGATATCGCTGTACAAGTCGCAAATTTGCTGGGCCTGCCACTGGTGGTCTATTTTGCGGCTATCTCTAACTTTCCTCATGCCAACCTGCGCCACTACGCTTTTCTCAATCAAGGCCTGCCAGATATCGAAGAAGACCTGGCTGCGCGCAACATCGCTTTCGTCATGCGCCGTGCGCCGCACGAATCGCACGAGCAGTTTCTGGCCGATGTCCGCGCATCGCTCTTGATCGGTGACGAAAACCCGATGCGCGAGCCGGAGCGCTGGCGCAGATATCTGGCCTCGCGTCTCAAGATCCCCTTCTGGACGGTCGATGCCGATGTCATCGTCCCTTCGAAGCTCATTGAACGAGCGCAGTATGGTGCCTATACGATTCGCCCGCGCCTCAACCGTTTGCTGCCTGACTTCCTCGAACCTTACGCGAACACGCATGCGCGGCATCCTTGGAAGCGTCCCCGCAGCTTTTGCGCGGATCCGGTTAATGAGGACATCACTCGCGGATGGAAGACCTTCGATCGCACCGTTCTGCCTGTCGAGGCGTGGCAAGGTGGAACGCATGCCGCGCTCAAGCGTCTCAGGCTCTTCACCACGCGCATGCTCGAGAGCTACGAGACCGAGCGCAATCATCCCGAGACCGATGGCACCTCGTGCCTCTCGCCCTATCTCCATTTTGGTCACATTGGCTCGCTGACCATCGCACTTGCGGTCAACGCTGAGGTAAAAAAACACCCGCACTTGAAGCAGGCCCGCGACAGCTTCTTCAACGAGCTGATCACCTGGCGCGAGCTGGCCATCAACTTCGTTCGTTATACGCCGAACTACGACTCGCCCGACTGCGCCGAGCCGTGGGCGAAGACGACCATCGCCGAGCACGCCCGTGATGAGCGCGAGTATCTCTATACGCTTGCGCAGCTTGAAGGTGCGGAGACCCACGACGATCTCTGGAACGCCGCGCAACTCCAGATGCTGCATCACGGATGGATGCACAACCATATGCGCATGTACTGGGCGAAGAAGATTCTGGAGTGGAGCCCAAGCATTGCCACCGCGATGAAACGTGCCATTCATCTCAATGACAAATACTTCCTCGATGGCCGCGACCCCAACGGCTATGCCGGAGTCGCCTGGGTCATCCTTGGCAAGTTCGACCGTGCCTGGAACGAACGACCCATCTTCGGCAAGATCCGTTACATGTCGGGTGCATCGACCGGTAGAAAGTTCAACTCAAAAGAATACATTCGGCAGAACTACAACTATCAGGAGATTGCCCCCGAGCTTCGGCTGCGATAGATTGCCTGCATCGTCACATTGCAGACAGGGAACCGCGCCGAGCCGTACATGAGATCTCTCTTATCCCGTTGCGGAACAATTAGAGATTCTTCATCTTCTCAAGCGTTGACTTGCGTCTCATCCGCCTGCAGCATCGAAGATAGCCACCTGCACCTCCCCGAAGCAACGCTATGGGCCTGAGCGCAAATCCTCATTCCGCCTGGCGGAGCAGCACTCTCTCTGCTCGCACTCGCTGGCTGCTGTTGTTTGCCGCAGTTATGTTCTTCGGCACAGGTGCAGACGCGCAGCTCATGCTGTCACCGGCAAAGTCCAATGGCGGTACGGTCGTCGCGCCTGCGCTGCGCGCCCATAACTTCCTCAACGGACGCACACTCGCGCAGCGTGTCGCCGCAGGCCGCGCGATGG
Source organism: Edaphobacter dinghuensis (assembly GCF_014640335.1). NCBI lineage: Bacteria > Pseudomonadati > Acidobacteriota > Terriglobia > Terriglobales > Acidobacteriaceae > Edaphobacter > Edaphobacter dinghuensis. Next base: position 534,191 of record NZ_BMGT01000001.1, on the reverse strand, counting down.
CTTCTGCTCGAAGACAGCAGGCCGCAATGCTCGCGGCACAGCAGGCGTCCGCGCAGATATCAGCGCACATCTCTCCGCAACTCTCGGGCTTGAACGCTGTGTGGCAGCCGCTCGGGCCCAATCAGGTTGCAAGTATCGCATACGGCAACGTCACCGGGCGCGTCACAGCCATCGCTATCGACCCGGACGATCCATCGGGCAATACGGTCTACCTGGGCACTACAGGCGGCGGTGTCTGGAAGTCGACCAACGCCGCAGGCCCTGCCGCCGCTGTTACCTTCGCTCCGTTGACCGATACTCTTCCCGTCTTCAGCGCCAACGCCGGAAGCTCGGTGATCCCATCGCTCAGCATTGGCGCAGTCAGTGTTCAGCAGGGCATCGTACTCGCTGGAACCGGCGACCCCAACGATGCGACCGATTCCTTTTACGGCAGCGGCCTGCTTCGCTCGAATGACGGCGGCTCTACCTGGACGCTGATTCAGGACTCGCAGGACCAGGCTGCGGGACGCCATTCCTTCATCGGGCTCGGTTTTGCGGGCTTTGCCTGGAGCACGGCTTCTCCCGGCACGGTGGTCGCGGCCGTATCGCAGGCGGCCGAAGGCACGCTGGTCAACGCTGCGGACACGACCAACAGCGTCATGGGCCTTTACTACTCCACCGACGCTGGGATGACGTGGCAGATGTCGACTCTGATGGACGGCAGCCAGATCGTGCAGCGACCTTTGTCTAACTCCGGGCAGGGAGGCAACGCCGCAACGTCTGTGGTGTGGAACCCTATCCGCCAGCGCTTCTACGCCGCGATTCGCTATCACGGCTACTACGAGTCTGCGGACGGAGCTACGTGGACGCGGCTGGCACAACAACCCGGCAGTGGCCTGACGACTACGGCCTGCCCAACTAATACCGACAGCACCGGCAACCCATCGTGCCCGATCTTTCGCGGGGTGCTCGCGGTGCAGCCCGGTACGGGCGATACCTTTGCCCTGACTGTCGACGCCAACAATCTCGATCAGGGGTTGTGGCAGGACGTCTGCGGCCTCTCCGGCACAAGCTGCACCAGCAACACCATCGCCTTCGGGACACGGCTGTCCTCCACGCCGCTCGAGACTGTCACCGGCAGCACGGCGATTCCGCAGGCCGACTATAATCTCTCTCTGGCGGCAGTGTCCTCAGGCTCCGACACGCTGCTCTACGTCGGGACTATCGACCTCTACCGCTGTTCGCTCGCCGCAGGCTGCAACTTGCGCAACACGACCAACGCGCTCAACGGATGTGCGGCACCCGCCATGGTCGCGCCCGCGCAACACGCCATTGCGCCGCTTGCCGGATCGTCGCTGCTCTACCTGGGCAACGACGGTGGCCTGTGGCGCTCGCCCGACGGCGTCAACCAGCAGGCCACTCCGTGTTCCCCCGACGACGCAACGCACTTTCAGAATCTTAACGGCGGCCTCGGCTCGCTGGCCGAGGTCACCAGCTTCGCCGAGCATCCTACCGATCCGAACACGTTGCTCGTCGGGCTGGGAGCAAACGGCAGTGCGGGCACATCGTTGGTTGTTGCACCCTGGCCGCAGCTGGCTACCGGCGAAGGGGGCACTGTCGCCATCGACCAGGCCGATCCGCAGCTCTGGTATGTCTCGAACGGTGCGGGCGTCAGCATTCACGAGTGTGGGGCCGGGGCGGCTTGCACCGTTGCGGACTTTGCCGGAGTGCCCACCATCGGAGCAGAGCAGACCTCATCTGACTCCTCGCTGATCAACGCGCCATGGCTGCTCGACCCCGCACTCCACGCTAACCTTATCGTCGGCACCTGCCGTGTCTGGCGCGGTCCGGCGGCCAGCGGATCAGCGTGGTCTACGGCCAACGCCATCAGCTCACTGCTGAGTGGGCCGCAAGGCTCCTCCTGCGGCAGTGCCAATCCGGTGCTTCGCTCGCTGGCTGCCGCAGCCTCGGCTGACAGCGCGACGGCAGCACAGAATGCAGGCTCGCCGGTGCTCTACGCGGGCATGGCAGGCAAACTCGACGGCGGCGGCACTGTCGGCGGGCACCTCTTCTCTACCGTTACTGCCGACACCGATAGCAGCACCAGCGTGTGGAGCGATCTCACACACTCGCCTGTCATCAATGACACGGCCTCGTTCAACTCCGGCGGCTTCGACATCTCCTCGCTCGCCGCTGATCCCCACGATCCCACGGGCAATACGCTCTACGCCACGGTGATGGGCTTTGCGGGCAACGGAGTCGACGCGGCGCACCTCTATCGCACTGTGGACGCAGGGGCCCACTGGGCAAACATCAGCAACAATCTCCCCAACGCTCCAGCCAACAGCGTGCTGGTCGATCCCAACGACGCGAACACCGTGTATGTTGCCCTTGATACCGGGGTCTACGTCACCACGCAGGCTGCAAGCTGTGCCAATGTCAGCAGCAACTGTTGGAGCATCTACGGCACCAGCCTGCCCAATGCTCCTGTCATTCAGCTTGCCGCTGCTGCGGGCCTGCCTACGGGAGACGGCCGTATCGGCGAGCTCCGGGCCGCCACCTACGGCCGCGGCCTATGGCAGATTCCTCTGCTCACCGCGCTCAATCCCGCGCAGCCTTCCATTACGCTCGATCCCGCCAGTCTTACTTATAGTGCTCAGGCAGTGGCCACGGCCAGCGCCGCGCAAACCGTAACGGTTACAAATTCGGGTAGCGCTCCGCTCACGATCAGCAGCATCCTTGTCACCGGCGACTTCGCGGAGACCGACAACTGCACTGCCGCACCAATCGCCGTCGGTCTTACCTGCACTGTGCAGGTTCGCTTTCTTCCGAGCGCGACGGGCGACCGCACTGGTCTGCTCACCGTCTATGGCAATGTCTCCGGCGGACAGGCCACAGCGACGCTCAGCGGCACGGCCACCGCTGCCGCGACCGTTGTCCTCGATCCCATCTCGCTGGTCTTCGGCGCTACCAACATCAACGCTACCAGTCCTGCCCAGAACATCACCGTCTCCAACAAGGGCGGCACCATCATGACGCTGCAAACGCCTACGGTCAGCGGCAGCGGCTTCAGCATCTCGTCCAACACCTGTGGTGCCACGCTCAAATCCGACACCGGCTGTACCGTAGCCATCACCTTTACGCCCACATCCTCGGGCGTCAGCACCGGTACCTTTGCCATTACCGACGATGCTGGTACGCAGGTTGCGTCGCTGGCTGGCACGGGCACGACTGCTGCCACCGATACTCTTTCGACCACAGCGCTCGCCTTTGCAGCACAGGAGCTTACGACCGCCAGCACACCGCAGCAGATCACGCTGACCAACAACGGCGATGTGGCCCTCACGCTGATCTCCGCCCAGACGACAAGCACTGACTTCACTGTCACCAACGCCTGTGGAGCCTCCCTGAACGCGCACTCCACCTGTGCCATCGATGTGGTCTTCCAGCCGCAGAGCCTCGGCCACATCGCGGCGCAGCTCGCCATCGCTGACCAGTACCGCACCCAGACCGTTGCCGTCAGCGGCACCGGCATCGCACCGCCCGGCGTCTCGCTCTCGCCGCTCTACAATCTCGACTTCGCTGCCACCGGCGTCGGCCAGAGTTCTACTCCGCAGACAGTTACGCTTACCAACAACGGCGGTGTTCCGCTGAGCCTGACCAGCACCGTGCTTACCGGAGACTTCAGCATTCTGCCCGGCAGCGATACCTGCGGTGTCACGCTTGCACCGGCCAACGCCTGTACGCTGCAAGTCCTCTTCGCACCCACGGTCGGCGGTACGCGCACCGGCACGCTTACCATCACTGACAGCGCACCCAACTCGCCGCAGGTGCTGCATCTTGGCGGTACCGGTGTTGATTTCGCCCTCAACCCTGATGGCAACACCACGGTTACGGTCTCCAGCGGAGAGAACGCCGTCTTCCCGCTGCTCTTTACCTCTGCGACTTCGCTTCCTGCGACCTTTATCTGTAGCGGAGCGCCGCTCAATGCAGTCTGCAACGTCACGCCGTCGAGCGTCACAGGCGGCGCAACTACTACCGTATCGGTCACTGTCCTTACCGGCACTACGACCGCATCGCTTTTAGCTCCGACGCGCTTTGGATCACCCTCAATGGTGTGGCTGGCTGCACTTCTGCCGCTCGGCCTTCTTAGCCTGCGCAGAAGCCGCCTTCGTCTGCTTCTGCTCTGCTGTCTGCTGCTGCCTATCGGTTGCGGAGCCGGGCGGCAACTTCCCTCATCGGGCTCAACTGGAACCCCTCCTGGACAGAGCTTGGTTACACCGGCCGGAACCTATCCCATCGTCGTTACCGCCAGCAGTGCTGGTCTCAGCCGAACGATTACGTTGACGCTCATCGTTAAGTAGAGCGGTTCCAGAAAAATGTTTCATCAGTGCTCGAAAATAATTTATCTTCATTGCTCGGAAACTTCTGTACGATTCAAAGCGTAGACACGACAGATCACTTCAGAGGCCGATAACAATATGCTTCGCACGAATCTCTCCAGCGCATTGATCGCCGCATCGCTCGTCTTCTCCTCTGTTAGCCTGTTGGCGCAGGCTTCTCCGGCCAACCAGATGCATCACGAGATGCCGAAGCCCACCAACCTGAAGGTGCTGCCGAAAAATATCTCAGGCGATGATCTGATGGCGACCATGCATGGGTTCACCGGCAGTCTTGGCGTTCACTGCACCTTCTGCCACGAAGAGGACAGCAAGACTCATCACCCCAACTTCGCCTCTGACGCCAAGCCCGAGAAGGCGACCGCACGCATCATGATGCGCATGACCCAGAACATCAACGGCAGATATCTGGCTTCGCTTCCTGACCACGGCGACATGCACAAGGTCACCTGTGGCACCTGCCATCGCGGTAACTCTACTCCGAAGGATTTCGTTGCTCCACCTGAGAAGCACGGACCTCCTCCACCGCCGCCCGCAAAGTAGCCGCGGCGGAACTACTCTTCTTCTTTCGACTGAAGCTGCTCCAGGTTCGCTGGGAGCAGCTTCAGTGCAAATTTTTTATCGCAAGCCTAAACTGCCTGCCCCGCGCTTACTCCCGAAGCCCACGCCCACTGGAAGTTGTATCCTCCCAGCCAGCCGGTTACGTCGACTACCTCGCCGATGAAGTAAAGCCCTGGCACTTTTCTGCTCTCCATCGTTTTGGCGTCCAGCTCGGCTGTATCCACGCCGCCCGCCGTTACCTCGGCCTTGGCATAGCCCTCAGTTCCCGCTGGCGATACATGCCACTCGTGAACCTCGCGCTCCAGTGTTGCCAGGGAAGCGTTGGTCCAGTCCTTAGGCTCGTGAAGCACTACCCATCGCTCCGCCAGTCGTCCCGGCAGTACCGCACGGAGAGCATTCACCGCTGCTGAGGCGTCCCTGCGAGCATTTTTCGCCAGCATTGGAGCGAAGACAGCAACATTGGGCGCCAAATCGATCTCGATCTTCTCTCCGGCGCGCCAGTAGGACGACACTTGCAGGATCGCCGGTCCGCTCAGGCCGCGATGCGTCACCAGCATCTTCTCCCTGAAGCTGCCACGCCTGCGCTTCGTTCCTGCCACGGCTACGACCTCGGCCGACAGCCCGGTCAGATCGCACCACGCGGAGGCATCCTCTCCGCTCATCACTAGAGGAACCAGCGCCGGACGGCACTCTGCTACTCGCAGCCCAAACTGCTCCGCCAGACTGTATCCGAATCCTGTGGCTCCCATCTTCGGGATGGACAGGCCGCCCGTAGCGACCACGACCGACTTCGCCCGAAATGTTCCCGCCGAAGTCTCCACCACGAACTTTGCATCATGCTTTACCGAGAGCACCTTTGTTCCCGTCACCACGCGAACCCCCGCCGCCATGCACTCGCGCTCCAACATGGTCACCACGTCCATCGCCGACCGGTCGCAGAACAACTGCCCCAGCGTCTTCTCGTGATAGCGAATCCCATGTTTTTCGACCAGAGCGATGATGTCCGCAGGCGTAAACCGCGCCAGCGCCGATTTGGCAAAGTGAGGGTTCTCCGAGAGAAAGTTCTCTGCTCGGCAATGGATGTTGGTGAAGTTGCACCGCCCGCCGCCCGAGATCAGGATCTTCTTTCCCACGCGCTCGGCGTGGTCCAGCAGCACGACGTGCCGTCCGCGCCATCCGGCCTCCACGGCGCACATCAGCCCCGCCGCTCCGCCACCCAGCACTACTACATCGATCTCTTGCGCCTGAACACCCATGGTTAATCCAGTTTCGCATTCACCGTGTCGTAGTGCGACCATAGAAGAATGCCGAAGCTTCCCGCAGAACCCCGTGCCGTCAAAATCGCAGCACCGCAGCAACACGGCCCGGCAGCTACGATCACCCGCCGCGCGGCAGACCGTCTCCGTGCAGGCCATCTCTGGGTCTATCGCTCCGACATTGAATCGCTCATCCCGCCACTGGGAGCCACAGACATCGCTGGTGGCGCGCTGGTCACTGTTACGGATAGCCGTGGCATTCCGCTGGGCACAGCCCTCTACAGCTCTGCTTCGCAGATCGCCTTGCGCGTGGTCTCATCCGAGACGGCGTTGACTCGAGAGGCATATCTTGTGCAGCTAGGCGAGCGAGTCAATGCGGCGCTTACTCTTCGCGAGCAACTTGCCCCGGATTCTGCGCAGAACAACGCCAGCCGTCTTATCTTTTCCGAGGCCGACGACCTCCCCGGCATCATCGCCGACCGTTACAACGATATCGTTATCCTCCAGTTATTGACGCAGGGCACAGCGCAAGACGACGTTCGCCACATTCTTACCGAGACGCTGCGCGAGCGTCTCCACCCTGCCACCATCATCGAGCGCCCTGACCCGAAGATTCGTGAACTGGAGCAATTGGCCGCACCTTCGTCGGCTCCGCTTTATACCAACGACCAATCTGATCCAACGCTGACGACCGTCTTCACCATCAACGGCCTGAAATTGAACTATGACGCGGCCTCCGGCCAGAAGACGGGAGCCTTCCTCGACCAGCGCCTCAACTATGCCGCTGCCGCTCGCTATGCTAAAGGCCACGCGCTCGATGTCTGCACCTATCAAGGGGGATTTGCGCTGCACATGGCGCAACACTGCGATCAGGTCACCGGTATCGACGCCAGCCGCGCAGCGCTTGAAGTGGCAGATCGCAACCTCGAACTCAACCCACAGCTCAAAGCTGAGGTCGAATGGATTGAGGCCGATGCCTTCGAGTTTCTGCGCGAGTATGAAGCTGCCGGGGAGAAGTTCGACACCATCGTCCTTGACCCGCCAGCCTTCGCGAAGTCGAAACGAGCTGCCGAAGGCGCTCTTCGCGGCTATAAAGAGCTGAACCTGCGCGCCATGAAGATGCTCAAGCCCGGTGGAACGCTGATCACCTGTTCCTGCTCGCACCACGTCTCGCCCGAGGAGTTCACCGCTGTCGTGGCGTCGGCTGTTTCGGACGCAGGTCGCCGCGTCCAGTTGCTGGAGGCTCGGGGTGCCGCGCCCGACCATCCCGCGATCCTGACTCTGCCGGAGACGACCTATCTGAAGTGCCTGACCTGCCGGGTCAACTGAGTGGGGGACTGAGTTTCCTCATTTTCCACAATCCACAGCCGGGATGTGGAAATGCGGCCCTTGCGATAGACCAGCAAGGGCCTTGGGGCTAAAAACCTACAGGATGTAGCGCGAGAGATCCTGGTCCTTCACAATCGAGGCCACCTGCTGGCGCACATACTCCGGATCGACCACGATGACCTTTTCCATGCCGCTGGCGGTCTGCCGCTCGATCACGGGCAGAGGAGGAGCAGTTGCCTTTTCGCCTTTTTCTTTGAGCGGCGCTGAAGCTCCGATTTCGGCGACAACGCCTTCTTCGGTTACCTCGGTGCGGGGACTCTTGAACAGGTCAGGCGCCTGGAAGCTGATCTCGTCCAGCACGCGCTCCAAAATCGTATGCAGGCGCCGGGCGCCGATGTTTTCCGTCGTCTCGTTCACACGGAATGAGAACTGAGCCATCTCGGCGATGGCCTCTCTGGTGAACTCGAGCTTTAGACCCTCGGTTTCGAGCAGTGCCGTAGCCTGCTTCACGAGCGAGGACTTCGGTTCGGTCAGGATGCGCACGAAGTCGTCTACCGTCAGCGACTGCAACTCCACGCGGATGGGAAAACGTCCTTGCAACTCGGGGATGAGGTCGCTGGGCTTGGAGACGTGGAAGGCTCCGGCTGCAATAAACAGGATGTGGTCGGTTGAAACCATGCCGTACTTGGTGTTGACGGTCGTTCCTTCGACGATGGGAAGGATGTCGCGCTGCACGCCCTCGCGGGAGACATCGGGCCCATGCCCACCTTCGCGTCCGGCGATTTTGTCGATCTCATCGAGAAAGACCATGCCGGAATCTTCAACCCGCTCTACTGCGAGCCGAGTCACCTGGTCCATATCGACGAGGCGGTTCTCCTCCTCCTGCACCAGGTACTCGAAGGCATCGGAGACCTTCATCTTTCGTTTCTTCGTCCGATTTCCAAACAACCCCGGCAGCATGTCCTTGAGGTTGATGTCCATCTCTTCCGTGCCCTGGTTGGTGAATACCTCGAAGCTGGGCTGGTTGCGGTCGCGGACATCGAGCTCCACCATGCGCTCGTCGAGCTTGCCCTCGCGGAACTGCTGGCGCAGCTTCTCTCGCGTCCGCTGCTCACGCTCGCCCGGCTTCTCGTCGTCATCGCTTGCCGGAGTCGCCGCGGGCAACTGAATCACATTGCTCCCGGCCTCGTGCGTGGCTGCCGCAGCGGTTGCAGCTACAGGTGTCGGCGGCAGCAGCAGATCGAGCAGACGGTCTTCGGCGGCAAGCTCCGCCTTGTCTTCCACCTCGTCCATCTTCTCTTCGCGCACCATGTCGATGGCGATCTCCACCAGATCGCGCACAATCGACTCGACATCGCGGCCCACGTAGCCGACCTCGGTAAACTTGCTGGCTTCGACTTTCAGGAACGGTGAGTTTGTCAGCTTGGCGAGGCGACGTGCAATCTCGGTCTTGCCTACGCCGGTCGGCCCGATCATGATGATGTTCTTGGGCATGATCTCGTCGGCAAGCTCGGGCGAGAGCTTCTGCCGCCGCATGCGGTTGCGCAGCGCAATGGCTACAGCCCGCTTGGCTGCATGTTGTCCGACGACATACTTATCCAACTCAGCAACGATCTCTCGCGGCGTCATCTCATCGAGCGCAAGCGCTTGATCTTCCGCAGTACCCGGTAAAAAAATTGCCATAAACGTCCTTATTCCGCCTTCAACTCTTCAATCGTCATCTGGTCATTTGTGTAGATACAGATCTGACCGGCAATCTTTAGACTCTTCACGGCAATCTCTCGCGCAGAAAGGTCCGTATTTTCCATCAGCGCCCGCGCGCTGGCCAGGGCGTAGCTTCCGCCGCTGCCGATGGTGGCGATGCCCTCATCAGGATCAATTACGTCACCAGTACCGCTCAGCAGAAAGGTATGCTTGGGGTCGGCCACGATCAGCAGGGCTTCAAGTTGGCGCAGCATCTTGTCGGTGCGCCAGTCTTTGGCCAGCTCGACCGCAGCGCGGCCAAGATTGCCTGCGTACTGCTCCAGCTTGGTCTCGAAGCGGGCAAACAGCGAGAAGGCGTCCGCCGTCGATCCGGCGAATCCGGCCAGCACCTTGTCCTGATAGAGTCGGCGAATCTTCTTCGCCGTGCCCTTCATTACCGTAGCGCCGAGCGAAACCTGCCCATCGGCAGCCATGACAACCGAGTCGCCGCGGCGCACGCAGATCACGGTGGTCGAGCGAATACGCCGTCCGTCGCCCAGATCGAGCGGGTGGGCGAGCGGAGCAGAGGCAGCTTTCAGGCGGGTTTTCTGGCGAATTGGGGACGAGGAAAGAGGCTTCATGGGCACTCCTCAGTATATCGCCCGCTCGCAGATTACCTGCAGCTTGCATTGCCTGCATCCGGAAATGCGAGAAAGGTAATGCTCGCCGGTGCGAATTCGACCCTTCCAGCCTTGGTTGGCCTGCCGGTCATCGAGGGCAGGGGGTCGTCGGCTCCCAGCTTTAGCTCGCTGCCGTTCAGGTCTACGTTCGTTCCCATCAGATCTTTTGCCGTCAGCGTATATCTCTCGGACCTTACAGGTGTTTCGATCTCGTGCGCAGAGGCGCGGTCCGCGTTGATGGCCAGCAGCGCGACCCCACCGGGATGCCCCCGCAGGCAGTGGGCGTAGAGATGCAGGTCGGTTGCGGGCGACGCTCCCGCATCGAGCACTGTCGTCCCCATCATTTTGCGCCACAGCAGAGCCGACCAGTAGTTTGGCCGGGGAGCCAGAGTGTTTTCATCGAGCAGGCCATAGTCGCTGGCTGACAGCGTATTGTGCATCACCACCTGCACGCCACGCTTAGCCAGTCGCCCAAGCTGATCGAGGTAGCGGAAGCTGTCGATAAAATCCGCGGCCCACGGATCGCCCCCACAGGCCGTCTCTCCCGTCTCGGTCAGCCACATCGGCTTGCCTGGGGTGAAGCGATCTCGCAGCGCGGCATAGAAGGTTTCTTCGCGATCCGTCCGCGATAGCCAATCTTCAGACAAAGCCTCTTCGGGCGTTCGTGGGGCGATCATGCCAGGTCGAGCACAACGCAGGGAGACGCTGCCGTAGAAGTGATAGGAGAAGGCGTCCAGGCCCGGACCTTCTTCTTTCAGCATGTCCTCGCTTCTGAGCAGGTGCATGCCCGGCATACTTCCAAGCGCCCCACCTTCACCCACCGATCCCGGGCCGAGAATCAGCATATCGGGAGCGGCCGCTTTGATGAAGGGCACAAAGGCGCGGAAGTCGCGTCCATATGCTGCTGCGTCATAGCCCTTCGGAGCGCCGCCGATCTCGGCAAAGGTGGGCTCGTTGAACATCTCGGCGGCTGCAATATTTCCGCCGATGCTCTTGGTGTAGGCCAGAACCTTCTTCGCCTCCACCGGCGTCCATATGCCGTTCGCATCGCGGACTCCCGCGCTGACGGCAAACGAGGTGACGAGTTCTGCATCGACCGCCTTGGAGAAATCGACGACCCCTCGCCATTGCTGCCTCGTCAGTACACTCTTAAAGCCCGCAGGCGGAGCCGCCGGTGCTGGGGCATCGGAGTCCTGAAAGTAGGTGGAGTTTGCCCAGGTTCCGCTTACCCGCACGTAAGCAGGCCCCAAGGCCGCGGCCAGTTTGCGCAGGCGAGGGTTCGAAAGATCGATCGGGGCGCGGTAGCGATACAACGATGGGTCCATCCCGGCCGGGACCGACATCTTTGCCTTCTCCGGTTCAGGCGCGGCCGTTGCTCCCGGCTTCTTGTATGGAGCCCAAAAGCGTCCTCCAGTGATCTCTACCATCTCGATGTTGAACGATTGGTAGCGCTCGCTGACTGTGCCGATGCGCGGCATCGTCGCAGGCGCAATGGAAGGCGCTGCCGCAACTGCCGGAATCGTCAAAGAGATCGTGCCTGCAAGTACGATCAGCGTTGAGAACGCAGTTGCACCAAAAGATTTCTTCGTTATCATTCGTGGCACATCCTTCCATTTTCCAATTTAAGTTTGGAGTTCGGCGGAATTCTATACCGTTCGGGCAATCGCTGGATAGGAAAGATGAAATCTCTTAACCGCCGAAGGCAATCTGTCCCAGAAGTACCGCATTCAATGTAAGGATGATGCCGACTGACACCCATCCTGCGATCTTCGTTCGGCGTGCGCTGACGAACGTATCCATTACCGAATGGCGGTTGGTCAGAATCAGCAGCGGAATCAGTGCAAAGGGCAGGGTGAAGCTGAGGATCACCTGCGAGAAGATCAGGATCTTCAGTGGGTCGAGCCCCACTGCTATGACAATCAACGCGGGAATAACCGTAATCAGCCGCCGCAGGAAGATGGAGAACTTGATATCGAGAAAACCTTCGATGATCACTTGTCCGGCCATCACACCGACGGTCGAAGACGAGAGCCCCGAGCAGAACAGCGCCACGGCAAAGATCACCGCTGAGACCGGCCCCAGCAGCGGGCCAAGTGTTTCGTGCGCCTGTTCGATGGTCGTCACCGGGTTGGGCAGATGCGAAAACGCGACTGCCGCCATCAGGATCATGGCGGAATTGATCAGCCACGCTCCGTTCATGGCGAAGAGCACATCGATCAGCTCAAAGCGCAGGTACTTGCGCCGCCTCGAAGATCCCACCACCATCGGCTGCTTCTTCAGTTCCTGCACGCGTGGCTGCACCAGCGCCGAGTGCAGATAGATCACATGCGGCATCACGGTCGCGCCAAGCATTCCCACGGCGACGTACAGGCTGGCGTGGAGTTGCTTCGGGTCGAGCGTCGGCAGCAGCGTCCGATAGGCGGCGAGTTTCCAGTCCGGATGCACCAGAAAGACCTCGAAGCCGTAGCACAGTCCAATCACGCCGACGAAGGCCATGATGCCCCACTCCAGCCACTGGTATCCCGCCAGATCGAGCGCAAGGATCAGAAACACCGCGACCGCCGAGACGAGTGCGGCAGCGAACATCGTCTCCGTGCGCGTCCATCCATGCGCCAGCATCGCTGGGCCCACCAGAAGGTAAAGCCCCAGCGCTGCACCCAGAAACTCGGCCAGGTCCGTGGCAATGGCAGAGACCTCCGCCGCCACCCAAAGAAAGATCGTCATGGGCCGTGAAAAATGCTTGCGGCAGTTCTGCGGCAACGTCAGCCCGGTCACAATACCCAGCTTGGCTGAAAGGTACTGGATCAGAATGGCCATCGCGTTCGACCAGAGCAGTACCCAAAGCAGCCGATAGCCGAAGCGGCTGCCGCCCTCGATGTTGGTCGCAAAGTTTCCCGGATCGATATATGCAACCGAAGCCACAAACGCCGGACCAAAGTACGCCCACAACTCGTTATGCCGAAATCCGAATCGAGACTTCTTTGGAGCCGGCGTTGGCATCGAGGTTGTTGCCGACGCCATCGGCGCAGCCGTCTCCGTCGAGGCGAACTCCACCTCTGTCCCGGCTTCGGCGTACGACGATGAACGATGGTCTTCCATGTCAGTCCCAAACAATGCCAAAGAGAAGCGCCTCAATTTAGGCTTCCCTAATAATTAGGTATACCTAAATTACTGAAATGCGTCAAACTGAATCTGGAGTCAATTTGCATGTCAGCCCGCCGCCAGGCAAACCGCAATAGCGAATCTGTCGATAACTACCTCAAGGCCATCCTCGCGCTGGGTGGTCCCGAGCATCGCCGTGTCACCAGCACCGCGCTTGCCGACCATCTTGGCGTCGCTCCGGCCTCGATCACCAACATGCTACAAAAGCTGGCTGCCGCTCAGACACCTCTGGTCGAGTACGAACGGCATCGTGGGGTGCAGCTCTCCGAGGCAGGGAAGCGGCGCGCGCTCGAGGTGCTGCGTCACCATCGCCTGATCGAGACCTTTCTCTACGAGATTCTCGACTATCCCATCGACGAGATTCACGAGGAGGCCGAGCGGCTGGAGCACTTCATCTCCGAACGCTTTGAAGAGCGTATCGCCGCCAAGCTGGGCCACCCCCGCATCGACCCCCATGGCCATTCCATCCCGACCATGGAAGGCGAGATGACTCCGGAGAATTCGATTCTTCTGACCGAGGTCGAGCAGGATGGGGTCTTTATCATCGACAGCGTCTCGGACCGCGATGCCCACGCCCTGCGTCAGTTTAAAGCCAATGGCATCAAGCCCGGAGCTCATCTGCGGGTCAGGAAGCGGTCCTCGGTGGAGGGATACACTGTCAGCATCGGACGGTCTTCGACGGCCTTCGATCTTTCCCGGGAAGTTGCCGGGGGCATCCGCCTGCTGCCCTGCGCAAAATAAAGCTGCGGCGCGCTGTTCGGTCGCCGGTTTGACTCTGTGAACTGCCTTGCCTAGGCTCAAAGTGAGAGAACGGAGATACATCTGCAAATGAAAGTTCTGGTAATCGGCGGCGGTGGCCGCGAGCACGCCCTCGTCTGGTCGCTTCTTAAATCGCCGCAGGTCAACGAGGTAGTCTGCGCCCCGGGCAACGGCGGCATCGCCCAGATTGCCCGCTGCCTTCCGGTAGACGTTAACAGCCTGGCCTCGATGGTGCAGGTGGTCGAAGCCGAGCGTCCCGATCTTACGGTGATCGGCCCCGAGGTTCCGCTGTCCCTCGGCATCGTCGACGAGCTGAATCGCCGCAGCTTCCGCGTCTTCGGCCCGACGCAGGCCGCTGCAAGGCTCGAATCGAGCAAGGCATTTGCCAAGGAGTTCATGCAGCGCCACGGTATCCCCACCGCGGCCTACGCCGTCTGCACCACACTCGACGAGGTGCGCGAGCAGCTCAATCACTTTACGCTGCCGGTCGTGGTCAAGGCCGATGGCCTGGCTGCCGGCAAAGGTGTCGTCATCTGCGAGACTCGTCTACAGGCTGAGTCTGCTGCTGCCGAGATGTTCAGCGGAGCGTTGCTCGGCACGCATGAGACCGAGATTGTACTCGAAGAATTTCTTACCGGCGAAGAGCTCTCGTTCTTTGCGCTCTGCGACGGCAAACATGCCGCTGCAATCGCCTCTGCGCAGGACCACAAGCGCGTCGGAGAAGGTGACACCGGCCCCAACACCGGCGGCATGGGAGCCTACTCCACCGACGGCCTTACGACGGCTGCCATGCGCGAATGGCTCACGGCAAACGTTGCGCAAAAGGTCGTCGACGGCATGGCCGCCGAGGGCAATCCATTCAAGGGCATTCTCTTCTGCGGCATAATGATGACGCCGCGCGGCCCGATGGTGTTGGAGTTCAACACCCGCTTCGGCGATCCCGAAACCCAAGCCATTCTTCTGCGCATGCAGTCCGACATCGTCGATCTCTGCAACGCGTCGATCGATGGTACGGCCAACGCGCTCGACATCAAAATGCACCCCGGAGCCAGTGTCTGCGTCATCGCAGCCAGTGGAGGCTATCCCGGCAAGTACGCCTCGGGCAAGGTGATTGAGGGTGTTGCCGATCAGGCGGACAAAGACGTCGTCGTCTTCCACTCCGGCACTGCCATCAAGGATGGCCAGCTCGTCACTGCAGGCGGCCGCGTTCTGGCCATCACGTCAATGGCACCTGACCTGCGAACCGCACTCGATCTCGCTTACGCGCGGCTGGCAAAGATCTCATTTGAGGGGATGCAGTTCCGCCGCGACATCGGCCATAGAGCTCTGGGATAAAAAATAGAGCAAAAGCTAAAACCCGGAATCAAAAGATCAAGCCAGACGAAAGATCAAAGCCGAGGTACGAAGATGGTTGCGCTGACAGGCGAAGAACTGGTGGCATGGAACGATAAGACCGCCGAGCAGTGGCGAAATCTATTGGAGACGCATCCCCACCTGCTGGCGCTGCCCTGCGATGTGGCTGGGGTCAAGACCGTTGGCGAGTTGATGCAGCATATCGTCGCGGCGCAGCTTCGCTATGCGGAGCGACTCTGCGGATTGCCCGCCACGCCATACGAAGAGATTCGGTATGGCACCGCAGCCGAGGTGTTTGCAACGCATGTACAGGGAATGGATCTCTTCCGAAGACTCATCGCGGACTCTGCTTATAACTGGGAAGAGGAGGTGGAGTTTGTCACTCGTCGCGCAGGCTCGCTGATGGCCACGCGCAAGACCTTCTTCATCCACGCCATGACGCATGGCATCCGCCACTATGCACAGTTGGCAACGTTGGTGCGGCAGCATGGAGTCGCGCCTGACTGGCCCATGGACTATCTGTTCATGGGTGCGCGTTGGGCTTAGCTCCTGCCCCGTCCCCGAAGATTCACGTTCAGTGAAAAGGTACAACCTTTCATTGACTTTCCTTCGGGGCGCCAATAAAGTGGCGCTGACATGAAAAAAGCCGCCGCCCTGCTCTGCTTTCTCGCCTCCTTCGCCTATGCGCAAAAGCGTCCCGCCATCACCGGCATTGCGTTTGTTCGCATATACACGGCAGACCCGGCGGCCTCTACCGCCTTCTACAAGGACAAACTGGGCTTCGACCGAAGCGAAAAAGACGGCCTCGCCCGCTACGCCGTCAGCGATTCTCAGTGGCTCGAGGTCACAGCGTTGCCCACGCCCGCGCCGCAGTCGAGGATCGCTGCCATCGCTTTTACGACTCGCAACGCCACCGGACTGGCGCAGTATCTCAAGGCTCATAATGTTGCCATTGACCAGCCACTCCGCAACGGCAGCTTCGGCGTCCACGACCCGGAGGGTCACCTGGTCATCTTCGTCCAACAGCGTCCTGCATCGTCCAAGACGATCTCGCCACGTGCGACCTCCCACCGGATTATCCACACCGGCTTCTGGGTTCATGACCGCGCCAGGGAAGACCAATTTTGGCACGATATTCTCGGCTTCCGCCCGCTCTGGTTCGGCGGCCAGCACGACGGCGAGATCAACTACGTCAGCAGCCAGGTCCCCGAAGGTACCGACTGGATCGAGTACATGCTCAACCGCGGCGAGTCGCCGAACGCTCACTCGCTGGGCAGTATGAACCACTTTTCGCTGGGGGTCGCCCATATGAGCGATGCTGTCGCGGCGCTCGCCCGCAACGGCTGCACCGGCCCGGAGTGCCGCAAGACCCAGATGGGCCGCGACGGAAAGATACAGCTTAACCTCTTCGATCCTGACCTGACGCGGGTGGAGTTCATGGAGTTCAAGCCCTCCGGCACCACCTGCTGCTCGCCCTTTACCGGACCGCCGCCTAGTGAGACAGAGAACCGCTAAAAACTTGGAGCCACATACTCGTAACGAATATGTGGCCCAACGGTAGATCCTTCAACACTTAATCGACTGGTCGTTAGCTAAATCAGACACTCACCGTTGCCGGAAGAATCTCCGAGACATCCACCCACTGCGTCGGGTAGTTGCCTGTGTAGCAGGCCGTGCAGTAGCTGTTCGGATGCTCGTCGCCCTCGGTGCAGCAGTGAATCAGCCCCTCAAGCGAGAGATAGGCGAGCGAATCCGCCTCGATGAACTTGCAGATCTCTTCGATCGATTGATTAGCCGCGATCAGGTCCTTCTTGCTGGGCGTGTCTACTCCATAGAAGCAGGGCGAGATCGTCGGCGGGCAGGAGATGCGAAGGTGTACTTCCTTTGCACCTGCAGCACGGACCATGCGCACGATCTTTCGCGAGGTCGTTCCCCGAATGATCGAATCATCAATCAAAATAACCCGTTTGCCTTCCAGCAGCGAGCGCACCGGGTTCAGCTTCATCCTTACACCGAAGTCTCGCGTGCGCTGTTCAGGCTGAATGAAGGTGCGGCCCACGTAATGGTTGCGGATCAAGCCAAGGTTGAAGGGAATCCCCGACTCCTCCGCGTAGCCGATCGCCGCGGTTACACCGGAGTCCGGTACGGGAACGATCAGGTCGGCGGGAACACCGGACTCACGCGACAACTGCCGCCCCATCTCCGCTCGCGATTGCTGTACCCAGCGACCAAAGATCTTCGAGTCGGGTCGCGCAAAGTAAACATGCTCGAAGACGCAGCTTGCTTGCTTCGTCGTCGTGTCGAAGTAGCGGCTGGTCACGCCATCCTCGGACACCATTACCAGCTCACCCGGCTGTACATCGCGCTCATACTTGGCATGCAGCAGATCGAAGGCGCACGTCTCTGAGGCAAAGACAAATGTATCGGGAGCGCCGTTCTCGCCCGGGATTCTTCCCATCGATAGCGGCCGGAAGCCATGCGGATCGCGGGCCGCAAAGATGCGGTTACGCGTCATCATCACAATCGAAAACGCGCCCTCAACCTGCGACAGCGAATCGGCGATGCAGTCCACCAGCGTCGAATGCTTCGAGTGCGCGATCAACTGGATGATGATCTCTGAGTCCGAGGTCGTCTGGAAGAGCGCGCCATCGCGCTCCAGCCGCTCCCGCGCCGTGCCCAGGTTCACCAGATTGCCGTTGTGCGCAATCGCGATCAAGCCCTTCGTGCTCTCAACCGAGATGGGCTGCGCGTTCAGCAGCGCCGAATCACCGGTGGTGGAGTAGCGAGTGTGTCCGATGGCGATGTGGCCGGGTAGTTTGGCCAGCACATCATCGGTAAAGATCTCCGACACCAGGCCCATGCCCTTGATGTCGTTCACATTCTGCCCGTCGGCGGAGGCGATGCCGCCAGACTCCTGTCCGCGATGCTGCAGCGAGTAGAGGCCCCAGTAGGTCATGCGCGCCGCGTCGGGATGGTTGTAGATCGCCATCACGCCGCACTCTTCGCGCAGCTTATCGAACGGGGTAGCGTCCTCTTCATCCATCTCTTCTATCGGATTGTTCTGGAGTGCAAGCAAGGTATCCATTATGCCGTCACCACCTCATCTGCAAGCTGCGCATCCAGCGCGCCAGCCCACTCGGCCTTCAATGCAGAGACAGAACTCGAAACAGCAGAGCCTTTGGCCGTAAAGATATCCAGCATAGGGCCGCCGGTAGTGCCGATATCGCGGACTGTGACCGACCCGAACTGTCCACAGACCTCGGTCAACCGCGCAAAAGCTGCATCCGTGCAAGTTACGATGATCGCACTGGCCTCTTCGCCGAAGAGGTTTGCCGCCACGTCATCTCCAGCAACGTCATCGAGGCTGACCGCCGCGCCAACTCCCTTGACGAAACTGGCCTTGGCCAGAGTAACCGCAATACCGCCGTCAGAGATATCGCTGGCCGACGTGATCAGGCGTTCATCTGCCAGAGCGGCGAGGCATTTATGAAGCTCAGCCTCCTTCGCGACCTCAAGTTGAGGAGGCGTGCCCCAGAAAGAATTCAGAACAGTTTTCGCATAATCAGAGGAGCCAAACGCCTGAAGCCTATTCTGTGATCCTTTGGCCGAAAGCAGAATAATCCGCTCGCCACCCTTGCGAAATCCGCTCGGTACGCTCTTCGTCACATCCTCAATAATTCCGACGATCCCAAGCACCGGCGTCGGATAAATTCCCTCGCCCTTGGTCTCGTTGTAGAGCGAAACGTTACCACCCGTAATCGGTGTGCCCAGTGCAACACAAGCCTCGGCGATGCCATCAATCGCGTTTGAAAGCTGCGCCATAATCTCCGGCTTCTCCGGATTGCCGAAGTTCAAACAGTTCGTCGCCGCTACCGGAGTAGCGCCGGTACAAGCCACCTTGCGCGCGGCCTCAGCCACGGCATGCATCGCGCCTACCTTCGGATCGAGATACGTCCAGCGACCGTTACCAGCCAGCGCCATCGCCAGCCCGCGCTCGGTGCCCTTAATGCGCATTACGCCAGCCTCGCCGCCCGGTCCCTGCACGGTGTTGGTCTGCACCATCGAGTCATACTGCTCATAGACCCAGCGCTTGTCGCAGATGTTCGCGCTCGCCAGCAACTTCTTCAGATCGGCGGTATAGTCGCGGGGCTTTTTCAACTCTTCCAACGCGGCAGCCGGAGGATCGACCGGTACCGGTGCCTTCCACGTGCCTACCGGGCGGTGATACAGCGGAGCGTCATCGGTGAGGCTCTTATTGGGAATATCGGCCATCAGCTCGCCGTGCTGCGTGATGACCATGTTCGGCTTTGCGGTCACGGTGCCGACGATCGAGGCATCGAGCCCCCACTTCTTGAAGACGTCAAGAACCTCTTGCGCGCGCGGCTTGTCGGCCACCAGAAGCATCCGCTCCTGCGACTCCGACAACATGATCTCGTAGCTGGTCATGCCCGTCTCGCGCTGCGGCACCAGGTCAAGCTCGACTGTCAGCCCCAACTCGCCACGACCACCCATCTCGCAGGTTGAGCAGGTCAGACCCGCTGCGCCCATGTCCTGAATGCCAAGCACCGCGCCCGTCGCCATCGCCTCGAGGCAGGCCTCGAGCAGCAGCTTCTCCATAAACGGATCGCCCATCTGCACGTTGGGACGCTTCTGCTCGCTACCTTCGGTGAACTCTTCGGACGCCATCGTGGCCCCGTGAATACCGTCGCGGCCAGTCTTCGCGCCGACATAGATCACCGGATTACCGACGCCGGTCGCCTTGGCGTAGAAGATCTCGTCGCGCTTCACCAGTCCCAGCGCAAAGGCATTCAGCAGCGGATTGCCCGAGTAGCAGGTCTCAAACCGGGTCTCACCGCCAAGGTTCGGAACGCCGAAACAGTTGCCGTACCCGGCCACGCCATGCACAATGCCGGTAGCAACCTGATGATTTTTGCGTCGCAGCGCTTCGTCCGGCTCGGCTTCGTCGAGAGGCCCAAAGCGTAGCGAATCCATCACCGCCAGTGGCCTTGCATTCATGGTGAAGATGTCGCGCAGAATGCCGCCCACACCGGTGGCCGCGCCCTGATAGGGCTCGATGTAGCTGGGGTGGTTGTGCGACTCAATCTTGAAGGCGCAGGCCCATCCATCGCCCACGTCGATGATGCCAGCGTTCTCGCCCGGCCCCTGCACCACAAGCTTGCTCTCCGTCGGCAGCCGTCTCAGGTGTACCCGCGACGATTTGTAGGAGCAATGCTCCGACCACATCACGGAAAATATCCCCAGCTCGGTCAGGCTGGGCGTGCGTCCAAGCGCGGCTTCGATGCGCGTGTACTCGTCCGGCGTAATACTGTGCTGCTTGAGCAGCTCAGGGGTAATGGTGGCTGGGGTGGGAGGCTGAACTGGGTGCTGAACTTGCGTATTGGGCATGGCTCGCTATTAAGATTGTCGCACGTACGGCAATCTACCGTTGCCCAGCAGTTCTCGTTCAGGTCCCAGACTTGTCTTTATTGCCGTTCCAGCGCCTCCCGGTCCCACTTCGCCGCATTCGCTCCGGCCTCGTAGGAGCTCGCTAAAAACTCCAGCAGCGACGCTTCCGGCGAAGCCTCTGCTCGTACGTCCTCATACCGGAAGATGAACTCCCCTAAGGTCTTATCCCATCCTGCTGCCGTCGGCCGAATCTTCGCTTCTGCCAGTCCCTCCGGTACCGGAGCAGCATAACAATAGAACGCCGCCGCTCCATAGCCGCCATTTCCCGGCCAGAATCCGGCAGAGATCACTTCGTGTGAGTAGGCCTCCCGCTGAATCGCATCCGCTCCCGGACGAGGAGGCGCAAGCCGCCCGGAGAACCGTGTCACCGCAAGATCGAAGCTCCCCCAGAAGAAATGAATTGGGCTGACCTTACCGAGAAAATCAGTCCCAAACTGCCGGAAGACTTTTTCCGTTTCGACCAGCACCTGCCAGAACCGCTGCACGTATTCCTTGTCATAGGATTGGTGTTCCGTATCCAGATCGAACCGGATCGGATGCGCCAACTCGCACGGCATCGGGTCGATCTTCACGGTCACGCCAAGCGAAGCCAGACAGCCGAGATATTCCTTATAGAAATCAGCCACCGTCTGGGCTCGCAGTTTCATAGCCAGCGCCTGCCCCGACCCAAGCCGAAGGTGCAGCTCGTGCGCCACAAAATCGAACTCGATATCGAGCACATCATCGCCGTACGGCATCGCCGATGTGCCCAGCCCTCGTGCCGTCACGTACAACGGCACATTCCACCAGTGGTTCTGCAGCGGAGTCAGCGCCAGCCGCGTCTTGCCGACGATCTGTGTCCATATATGCAGCGTGTCCGCCGTCGCTGCCCACTCATCCCACACCAGCGACGGCCACGCCGTCTTGATCGCCTCAGCCATGGCACCCTCCGTGAAAATTCAATGGGCACAGCATACTCCGGAATCATGCCAGCGGTACTAAGCGCCCGTACTACCAAACCCCGCAGCTCCTCTTGCGGCCTCGGCCAGCTCTGCTACCTCTTCAAACTGTGCTTCGATCCGTTGCACAATTCTGAGTTGGGCAATGCGCTCTCCGGCCTTCACCTCTACCGTCGCCGTGCTCAGATTGGTGACGATTATTTTCAACTCTCCGCGATAGCCCGGATCGATCACACCGGCCAGCGTCGTCACGCCGCGCACCGCCAGGCCCGAACGATCTTCGACCAGCGCTCCATGCGTCGAAGGAAACTCCATCGCAATCCCTGTCGGTACAGGGACGGTCGCTCCAGCAGCAATCGCCACGCCTTCGACGGCATAGACGTCGGCGGCGAGATCGCCATAGGCCCCGGTATGCGCATACTTCGGCAGCTGCGCCGCCGGATGCAGCTTCAAGACCTTGATCTTCGGAGAGACGCTCTCACCGTGCTGCAAACCCTCAACCTCAACTACCGCGATAGAACCCATTCAGAAAAGCCCTCTCAAAAACGAAGATGTTATGTATCTTCCCATTCTCCCGCAACCCGCGGCCTGTGTGCGTTAATAGTGAAATATGGCAGTCAGCGTCATCGCAACCGTCCTCAACGAAGTGGACGAGATTCCCAACCTCGTGGCGAGCCTCACCGACCAGACCCTCATCGCGGCCGAGATCGTTATCGTCGATGGGGGCTCCACTGACGGCACATGGGAGTGGCTGCAGAACGCCAAATCGCAATACCCCGCGCTGATCGCTATTCGCGATGAGAGTTGCAACCTCAAGCAGTCGCCAGGGCCCATCGCTCGCGGTCGCAACGTCGCTATCGCCTCGGCGAGCTCCGACATCATCGCCTGCGCCGATGCGGGCTGCACCTATCGGCCCGATTGGCTCGCCAATCTCACTGCGGCCATCCGCTCCGGCGCGGCAGAGTACGCTCTCGGCGGCTCCTGCATCGATCCCGCTTCGCCCACCGTATGGGACATCGCCTCGGCTCCGTTCTTCGGCGTCAAGCTCAACCCCAACGAGTTCACCAAGTCCTGCACCGCCCGCTCCATGGCCTTCCGCAAATCTCTGTGGCAGAGCGTCGGCGGCTTTCCCGAGACGGTCCTTCTCGGCGAAGACACGCTCTTCGACGCAAAGGTGCGCAAGCGCGTCACGCCCAACTTTGCCGAGTGTGCCAAGGCGTTCTACCGTCCTCGCCACGCGCTCCGGTCGGCTCTGCAGCAGCTTGCCAGTTATGCACTCGCCGATGGAGCTCTGGGCATTCGGCCTGCGCGGCTTTTCCGCAATGTGGCCCGCTGCGTGGTCGAGGTGCTGGCGCTGATCGCGCTACACTGGAGTCCTATCCCGCTGTTCGTTATTCTCGCGCTTGAAAACTACTTCGCCTTCCACTTCGACTGGCGCAGCCTGCAACGAGCCAGCTTCCGTACCCTGGCAGCACGGCTTGTTTTCTCGATACTCGTTCCATGGGTCGTTGCCTGGAACCAGGTCAAAGGCAGCATTACCAAAGCCAACCTTCCCAACCGCCAGAACGCTGTCTAAGAAGTCAGCGGTTTGCGCAGCGTAAAGATCACAAAGGTGTAGTCCAGGTCGAACTTATCCCACCGCACCGGACGCTCGCTGCACTCGAGGTCTACCTCACCTGTGCTCTCGAATCCCACTGACTGTGCCAGCCGCAGAATCTCCTGGATCTCCGCCTTAGTAAAGATCTTGATTGCAGCACCATGCGCCATCCTGCCCGTGGTGTCGATCGCCGTCGGGTAGTAGTCGGTTGAGGTGATCAACAATCCTCCCGGCTTCAGCACACGGTACATCTCGCGCAGGTAACCCTCCAGCGGAACGCCATGCTCGATCACGCTCATGCACGCGACGGCGTCGAAGTAGCCGTCAGGAAAGATAGTGCGGGTAATATCGCCCGGCAGGTATCGAATCGGTCCTCTGCGCGCTTCTTCGGTAAACGAGAGGTTGATGCCATAAAGATTGCGATACCCGTAAGCAAACAGGGCTGGCAGCACGTTGCTGTAAAACTCCGCACCGGCGTCCAGCACCCGTGCCGAGTCGGTTGTCGAGCGGAGAATGGCAAAGACCGCAGCAAGATGGTCCCAATTTTTTTCTGCGCCGCGGTGTAGTGGAAGCCGTGCTGCCTTCGCCGCATTAAGCATCTGTTGCCACTCTGCGCGGTTCTTCAATACACCGTTCGGCAGTGGCGGCTTCGGTGCTGCCGCAGGACGCCCGGTTCCAAACTTCAACCTGAGATAGAGCCGATAGGCCGGTTCGGGCCGCAGGGCGCTGCTCTTAATTCGTCGAAATAATCTCCGCGACCATGGCGTTCGCGAGACCGGCTGGGATGAAGAAATCGGCTCGGGCATCAACTCTTACTATAAGTGGAACGAGCTGCACCCATTCCAGATACAGTATGCGATTGGTTCGCTCTGCACAGCGATAGTGGAGAGAATGGAGCATCTGCGCTAATCTCTCTTCATGCAGAACCCTTCTTCTTTGCAGGCGGCGAATGAACAACCCTCCGAGGTGTGCCCGCTCGAAACCGAGCATCACAGCCGGTTCTGTCCTAACTGCAGCTCACGCCTCGAAGACAGCCGCTGCAAGCTCGTCTGCCGGACCTGCGGCTTCTTTCTGAGCTGCGCCGACTTCTACTAGCTCCTTGGAATTCGAGGCCCAATCGGGAAGAAAAAGCCTGTTTTGAAGAAGTTTTTACCCGGTCGAGATGGCCATGCGTGCCATGCCGAGTGCAGGGACGCAGCAGCTCAAACTAATCCGTGTTTTGCCCCCCAGCATGGGATATCTCGGCGTCGCGTTTGCACATCCTACGCAGCCAGCAGTTGCTTTAAAAGGAGAACACCCCCCATGAATCGTAAACAAGCACTCGCAACCCAACTGGCTCTGCTCGCCATGCTTTCACCGGGAGCCATCCTGGCGCAGGAACCGGCAACGGCTCCTCCCGCCGCGCAGGAGCCAGCACAGCCTACGGCTCCAACACCGCCAACAGCACCAGCGACCCCAGCTGAACCAGCTACACCAACTGAACCGGCTACCGCACCGACACCACCGGCCATGCCGCCTGAGACCGCACCTGAGACTCCGGCTACAACCGCACCTGAGACGCCAAAGACAACAGACCCGGCAAGCTCAACCACACCAAGCGACAGCACGACCACCACAACCACGAAGAAGACCCACAAGCACCACAAGAGCTCCACACAGCCGAGCCAGACGACGCCTGATCAAACGGCCCCCCAGCAATAATGCAGCCTTGTAGGTCGATCTGCCAAAGTTCTTAAAGAGAAGACGCTGTGCGCGTGAATGTCCGCGCACAGCGTCTTTGTTTCTGGCAGCTTTCTTCGGCGATCATTTCCATTACTTCGCTGAGAGGCTGGCCTTTCGTGCGGCTTCGAACTCGTCGCCAGCATTCCAGTGAATCGTCGAAGGAGCAGATACGGCCTCCCAGCCCAGCTCCATACCGAATCGCGCGAGCTTCGCGTTGCCGCGGAAGTCCATACTCGGCGAGTAGTTGTCGCTGAAGTTGTGATAGCGATTCTCGTTATAGTCCTTCTCCTGGGCCTCTCCCCAAGCGCGGTCGTGGCCTTCGTACAGGCTTCCCGTATCGACTGAGAATGCCGGAATGCCAACGCGCGAAAGACTGAAGTGGTCGGAGCGATAATAGCTGCCGGCTTCGGGCCGCGGATCAGGAACAATCGTCAGACCAAAGCGTTTCGCCGTCGCTTGTACTACAGGATAGAAGCTCGTCCGCTGCGCTCCGTTTACGTCGATCTCTTGCGGAATGCCGACCGGAAGAATCATGTCGTAGTTCAAGTCCAGTGCAATCTGTCCTGAGGGAATCGGTGGGTGCTGCCCCAGATATTCGCTGCCGAGCAGGCCCTGTTCTTCCGCCGTCACCGCCGCAAAGATGACATCGTGCGGCGGATGCATCGGCATCGAAGACCACGCACGCGCCATCTCCAACAGAATGCCGCAGCCGGTGCCGTTATCTGCTGCGCCGTTGTAGATATTGTCGCCCTTCATTCCCGGCACAAAGCCCAAATGATCGTAATGAGCGGTGTACAGCACCGCCTGATCTGGCTTCGTCTTCGTCCCCGGCAGAATACCGACAACATTCGGTGACTGGAAGCGCCGCACCGTGCTCTCGATATGCGCCTTGAGTCGTATCGGCAACTCCACCGCTTTGAAGCCGCGCTTACCTGCTGCCGTCATTTCCGTGTCCAGATTCAGACCGCTGGCGGCGAAGAGCTTTCGTGCCACATCAAGCTGAATCCAACTCGCTGCTTCAAGCTGCGGCATCTTGTCGTCGCGCAGATATGTCTTCTCGCTGGCGTTCGAGTTGCGCACGACATCCCAGCCGTAACTGGCAAGATCGGTGCGATGAATAATCAGTGCGCCCACAGCGCCCATTCGCGCTGCCTGCTCGAACTTGTATGTCCAGCGGCCATAATAGGTAAGTGCCCTTCCGCCGAAGAACTTCGGATCATTCGAGGGAGGATCGCCCACGATGCAAAGGATCACCTTTCCTTTTACATCGATGCCTGCATAGTCATTCCAGTTAAACTCCGGTGCGGTCACGCCATAGCCGACAAAGACAATCGGAGCATCGACGTCAACGCTTGGCGTCAGCTTTCCATTTTGCACGGTGTAATCATCGGCAAATTTCAGGTCAATCGCACTGCCCTTCTGCGGAACCAGTGCAAACTTCGTCTGCTCGGGAATCACCTTCATGCCGACGAAGTTAATCCACTGCAGATAGGTGCCGTTATCGCCGCCCGGCTTCAGCCCATCGAGGGCGAACTCGGTCGCAATATACTTTGCTGCGAGATCGCCGCCGCGAAGCCCGGGGTAGCGTCCCTCCAGCAGATCGTCGGACAAAAACTTTACATGCGCGCGAATCTTCTCTGCATCGATGGATGCCTCGGCCTTTTTTACGGCTGGTGGAACAGCCTGCGCGAAAGCTCCCGCCGATAGAACGAGCAAAAATAAACCGACCGCCAAACTTCTATCGATCTTCCCAGCCTTCATCATGGCCTCCTTAAAATCTTGCCTGCGAGCTCTCCGCAATCGACTCGTCCGGCATCTGCAGCGGCTGCACCGCCATCACATCCAGCCGTTGTAGCACCTTACGTGCTAGACCGGTCAGCGGCACAGAATTTAATTTACTTGTCCTGGTCCAATGCAGGTCGGCTTTTGCCGCTGGAACCGCCTTGCGCAGACCACGGTCCTGCGGACCGCGCGCGGCAAACACCTGGACATAGTAGTTCGTATTCGTAATCGAGTGACGCAGGCGCAATATAGGCTCGCGTCCTTCCAGCGCGTCCTGCGGCAGCGGAGGCAGTTCGTACATTCCTGCCATCAGGCTCGCCTTTGCGTCACGCTGTTCCAGAAGAACCTCAGTTGCCGTGCCGCTCTTTCGCAGGCTCAACAGATAAGCCGCCGGTTGGCTGCGCTGCACGACACGCGGCTGGGTCAGATGTTCGCCGCGAGTCTTGCACATCGAATAGACGGGGCAGTGCAGGCAAAGCGGCGACCGTGGCAGGCATATCGTCGCGCCAAGCTCCATCATGGCTTGGTTGTGATCTCCCGCTGCATTGTGCTGCGGAGCGACACGACGCCGGGGCACCAGCATCGCGGCCTGCTCGCGCACAAACGCTCGCGCCGTGGCGGAGTTTTCCTCGGGCAATCCGGTCAGACGCAACAGTACGCGCTCTACATTACCGTCGACGACGGCGATGCTCTCGCCAAACGCGATGCTCGCAATCGCCGCGGCGGTATATTCGCCGATGCCGGGCAGCGTGCGCAGCGCGGTCGAAGTATCAGGCAATACACCGCCCAGCTCCGAGGTCACAAACTTTGCCGCCCGATGCAGCATACGTGCACGGCGATAGTAGCCCAACCCCGACCACGCAGCCAGCACCTCCGGCTCCGGCGCCAGCGCCAGCGCCAGCATGGAGGGAAACCGCTGCAGAAATCTCTCGTAGTGTTCGATTACCGCAGCGACTCGTGTCTGTTGCAGCATCACCTCCGACACCCAAGTGCGATACGGATCGTTGACGCCGCGCCAGGGCAGCTCACGAGCGTGGCTGCGATACCACGTCATCAACTTGCGCCGAAAGAGGGAAGCATCCAGCTCCGGCTCTTCGATGATCTTCGGTGCCGGCACGGGATCGTTCGCGTGCTCGGCCTTTCCATGTTCACGCATGGCTGTCAGTCTATCGTCTGTGGTGACCAATCGACACACTTAGGCTCTACACTTAAGTCATGATGCAGCCGACCAAGCGCTCACTCCCTCGCAGAGACTTTCTTAAACTGACCGCGCTTACCACCGGGGCAAGCCTTGTTCCGTCTCTCGCTCTTGCCGAAGCTGCCAAACCTGCAGCTTCTCCCGCGCCTCCAGCCTTCCCCAGTAACGATCCACGTTGGCAACGCACCTGGGACGCCGCAATCGCCGCGCTTACCGGCAATATTCACACCATGCCTCGCTATCCGCACCCCGTGCTCGTTGAAGGCAGCGTCTATCCCGGCATCTGGCAGGAGTGCGCTCCGCAGGAGGGTCTTGTCTACGGCACGCTGAGTCAATACATCACTCCGGCCTCCAAAGACGAAGAGCCGCTGAAGGTGGCCCGCAACAACCATATGGCCTTCTTCGCGCTGCAGCGTCCCGACGGCCAACTGCCTGCCTCGGTCAAGTTGGCCGATCCCATTCAGAACCCAGGTGGCTACGGTCAGCTTCAGATGGTCGTCCCTATCGCCGCGACTGCGTGGGAACTGTCGCAACTCACCGGCGACGACGAGCTGCTAGTCGCCGCCTACATGGCGTGCAGCCGCTGGGATGCATGGCTGCGTCAGTATCGCGACACCCGCAAGACCGGCCTGGTCGAAGGCTTCTGCACCTACGACACCGGCCATGACAACAGCCCGCGTTGGAAGGGCATTCCCAATCGTTGTCCCGATGCTGATGCGCGCAAGTGCCCCGATCTGCCGACGATGCCGCGGCTATGCCCAGACCTTTCGGCTACCGTTTACGGTGGGCGCGTTGCACTCGCGCAGATGGCCAAAGCCCTTGCCAAACACAATGAAGCCGACCGTTGGGAGCAAGACGCGGAGACGATCCGCCGCCTCATCATCGACAAGCTCTACGATCCCAAGGATGCAGCCTTCTATGACCTCGACGCGCAGAATAACTTTGTCCGCGTACGCGGCGACGTCATCACCCGCGTGCTCGGCGAGCATGTGCTCAAGCCCTCCGATCCCAAAGACGCCGCTATCTTCGAAGCCGTCTGGACGCGCCAGATCCACAACCCCAAGGCCTTCTGGGCGCCGTATCCGCTGCCGTCCATCGCGATGGACGATCCCAGCTTCGTCCGTCCTATTCCGCGCAACAGTTGGGGAGGAGCAACGCAGGCGCTCACCGCTCTGCGTGCGCCGCGCTGGATGACTTACTACGGCAAGCAGGCCGAGCTGAATCACCTGATGATGCAGTGGTGCGAGGCCATCAGCTGCCACACAGAGTTTCGTCAGCAGATGGACCCGCTCACCGGAGACTTCACTCAAGCCGATCCCAGCGGCTACTCGCCCGCAGCGCTCGCCTACCTCGACTTCATCCATCGGCTCAGCAAATCTGCCGTATGACGAAATAAAAGTGGTAGAACTATAGGCCATGGCAACGACGAGCCACATGTTGACCCCGCGCGAGGCCGCACGGCTGCTGGGCATCAGCTATCCGACGATCAAGCAATGGATCCTCGGTGGCAAGCTGAAGACCGTCCAGACTCCGGGCGGCCATCATCGTATCGCCGAGGCCACGCTACGACCCTTCCTTGCTAAAGACAGCGCAAAGCCGGAGCTGAAGTCGCGCGAGCGCTACCGGCGCGTCAGTGGAAGAAACCAGCTTCCGGGCAAGGTCGTCAGTATCCGCATCGAGGGCCTGCTTGCCGAGGTCGTCCTTGCCGTGGGCGACTCGCACGTAACGGCCATCATTACGGCAAACGCCGTGCGGGAGCTTCAATTGAAAAAGGGCGACACCGCAGCGGCTCTCATCAAGTCCACCGACGTAATGATCGAGCGGCTCGACGAACTTCCATAGAATCTGAGCTCTTGCCACCAAAGCACGTCATCTCGACCGGAGCCGCGCAGTTTTACCGCGCGGCGTAGTGGAGAGATCCCTGTATTTTTCTGTCGTTTCCTCGCAGCTGTGCAAGTTCCTCAAGCCCACAACGCAGGCACGCAGACGAATCGTTTGACGATACGTTTTTATTTGAATAAATTCATTACAGCGCCATGATGCGTTTATGGCTGAACGCCCGTTCCTTCGGCCGCCCTGCTCCTATAACTCCCTGATCTCTATTCGCTTCCATACAACCTTCCTTCAGGAGTGGCTTTCATGAAGCTTCATCGTGCTTTTTCTTTTTTTGCCATCTTGGTTCTATTCAGCGCATCGGCGTTCGCTCAGATTGCCGCCGATCTTCGCGGCCGTGTACTCGACTCTTCGGGCGCGGCCGTGGCCCATGCACAGGTCGAGTTAACCGAGTCCTCGACCAATCTGCACCAGACCGCCGTTAGCTCCAACGAAGGCGATTACGTCTTTACCCACCTCAACCCCGGCTCCTATCGCCTCGAGGTCACTGCCCCCGGCTTCAAGCATCTCAGCCGAACTGGCGTCACCATGATCGTGGGCCAGACTGTAAGCGTCGATCTCGCCTTGACTCCTGGCGGCGATCAGCAGACCGTGACCGTCAATAGCGACGCTCCCGTGCTGCAGGCCGAGACAAGCAATATTCAGACCAATATCGCGGGCAAGACCGTCGTTGCCATGCCTCTGAACACACGTAACTTTGTCCAACTTTCGACGCTCGCCCCCGGCGTCGAGCTGCCGCCGGGCACGCTGCTGCCGCGCATCAACGGCGGACGCCCCCGTACCAATGAGTATCTCTTCGACGGCATCTCCGCGTTGCAGCCCGAGCCCGGCCAGGTCGCCTTCTTTCCTATCCTCGACGATATTCAGGAATTCACGGTCGAGACCGACAATGTCCCGGCAGAGTTCGGCCGCTTCAATGGCGGCGTCGTCAACGTAGCCACGCGAGCCGGCTCCAATGCCTTTCACGGCAGCCTCTTCGAGTTCTTCCGCAACGAGAACCTGAACGCGCGCAACTATTTTGCATCAACGTCGGCACGCAAGCCGGAGTACCGGCGCAACCTCTTCGGCGCGACCCTCGGCGGCCCGATACTGCATGACCGCCTCTTCTTCTTCACCGACTATCAGGGTGTCAAGCAGCTTATCGGCGTCACGCGCATCTCCACGATCCCAACCCTCGCCGAGCGGCAAGGCATCTTCACCGGCGTCTCGAAGATCTATGATCCATCCTCGACGACCGTGGTAGGTGGAAAGTATGTTCGGCAGGAGTTTCCCAACGACGTCATCAATACTCCGCTCGATCCGGCAGCGAAGGCCCTACTCGCTCGTTTTCCCACGCCTACCAATCTCACCGCAGCAGCGAATAACTACACCCGCACCGCAAACGATGCCGACCATCAGAACCAGTTCGATATCCGCATCGACGGCGCCCTCGGCACCAAGGATCGCGCCTTTGGCCGCTACTCTTACTACAACGAAGTCGAGCAGCCGGTAACGCCTTTGCCTGACGGCAGCGGCCTCATCAGCGGATCGGTGCTCGGCACCGGCGGAGTTCCGGGACTCTCCAATGTGTTGGGCCAGCAGGCCGTCTTCAACGAGACCCATACTTTTTCTCCGCGCCTGCTAAACGACTTCAGGCTGGGATATACGCGCCGCGGCAACACCATTGTCGGAACAAGTCTCGAAAATACGGCATCCGCTGCGCTCGGCATCCCCGGCATTCCCACCAACGCAGCCTTCAACAACGCTCTGCCGCTGTTCACCTTTACCGGCTTTCAGCAGCTTGGTCCATCGGCCAGCACCTTCGCTCAATACCAAACAGCGGTGTGGCAGCCGCTGGAGACAGTCGTCTTTACTAAGGGCCGCCATGCGTTCAAAGCTGGCTTCGACTTCCGCTGGTATCAACTCAACGCCATCTCCCCACCCAACCCCACCGGCTCGTTTGCCTTCACCACAACAGGTACCAATCAACAGGGGCTGACCAATAGCGGCAACGCTGTCGCCAGCTTTCTTCTCGGTCAGGTCGATACCTTCCAGATCGATCTGCAGCAGAACAAGATTCGCCCCCGCGATCATATCGAGGAGTACTTCGTTCAGGACGACTGGAAGGCATCTGACCGTCTGACCCTCAACATCGGCGCGCGCTGGACGCTTCACTTCCCGTCAACCGAGAAGACCAATCAGGGTGCCGTCTTCAATCTGCAAACCCAGCAACTCGATTACCTCGGCCAGAATGGAAACTCGCGCAGCGCCCGTGAGCTTCACTACACCAACGTCGCTCCGCGCATCGGCTTCACCTATCTGGCAACGCCCAAGACCGTAGTTCGCTCCGGGTTCGGCATCGTCTTCATCGATCAGTCCGGAATCACCACGCCCTTCACCACTCCGCAGTTTCCCTTTATCCAGAACGTGCAGCAGAAGACGCAGGACAGCGTGAATGCCGCCTTCGCGCTCTCCAACGGGCCTTCCGTCGAGCCCATTCCATTCACGCCTGATGCAGGGCTGGGTCAGAGTGTTTATACCGTCAACAAAACCGCGGGCTCAGGCTATGTGCAGCAATGGAACCTCGCTGTGCAGCGCGAGATTACTAGCAACCTCTCGGCCGAGATCGCCTACGTCGGCTCGCACATCGTCCACGTCGGCATTCCCGACTCGAACCTCAACCAGCTCACAGCATCGCAGCTCTCGCAGGGATCGTCGCTGCTGACTCAGGTTGCCAATCCTTACTACGGACAGTTGCCGTCATCCAGTTCGATCGGTGGCAAGACCGTAAGCGAGGCCCAGCTCCTCAAGCCGTATCCACGCTTCCTGAACATTGCAACCTATCGCAACAACAGCGGCACAACCAACTACAACGCCATCGAAGGCAAGGTCGAGCAGCGCTTCTCGCACGGCGTCTCTCTGCTGTTCGCCTATACGCACTCCAAGTTGATTGACGATGCTTCGTCCGTCTTCTCTTCCACTGTGCTCTCTTCACCCAACAGCAGCAGCCTCGTCGCTGCCGATACCTTCCGGCCATATCTCGAACGCGACTCGTCCAACGGTGACATGCCCAACGTCACCTCGTTCAGCGGCATCTACGATCTTCCGGTTGGTCGTGGTCACAGTTTCGCTTCCTCAGGAGTGGGCAACGCGCTGCTCGGTGGCTGGACACTCAACACCATCTTGTCGCTGCAATCAGGAATGCCCGTGACCGTGACTCAGGCGACCAACAACAACGCCTTTGCAGGCTTCGCGCTGCAACGGCCCAACCTCGTCGGCAAACCGAATCTACCAGCCGCCCAGCGGACTCCGGCGAAGTTCTTCAACACCAAAGCCTTTGCCACTGTACCTCAGTTCGTCATCGGCGACGCATCACGCAATCCTGTACGCGGGCCAGCCTACCGTGATCTCGATATCGCGCTCATCAAGCACACCACACTGCCCGGCGAGACTGATATGGAGTTCCGTGGCGAGATCTTCAACATCACCAACACGCCGGAGTTTTCACAGCCGAACGGAAGCTTCGGTTCAGCCGCCTTCGGCAGCATCACCAGCACAACTACCGATCCGCGCGTCGTGCAATTCGCGATTCGCCTCAGCCGGTAGCGCGGCGCAGTTCTAAGCCGTATCTCCATCGTTGGTCTTGGGGACCACCGGCTCCGGCTTCACCGGATACGGTGGTCCCTTTGCCAGCACGGTCTGCAGATCGGCGTCATAGCCATAGATGTCGTCGAAGAAGTGCACCTCGCCGTCGTCTTCCACCTCAGCCGTCACATAAAAGATCACAATCGGAATCGGCGTCTTCAACAATACTGTCCGATTATTCTGCGTCTGGTCATTAAACGCGGCTTGAACCTTGTCCATGTCCCACGGCTGCTTGTCCTTGTCCGGCTGGCCGTTCAGCACCCACACCGCCAGATCAGCCGGCTTCTGCACGCGAATGCAGCCATGGCTGAAGTCGCGCCGCGAGCGGTCGAACAAGTACGGCGCAGGCGTCGAGTGCAGATAGATATCGTACTGATTGGGGAACATGAACTTCACAAGCCCAAGCGAGTTCTTCGGCCCCGGCTTCTCCCGCACCAGCACGCCACCCTGGCCTACCTGTTTGGCCGTATAGTGCGTCAGCACCTGGTGCTTGCCGTTGGTCACCTCGAAGTTATGCTTCTCCAGATAGCCGGGGTCCACCGCTACATGCGGAGCCAGCTCCTTCTTCGCGATATCAACCGGAACATTCCAGTAAGGCCGAAACACCAGATACCGCATCATGTGCGCAAACACTGGCGTCTGGTGCTCGCCGACCACCTTGCCCACCACCACCTTCATCTTGAAGTCGAGCTGATGATCGGGCGTATATCCGCGCAGCACAAACTCCGGCAGATTCACGATCAACGGAGCATTCACATACTGGTCCGGCAGCCACCGCCAGCGCTCCAGCGCATCCTGCAACTGCGTCACACGCTGGCTCAGCGGAACGTTCAACGACGTAATCGTCTGTGGTCCGAGCTTGCCGTTCTCTTCAATTCCATGCCGATGCTGATAGTGCTTCACCGCCTCTGAAAGCTTTTTGGTAAAGACATGCGGTACCGGCCTGTTGTCCTGGTCATCGGAACTCTTATCGGAATCTCCGTCGCTGTCAGAATCGTCAGCGGTAACGACATCGCACTCCAGTTGCAGTCGCTTCAGCAACTCCGGAGCTGCCGAGTAGTGCTCCCCAACGGTCACTGCCTTCTCGACCATCGGCAGCGGCTGCGCATCATCGTCCTGTTGCTGCTTTGCCAGATCGAGATAATGTGCCAGCGCAGCCTCTGTCTGCCGATACTGCTCCGAATCCGGCTCGACTCCGGCAATCAGCTTCGGCACATCGGTCGCATCCACAACATGGTCGGAGACAAACTCCGCCAGGTTGTACTTCTTCGACTGCACATTGATGTCAAAGTTGAAGTGCGATGGATTCACCCGCCCGATCCGCAGGTCGGAGATGTAGCGCATCACGTTCACTGTCATCGCAACATCAAACTCCGAGATCGCATCCGCCGACTTCCCCGAAAGCTTCTGCACCCGTCCTGCCCATAGCGAAGCGTCGTAGTCCTCCGGATTCAGCCCCTTCGTCGCGGCATCCTTGAACTGCTCGATAAAGGCCAGCGCAGTCGCCGTCGGCCTGCCGTCGCGCGTCCACGCCAGTTCATAGTTGCGATCGTCATAGAACGTAGTGATCGCTGTCTGATAGTCGGAGAAGTTCGGCCAGCGCAGGCTGGGCAGCTTCTTCGTCGCCACCAGCGCCTGCAGATTGCCCGCATAGTCCGTCGTATTTTCAGCCGAGGTCGACTTGCGATGCCGGCGGCATCCACTCGCTAATAGCAAAGCCCCAAGAACACACGCAGTACCCACCCGGCGAAACGAAACTCTCATCATTGCTGCGGAACCACCCCTCCAGGCAGCCAATTTGGGTGCCGACTTATTATGCAGGACTTTTCTCGAAACTTAGATGCAAAGTCCGTAATAATGTCAGGCCACCTGTTCTCTCCCCGTTACTGAGCGATTCCAGGCAGCGCCGTCAGGCAGATTACGGCCTGCGTTAGCAGCACCATCCCTGTCAGCCCAAGAAAAATCTTCCGCTGCCGCATCTCAAAGACATCCGAGAAGACGCCGCCCAGAAAGGTGAACAGGAATGGCAGCGCCCACAGCCATGGAGTCGTCACCACCTGCGTCGTCACCAAGAGAAACAGCAATGCTGCCATCACCAGCGGAACCGTGTTGCCAAAGTAGCGGCAGCGCCGAATCCCGGCATACAGCACCAAAGCTACGCCCGTCGCGACTACGATGGGCCCGTTGGCTATGCTGCCAAAGAACCGGCGCACTCCGTCGAGCGAGAACCAGAACCGTCCCGCGCCCCCGGTAAACACATAGCTGAACGGCGCCGGGCGAAACGCATAAAACCCAAACAGGATCACCAGCGCGCCTACCGCAGCAAAGATCAATATCTGCATCACGTAGCTGCGCCGCCGCTCGGCCAGATACAGCATCAGCACCAGCGAAGCCACAAAGCCGAACATCGCCGCCAGCAGATGCGCCGCTGCTACAAGACCCATCGCCGCGGTCAACAACGCAATCCTCGGTTTCCACTTCCGTTGCGGCCCCTGCATGGCATGAGCAACACCCATCGCCGTATACACCAGTCCGTACAGCCCCCACATGGCCAACACGTCGTTATTCGGAGTCACCGAAAACCGCACCACCTCCGGGCAACAGCAGTACATTCCCAGCGCAAAAAAGGCACCTTCGTTGCCAAACAACCGCCGCGTCACCCACCACAGTCCAGCGCCCAGCCACATCGCAAAGAAGATGAACGGCAGATGCAGCAGATACTTCACGCTGCCGATCTCGTGCCGCGCCTCCCACGTCGAGCCGTTCAGCGAGCCGCCCGCATACAGCCGATTCTCCGGGCTGCGCAGCTTGTCCACGCCCAGCAACACCAGCCGCTGCGTCGTCAGCGGAAGTCCCGCCACCCGGTAAGCAAACGTGCCATCTCCACCCAGGTTCCCGCACGTTGTGAAGTATCCAGCCAGCGGCGAAGGCCGCTCCCACATCTCGCGTCCGCATCGGGCATAGCGATAGTCGTGCTCCGACAGCTCCTGATGGTGCACCACCCAAAGGCACTGCGCCAGAAAAAACAGCAGCAACAGCGCAGCGAGCCGCTGTGGCCGGCCAATCTGAATCTTCAAAAGCCTCATCTGCCGCGCACCAACCAGATTCCTCCGAGCGCGATCCCTAGTTTGAGATCGCTGTCTTCAGCCTTGCATTAAACCGCTTTCTTTATCGTATCGTGAGAGTATGCAGTCGCTTTCCTTTACCCCCGGTCTGGCCTTTCTCTCCGTCAACTCGCCCATCGTTCCCTGGACGGTCGTATTCGAGGACGAGGGCATCGCCGGCTACTTCTACGCCTGCGACCGCTCGCAGGAAAAACACGAGCACAGCATCCTCGATGCCATGCTCATCTACAACGTCGCCGCCTTAGCCAAGAGCGATGCGCAGCTCCAGCGGCCCGAGCCCGAGCGTATCGCCACCGTCGATTGGTCACGCGACGGCCTCCAGGCGGTCCTCTACCTCGACGGAACCGCCCAGGCGCTCTATGACTTTCAGGCTCGCTGCGGCTACTGCCGCATGGATTTTCCCAACTTCATGGCAGAGCAGGGCGACACTTGGCGCAAGTCCACCCACGCCTGGTCCGAAGAGGCGCTGCAACGCTTCGAGTCCGCGCTCTACGTCTAAGAATCTGCTTGGGCGCTTGAAAAACGCACGTTATCTCGACCAAAACAAACAGGCGCAGCAATAACGCACGTCATCTCGACCGAAGCGCAGCGCAGTGGAGAGACCCCTGTATTTTGCTTTTGTTCTTGCAGGCAGCTCTGACAGACAAAAAAAGAGCGCCGACGTCTCCGTTGGCGCTCTCCCAGTGGATCTATTCCGGCATCAATCGCGCTTCTGCGTGAGCGAAAGTTCCATGAATACATTCGCTCTCGCAAACGGCGACGGCCTTGGCGGCAAATGCCGGAATCCTAATGATTCGTAGAGATGTACGGCGCTGGTCAGCTTATTGCTGCTCTCGAGCGTCAACAGTGTCGCTCCGGCTGCGCGTGCGTGTTCAATGACGTGGGTCAGCAGCTTGCGGCCGATTCCACGCCCGCGATGCTGCTCGTCGACGGCCATCTTGGCCACCTGGTAGACACCTGCTTCCTCCGGAATCAGCGCGCAACAGCCCACAGCACGCCCATCGATGCAGGCCATATAGATGAATCCACCCGGTTCGATGATGTGGCCGATCGGATTCCCCAGCAGTTCGCGATCCGGCTCTTCCAGCCCAAAGTATTTATCGATCCATGCCTCGTTCAACGCACGAAATGCCGCTGCAT
The DNA here is from genome assembly GCF_014640335.1 of Edaphobacter dinghuensis. Taxonomy (NCBI): domain Bacteria; kingdom Pseudomonadati; phylum Acidobacteriota; class Terriglobia; order Terriglobales; family Acidobacteriaceae; genus Edaphobacter; species Edaphobacter dinghuensis. Next base: position 496,544 of record NZ_BMGT01000001.1, on the reverse strand, counting down.
CCGATAGCTTGAACGGGCGCATCTGAATGGTCCCGGCAGGCATGGAAGCATTCTCTCTCAAAGCGTTGTCAGGTATGTCGGCGAGGTCGAAGGCGAGCGGCATAGTGAAGGTCCCCTTTTATCCATCAAGCTATGTCAGCCCAACTCATATGTCCAATATCTTGTTTATCCGGATTATGATATAGAAAATATCAATAAGGTTTCTTTTTATGGATACCGACATCGAGCTGCGCCACCTCCGCTACTTCGTTGCTGTTGCCGAGGAGCTTCATTTCGGTCGCGCCGCCGCGCGGCTGCATCTTGCCCAGCCGCCGCTGTCGCAACAGATCCGCAAGCTCGAAGAGATCCTCGGTTATGCCCTCTTCGTACGCACCTCGCGCACAGTCAAGCTCACCGCCGCCGGCGAGGCTTTTCTCAACAGCGCCCGGCGCACCCTGCGCAACGTCAGAGATGACATGGAAGAGGCCCGCAGCATTGGCCGCGGCGATGTCGGCTCTCTGCGTGTCGGCTTCATCGGCTCCGGCATGTTGACGCCGCTGCCTGCCATGCTGGGCCAGTACCGCAGGCAATATCCGCGCGTGCAGTTGCAGTTGCGCGAGACCTACACCTCAGGCGTCGTGCAGTCTCTCAGCAAAGGCACGCTGGACGCAGGCTTCCTGCGCGACGGCGACCCCACCGAAGGCATCGTCACTGAGACCCTCTTCTCCGAGCCCTTCGTCGCTGTTGTTCCGCACACGCATCCACTGGCCTCGCGGACCGGCATCTCAGCTGCCCAGCTGCGCGACGAGCCCTTCGTCTACTTCTCGCCCACCGCGGGCACGCTCGCCTACGAAAAATCGATCTCGCTCTGCGAAGAGCACGGCTTCCGTCCGCGCATCGTGCAGGAGGCGCCGCAGTGGCTTACCATCCTGCGACTGGTCGGCGCTGGCCTTGGGGTCACCATCGCACCGGCCTGTGTCCGGCAGATCGTTGCGCCTAACATCGTCTGCCTCAACCTGCACGGCGCAAAGGTAAACAGCGATATCGAGCTCGCATACCAGGCCACCGAAAGCCGCGCCATCGTCAAGGCATTCGCAGAGATCGCCCGCGCCAGCTTCCGCGCCGCCGTCCGCGACTCAAAGGACAAGGCACGCAACAAAGCCGGGAATAATTCTCTGCTTTAGGTGCGAATTAGCTTTTCTTCTAGGTACGCCGGGGCTTTAGCCCTGAAGTATGTTCTATCCAAGAAAAAATTCTTCCACCTCGAGCCAGTTGTTCACCCGTTTATAACCGGTCACGTTTGCGTTATGAGGCGAACTGTACAAAATTCCCGTTCCCTTAAATCGCCGCAGTTGCCGAGGATTGTCGTCGATCAAATAATCCGCCCGCAGAATCCCCTTATCGCCGCAATAGACGATCTGCGCAGGTGAGATAAAAGGGAAGTGCCGCTCCAGCCAGCGAAACTTCTGCGCAAACGAGGTAGGAATCTCCATCGCCGCCGTGGCGATAAACACCTCGAAGTTCTGTTGCAGCCTCCTCAGCACCCGCTGTGCATCCGGCATCACGGCAAGGTTCTCGAAGAAGTCCTCCGACCGCAGATACGCTTCGAGCGCATTGTGCCGGTCGCTCGACACCACTTGCCAGAGCCACTTGCCCTCAAGATCGGCAACCGTAAGCTGCTCTTCGTAGTCGCGGTTATAACGCAGCAGATGCTCTGCTACCGCATCCGCCATTACCTCATCCATGTCTACACAAATCCGCTTCAAAACGCCACACCCTTTATCTCTGGCCCTTATTAAAGCGACCGCACAATCGAAGCCGCAATACTCTCCACCGGCACTGTCTTTCGCTGCGGAGAGTCCCTCGCCGGATCGTAATACAACAGCCGTCCGCAGCTCTCACACGTCATCATGTCGTCTTCATTGCTGCGGTCGCGCAGATCGTTCCAGCGTTGCGGCCGCAACATCATCTGGCAGGCCATGCACTTCTGGTTCAGCGCCTCGGCCAGCCCGGTCCCTTTGCCCTTCGCGATCCGATCATAGATCGAGAGCGATGACTCGCCGATCTGCGGCCGCAGCGCCTGGCGTCTCTGGTCGACCTCGACCAGTGCAGTCTTATCTTTGGCGATCGTCTCCGTCGCCCGCACCTGTTCGCGCTCCAGCGTCTTCGCCGCATCTTCCACGGCCTCGTCGGCGACGGTCTTCTGTGCCTCCAGAGTCTCGCTGCGCTCCATGCTCGCGAGTTCAGCGTCCTCCAACCGGCTCACTTCTGCTTCAGCAAAGCCGATCTCGTGCTCAAACGCCGTCACCTGCGCCGTCGTGGTCGCCATATCCATCTGCTTGCGAACGCGGGTAATCTTCGCCTGGTGGTCCTTCACATCGGACTCCTGTCGCCGCCGCAACACCTCTTCCTTGGCGATCAGATCCAGCACCACCGCTCGCTGTCCTTCAATCGCCTTGGCCTTCGCCTCCAGCTCCGCGACCCGCTTCGGCAAAGCCGTCATCTCATCGCGCAGCCGCTTGGCCTCGACATCGAGCCCTTGCAGCACAATCAACTTCTCAAGATCCGGATGCATGCGCACTCCCTTTTCCACATTAGAGCAGGTATGGCAGGCGAAGGAACAGGCGATCGCTAAGACAGCAGCCACCAGGCATCATCTCGACCGGAGCGCAGCGGAGTGGAGAGATCCTGTATTCGCCTTTCTCATTCCACACCCAACAATTCCCCCACGAAAAATACCTGTGCCATCTTTGGCACCATCTCTGTCAATTGAGAGACACAACTCCGATGGAGGATAATAAATCCTAATGAGCAGGCGCAACGCCCGCTCTTCGGCGTATCTTGCGCTACTTGCCCTACTTGCCTGCCACAAATCCCCAGGACTGGAAGACAGATGCAACTTTGGAACGAATATGAAGGACGAATCGTCGCGGACCAATTTCCGCTGAAGAAGCTGCTTGAGCCGGAAGGCAGAAGCGCTTTCTTTGCAACGACAAATGGCTCGGGGGCCCCCGCCGTCATCCGCCTCATCGAAGCCCACTTCGACGAACCCGAAATCCTCGCCCGGTGGAGCGAAGTCGCCAAAGTCGACCAGCCAAATCTCATCAAGCTTAAGAAGTTCGGACAAACCACCCTCGACGAGACCGCCCTTCTCTACGCTGTGATGGAACCGTCCGACGCCAGCCTCGCCGACATCCTTAAAGAACGCCCGCTCACCACGCAGGAGACCACCCAGCTCGCCACCAGCCTCGTGCCCGCGATCGAGGCTCTGCACGCTGGTAATCTTGTCCACGAACACATCGAGCCAGCCCATGTGCTCGCCGTCGGTGAGATCATCAAGCTCCGCAGCGACTGCGTTCGCGAGGCCCCCGAAGGTGCCGAGGCCGTCGAAGCCAGGGCTCGCGACGTGCGGGACCTCTCGACCCTTCTGCTCCGTGCGCTCACCCTTCAGAACCGACTCTCCCCAGGAACGACTCTGCCCGCGCCCTTCCAGGAGATCGTCACCAACGGTCTGAGCGGTGCCTGGGGACTTCCGCAGATCGCCGCCGTGCTAGCCCCCGTTGCACTACCCAAGCAGCCCGTAGCCTCTATCTCGGCTCCTGCCAGTCCTAAGACAACAATCATATCGGAATCAATAGCTTACAAACCGTTGTCAACGATCCCCGCATCGGAGCCGACTCTCCGCATCACTACTCCCCTCGCTGTGTCCGACGAAGATCAGCCGCGCCGTGTTCTTCCCTGGACGACCATTGCCGCAGCCTTAATCCTTGCCCTGTTCATCGGCTGGCACTTCCTGCATAAAGCTCCCGCGCCGATTCCCAACCTGGCCACTATGCCGGCAGGGTCCTCGCAATCTGCCTCGACCGTCGCCGCCGCAACTGCGCCAACTCCTTCCAATGCAACAACTTCAACAGAGCCCAACGCTGTTGCAGCCACCCAGGCCTCCGGTCCGCGCACCCAGTGGAGGGTCGTTGCCTACACCTACAACCACCAGAATCAGGCGCAGGACAAGGTCGCGCAGATCCTGAGCAAGCACCCTGCGCTCAATCCGGAAGTCTTTGCACCGAAAGGACATGCACCCTACCTGGTCACTGTCGGCGGGTCGATGGACCACGAAGCCGCAATGGCCTTTCGGCGCAAAGCCCGCTCCGAAGGTCTCCCCCGCGATACCTACGCGCAAAACTTCCCGGCAGACGCACGATAGCCTCTTTGTCCTAATTACTGGGAAATTGCGTCACAACCGTACGTCATCTCGACCGAAGCGTAGCGAAGTGGAGAGAACCCTGCATTTGCCGTTCGTTTCACTGTCACAATCTTCCAACCTGAATACTGAAAACAGGTGCGAATTCTCTGAATCGCGCCTGTTTTTCCATAATCCAATCTTCATTCATGGCTACGACCACACTCGATTTACCCAGCGCAAAATCTAAAGCGCACCACGCCGACAGTCACTCAGAAGAGCGACCGTGGCGGCCTAGCATCAATCCATGGATCGTCGCCATGACGGTCACGCTTGCCACCTTCATGGAGGTGCTCGACTCCTCCATCGCCAACGTGGCGCTGCCGCACATCGCCGGCGGTCTCGGCTCTACTCAGGATGAAGCGACCTGGGTGCTGACGGCCTACCTGGTCGCCAACGCCATCATTTTGCCCGCTGGTGCATACATGACCACCTTCATCGGCCGCAAGAAGTTCTATATGATCTGCGTCGCGCTCTTCGGCGTCAGCTCGATGCTCTGCGGTCTCGCCCCCTCGCTCCCCATCCTTGTCTTTTGCCGCATTCTGCAGGGAGCAGGCGGCGGTGGCCTGGCTCCGTCGGAACAGGCGATTCTGGCAGATACCTTCCCACCCGAAAAGCGCGGACAGGCCTTCGCCATGTACGGCCTTGCCGTCGTCGTCGCCCCGGCCATTGGCCCTACACTGGGCGGCTATATTACCGACCGCTTCGACTGGCGCTGGATCTTCTTCCTCAACATCCCCATCTGTCTGCTATCGCTGTTTTTGACCTCGCGCATCGTTGAAGACCCGCCCTACGTCAAAAAGCAAGTGGAAGAGACGCAACGCGGCGGCATGAAGCTGGACTTTACTGGCTTCGCTCTGCTCGGCCTCACCTTCGGCTCGCTGGAGTTCCTGCTCGACAAGGGACAGGAAGATGATTGGTTCTCCTCGCACATTATCACCTTCTTCGCCATCGTCTGCGTGGTCGCCTTCGTCTTCATGATCTATTGGGAGCTGCGCCAGCTTCGCATCGGCCACCGCCCCATCATCAACCTGACGCTCTTCAAGCGGCGAAACTTCGCCATCAGTTTCCTGCTGATGTTCGTGCTCGGCTTCGCGCTCTACGGCACCACCGTGCTGATACCGCAGTTTGTACAAACGCTGCTGGGCTATACCGCAGAGCTTGCCGGCCTCGTGCTCTCTCCCGCGGGCTTCATCATGATGGCCATGATGCCGGTCGTCGGCTTCCTCTCCGGCAAGGTCGACGCGCGCAAGCTGATCGGCTTCGGCTTCTTCATGCTTACCTCGGCACTGATCGAGATGCACACGCTGAATCTCGGCGTCAGCTACGGATACCTGGCCTTCCTGCGCATCTTCCAGGCCTCGGGACTGGCGTTCCTCTTCATTCCGATCAACACCATCGCCTACATCGGGGTGAAGCAGTCGGAGAACAACGATGTCTCCGGCCTGACCAACCTTGCACGTAACGTCGGCGGCTCCTGCGGAACGGCGTTTATGGCGACCATGCTGTTACGCCGCACCGCCGCGCACGAGAACAATATGGTGCGCAACCTCACCACCGCTAACCCGGCCTTCAACTCGCAGGTCGATGCCCTCAAGGGAGCATTCGGCAAGGGTTTTCAGGCGGTCCACTCGGCGCAGGCTTACATCTACAACCAGCTTCATCGTCAGGCGTCGATGCTGGCTTACCTCGACATCATCCAGTACCTTGCTGTCTTCTGCGCCTGCATGATCCCGCTGTTGTTCCTCATCCCCCGGCCGCCAAAGCATGCAAGCCGCTCAGCCGGTCACTAAGTTCATCGTTCATGTTGATAAAAGACCAGAGGCCCGGCATCTACGCCGGGCCTCTTTGTCTCTCCATTCATCATTCGAGCCTAGTTCTTTGCTGGAGCCGCATCATTAGCAGCATCGAGGATAGATTTATCCAGTCCACGCACCGCATGGCCCGGCTTGCCCTCAAGATCGAAGACGACGATCTCATTCTTCCCCTTCACCAACCATGACTCCGGCGTATAAAGCGTGCGCTGCGGCCCGACGTTCCAGATGCGTCCCAGCGCCTGACCATTTAGCCAAAGCTCGCCCTTAGTGAACTCGCCGGTATCGAGGAAGGTATCTCCAGTGCCAGCCAGATCAAAGCTTCCCCGATAGAAGCACGCTCCCGAACAAGGCTTAGAGGAGTACGAGAGCTTGTCCACCGCCGTCATCGGCAGTGGATAAATATCCCATCCTGACAGCACCGTCCCATTCAACGTCACCTGCTTGGTGATCCCCGCGCGCTCTCCCGTGATCGCATGGCCAAAGTTCACGCGCCCCGTATTTTCGACAAGGATATCGAGCCGCGCATTCCGCTTCACCGCGGGAAGAGCCAGCGTGTTCTGCTTCAACCTGCGATCGATCGTGCCAACCTGTTTGCCGTCGAGATAGACCACAGCGTAGTCATGCAGCTCATCGAGCGTAAGCGTACCGGCAGCAGTCTTCTTCAGGTGCGTGCGGTAAAGGATGTAGCCGTAAGCCTGGTCCACATCTTCCATGCTCAACACATTCTGCGAGTGAATCGGAGCAGGCAGGTTGTCCCATAAAGACGCTGACTCAGCCAGCGTCACCGCCGGCGTCGTAATTGCCGCAGGAACATCGGGGATGGCAGGCGGCGTGACGCCAGTAGCCTTGGCGATCACATCGCGGAAGGCAAGGTACTTCGCCGTGGGTCTCCCGCTCTCGTCCAGCGGCGAGTCGTAGTCGTAGCTGGTCACGTCGGGCTCGTAGCTGCCGTGGCCATCGCTGTTGGCACCATTCATCCAGCCGAAGCTGGTGCCGCCATGGAACATGTAAATGCTGACCGAATATCCCTGGCGCAGCATCCAGTCGAGATTCGCAGCCTCATTCGCCGCATTGGTGTGGGCATGCTTGCTGCCCCAGTGATCGAACCATCCTGCCCAATACTCGCTGTTGATGAAGGGGCCGTTAGGACGATACTTCTTCAACTCCGTAAAGGCGCGTTGTGCTGCGCCAGCTTCGGCCCCGCCGAAGTTGATGCCGACCGGAAGCTCAGGCAGCGAGCCGTTCGGCACCTGCTCCGGGCCGTCCGCCGTATAGAGCTGCGACTTGGTAAACCCCGCGTCCACCAGCATCTTGTAGATCTGTTCCATGTAGGCATGGTCGCTGCCATAAGAACCGTACTCGTTTTCCACCTGGGTGAGGATAATCGGGCCGCCGTTGCCGATCTGCAACGGAGCCAACTCTTTGCCGAGGCGGTCGATCCATTCCTTTGACGCGGCGATAAACTTCGGGTCGCTGCTGCGCACAACCATGCTGTGGTCCTTCAGCAGCCACGAGGGATAGCCTCCCCACTCCCACTCAGCACAGACGTAGGGGCCGGGACGAAGAATGACATAGAGGCCCTCCTGCTGGGCTTCGCGGATGAACTCTGCCACGTCGTTGTTGCCGGAGAAATCGAAGACGCCGGGCTTCGGCTCGTTCTCATTCCAGAAGACGTAGGCGGTGATGGTGTTCAGGCCCATCGCTTTGGCCATCTTGAAACGCGCTCGCCAGTCTGCCCGCGGAATACGCGGATAGTGCATCTCGCCGGAGATGACTTGGAAGGGCTTGCCGTCGAGCGCGAAGTGATCGCCCTGCACGGTAAAGGTATGCGGCGTGTGGTCAACCGTGGACTGCGCGTGAACCATCGTCAGAGAACAGAGCAGCAGCAAAAGAAGAGAAAGTTTAAAGCGCACAGACGCACCTCGATGTACGAATATTCGGCTCGCAGACACCATGCGATGTAGAACCAGGAAGCCATCGCCATTCTATACACCCGAGGCCAGACGACCGTTCTCGCTTCACGGAGATTGATGCTTCGCATTAGCCATAATCCCAGTCGACTTCCAGGCAATACAAAAGGCGGCCATCGCTGGCCGCCTTTATGGTTGATTGAAGCGCTAAGGTTAGAAGGTGAGCTTGCCCGCAATCTGGAAGATGCGCGGATCGTTCGCCGCTGTCGCGTTGCCGAAGGTCCCCGAGTTCAGCCCAGTGGTGAAGCTGGACAGGTTCGGGTGGTTCATCACGTTGAAGGCTTCCATGCGCAGATTGAAGTTCAGACGCTCCATCAGCGGGAAGTTGCGGCTGAGCGCAGCATCCACGTCGTAGTAGTTTGGGCCGCGGAAGGCATTGCGTCCCAGATCGCCGTAGGTGCCCGCAGTGTTTTGGGTGAAGGCCGACTTGTTAAGGTAGGCAAGATTACCCGCTGCCTTCTGCGTGATCTTGCGGTGCGTATAGACAGCGGCTCCCGGAACCAGGTTGGGACGATCGAGGCCGATACCGGTAAGCGAGTTATCGACGCCCGAGGTCACATTGAGCGGGGTTCCGCTGGTGATGCGGACGATGGGAGCAAGCTCCCAGTTGTTGGCCAGTGCCGCCGCCCAGCCGTGCAGGCTGGAGAAGTGACTGGACGCCACAAAGGTCGTATTGAAGATGTGGCGAACGTCAAAGCCGCAGTTGGCACGGTCCATGTTCTTGTTGGCGGAATTTTCATAAGTAGGCGCCGCGATATCGCCGGGGGAGTCTCCGACCGAGATGCAGTGCGACCAGGTGTAGTTGGCGAGAAAGCTGAAGTTCTTCGACATACGGTCCTGAATGACGGCAAGCAGGCCGTTGTAGCTCGAGTTTCCACCGTCATCGATCTGGGTCATGGTCGGGCTGTAACCCTGTCCTTGAGCGGGATTGATGAGCGACAGCACGGTGCGGTTGTTGGAGTTAGAGGTCGAAGAGCACGGTTTGCCGGCAGCGGGCAGACCGGTAGACGGCGTTAGCGGACCGCAGGAGCCGGTCAGACCGTTGGAGGCACCCGGAATGTAGACCGCCGGATTAAGTGCGCGGCCCAGCCACAGGTGGCTGTTCTTGTTGCCGAGATAGCTGATGGACATGTTCCAGCCATGACCCAGATCTTGTTCGATGCTGGCCGTCCACTGCTGAACGACCGGCGTTTGAATATGACGTGGGACGACGACATAGAGCGTATTGGTGGGGAATGGTGAGGTAGAGAGAGGAGGATTGGCAATCGGGAACGGATTGCCGCCGGGATACGTCGACCACGGCGTGGCCAGCAGCGTCGTTCCCGTAACGTCGATCTCGTTGGTATAGGGCGGATTGGCGGCGTTGCGCTGCATCGTATACAGCGCCGGGTTGTCATACATCAACGCTCCGCCCGCGCGGAAGACGGTCTTGCCGTTGCCGAATGGGTCGAGGGTGATGGAGCCGCGAGGCGAGATGTTGGCGAGGCGGTTGTCCGTCATGCCCGGAGGGATTCCAGGGTCGCCATAGTAGAACGAGCCAGCCGGGGCGTTGACGTAGACCGTGCTGTGCTGTCCGGCGATGAAGGCCGCCTGATTGAAGCTGCTGCCGCGATGATAGTTGTCGATGGGAATGAACTCAGGCTCCCAGCGAACGCCGAAGTTGGCGGTCAGGCGCGGGCTGAAGTGGTAGGTGTCCTGTGCATAGACGCCGAACGTCGTCTGACGATAGGCGGTCTGCTGTGCCTTCGACTGGCTGAAGCCTGTCGAGGCTCCGATGGAGGTCATTCTGCCGGTAAGGAAGTCCAGCATCGGCTCGCCCTGTGCGCCGTTGACGCCGCTTGCGAAGCCGCCGAAGTTGAAGCTGCCGTTCTGAAGGTAGCCTGCCTGCGTATTCTGGCCGGTGCGAAGAATCTCCCCGCCGAAGGCAAACTGGTGCTTGCCGTGGACGTAGTCGATGTCATCGGAGAAGTCTTCCGTATTGGTGTTGAAGAAGCCCGGCGAGCACGTTCCGCAGCCAATGGAGAAGCCATTGGTGATGCTGAGGCGGAAGTCGTTCGGCACATAGTCGTACATGTCGACGCCGACATTGGTGGCGTTGATGCCGCCTGCTGTGGGACCGCGATTGTTACGGCGACGAGCGTAGGTGCCGTGGAAGGTGTTCACGAGATGAGGAGTGACGATGTATGTATCGCCAAGGGTGAAGCTCTGTACACGCTCGCCGTTACCGGCGATTGTCGTCAACAGAAGATTGGTGGGCGAGAAATAAGCAGGAGCCGTGTAGTTGGTCAGGAAGTAGCGGCCGAAGAGATTGTGCTTTTGGTTGAAGGTATAGTCGATGCGGCCAATGAACTGATCTTCGGTGCTGTTGGCGGGCAATGAAACATTGACGCGACCATACTGATCGGCCTGCGACAAGGGCAGCATGCTGGCGAGTTTGAGCGCCTGCGGGCTCAGCTCGGCAGGACTGATCTTACGTGTGCTGGAGATATTCGCTCCCGTCACCGGATCGATGATGTTGGAGGCGTTCTGGGCGCAGTTGCCACCCATCTGGCTGAAGTCGCCCGAGAGTTCCGCTGCGGTAGGAACGCAGTAGCCGGTCGCGCTCGAAGTCTGGCGGTTGCGGGTGCCCTGATAGCCGCCGAAGAAGAACATCTTGTCCGTCAGGATCTTCCCGCCCAGCGTTCCACCGAACTGGCTGCGCTTCAGCGTGTCCTTCGAGGTAGAAAAGAAGTTATTGGCGTTGATGATGTTGTTGCGCAGGAACTCGAAGACCGTACCATGCAACTGATTGGTGCCGGAGTTGGTGACGACGTTGACGAGCGATCCGGGGTGGAGGCCGTTGCGTGCAGGCAGAGAGTTCGACTCGACCGAGAACTCGCGCAGCGCATCCGGGAAGGGATAGGGCAGGTTGGTGTTGGTGAAGGTGTCGACGTGGCTGCCGCCATCGAGGACGTAGTTGTTATAGATGCCTTGCGAACCGGCGACAGCGATGACCGGGGTATTCGCATAGGTCTTGCTTCCGTTGATGTCGTTGGCCGGAGCGTTGACTGCACCGCCCGAGACCAGGATGAGCTGCGTAGCCTGACGGCCGTTCAAAGGAAGCTCCGTGATGCGCTTCTGGTCGATGACCTGTTTGAAGGTACTGGTCTCGGTGTCGAGCGCTGCGCCCGTGGCCTGCACCTCGACGTGCTCGCTGGAACTGCCGATCGTCAGGGCAGGGTTGATCTGAACGTTGTTACCGACTTCGAGAAGGCCGGTCCGGGTGTACCCCTGAAAGCCCTGGGCCGCGACGGTCAGGCTATAGGCTCCTACCGGAATGTTGGGGAGGCTGTAGATACCGGCGCCGTCGGTCGCTGTAGAGCGCGAGGCATGGGTGGCGGTGTTGGTAAAGGTGACCTGGGCATTCGCGATGGCGGCCCCGGTCGGGTCAGTGACAGTACCCTGAATGCTGGCCGTGCCTGCCGTCTGCGCATGCGCAAAGAAGGACGTGCTGAGCAGGAGGGCGGTAAAGACGAGAAACGAACACAGACGCCTCACGAAAAGGCCGTGTGATTTTAGAGATTGCATTTGGTAGGACCTCAGAAGGGGAGAGTGCGTGATACCCTTTTGTCTATCGGTAGATGGACAAAGCTCGTTTGGGTGTTTTGAGGAATATAGGTGGCGCGTTAAACGACTGTCAACCCTGAATGGTCCATATCCGAAATTATTCCTTAATAAGAACCTACTTCGTACCCTAACGTCCGTCTAGTAGTTAGAGAAGGCTATCTCCGCGCCAGGGCGACGCGGGCAATCTGCTGAAGATCGTCGACGAAGGCCACATTTTCCCAGCTTTCCAGAAGAGCTGCCAGCGAATCTCTCTGTCCATGCCCGATTTCTAACGCCAGCAGGCCGCCCGGCTTCAGAGCCCTGTACGCCTGCGGGATCAGGCGACGATAGATGTCGAGGCCAAGATCACCCGCAAACAGCGCCTGCGCAGGCTCATAGTCGCGGACCTGGGGATGAAGCTCAGCGCGCTCGCTCTCCGGAATATAAGGAGGGTTACTGACGATGGCATCGAAAGCCACGGTCTGGTCTTTTTGCAGGAGGCCGGTCAGGAGGTCGGACAGAAAAAATCCTACGCGGGCCTCCAGATGGTGATTTGCGGCATTTTCGCGGGCCACTTCCAGGGCTTCGGCGGAGATATCGACGGCGATGACTTCGGCTAGGGGAAGGTTAGCGGCTAGCGCCAGCGCGATGGCTCCGGTTCCGGTGCCAATGTCGAGGATGCGGACAGGCCGGTCGGCAGGCAGACGGTCCAGAACGGCTTCGACGAGGTGTTCCGTCTCAGGCCGGGGGATCAGCGTAGCTGGCGTGACTTTAAGCGGAAGGCCGAAGAACTCCTGTTGCCCCGTGATGTACTGGACAGGCTCGCAGCGCAGGCGCCGCGCGATTGCGTCCTGATACAAGACAAGCTGCTGTTCCGTAAGAGCACGCGTGGGATAGGCCAGCAGTGTAGCGCGATCTAGTTCAAGCACATGCAGCAACAACAACTCGGCGTCGCGATGGGCGTGGTCTCCGAGCGCTGGGTTCGTTGCGAGTTGTTCGGTGGCGAGAGTCAGGGCCTGACGTAAGGTCATTTTGCTGGATGCAGCTATTGTCTCGCGTCAGGCCATAAAGCGATACTCACCTCAGAATCAGGCTCTTGCCGCTTCGTGGAAGCCGTCACATCCGCTGATGGGGGAGACCTTTAGGTGGAGTCCGGCGAGTTTCGGATGGCCGCAGGTGTCGAGCATCGACTCATCGGCCTTTTTGCTGGACATGATGGTCACCAGAACTTTGTTAGGAGCGTGGGTCTCGCCGAAGTGGCTGCAAAGGCCGCACTGGCCCGCGTGAACTGCCTGCATAAGACACCTCCGTAGTACTTGCTCCATTAGGAGTGGAGGTGCCTTACGCCGGGTTGCTTTGGAAACTCAGCGTATCTATTTGCGCGGAGAGACACTCTGCTCGGGAATGATGTCGATAAGGTTCCCGTCCGGATCAGTCACTGTTAGGGAATTTCCGTCGCTGAAGGGAATTCCCGCAGCCTTGAGCAATTCGCCGGAGCGATGAATATCGGGTGACGTAAGCAGAATGCTCGATTTTGGGCCAAGCTTGGTAACGGGAACAATCTTGACCATCTCACCGGAGTCGCCCGGCAGATCGAGGAAGTTGTGCCACCGTGGGTCGGGAGTGAACTTCAGCTTATCGATATAGAAGGCGCTGGCAGCGGCCGGGTCCTGCATCGCCAGCGTGACCGAGACGAGCTTGGTGCCCACGCGGTCTGCGCCAAGGTGCTGGCCGCGGTCGTTATAGTGGCGCGAGCCCGGCATGTACTGCGTGTACTCGATGTTCTGCGGCCCGCTCGCCTGCATCGGCCCTTTCATCGTAAACAGCAGATTGCCCGCTCCGGCCTTGCGAATCTTGAAGTTGGGGGTGACGTCACGGGCGATATAGTCGTCATAGACCGCCTGCAGGTTGTCGCTCTCGAAGCACAGGTGCAGAAAGCCGATCTCGGTGTCCTTCGCCGTGGTGGGATACAGCTCGATGAACTGGCGGTCGTCCAGCTTGATGAACGACTGGTAGACAGCGCCGTTCTTGCTCAAAGCAAAAGCCTCATCGAAGCCCAGCTTCTTGTAGAAGTCGCGCGCCGCATCGAGGTCATGGACGCGAATCGCGATGTGGGCGATTCCATTGAGCGGCGGTGGCTGTTGTGCCTTGGCAGAGCTAACAAAAAAAAGGCTGGCGACGGAGAGGGAGACAATCGATGCGATAGAGCGAACGCGGCTGCGGAGAGATGGCCTGATCATGTGTCGATTTTATTACCGGACTTATTTCCAAATGCTATCTATTGCGTGAGCCCTTCAAAGTGATGACAAAAAAGCACGTCATCTCGACCGAAGCCCGAAGGGCGGAGCGGAGAGATCCCTGTATTTTCCTCATTTCCCACCCGCAACGGAATACCCCTGCCACAGATACTCAAGCGCCTCCGGCAAAGTCTGCTGCTTCACCGCCCGGTCGGTATGCCCTGCGCTGCGGGCAAAGACAAACTGATAGTGATAGCCCTTAGCGGCCAATACCTTAGCCATATGCTCATTGGCGACGACCCAGTCGTGCATATTGTCGCGCATGGCATTAGGGTTCAGCAGGTCGCGGTCGCCAACCTCCATCCATAGGCGAATCGGCTTTCTCGCAGAGCCGGGGATGAGGTGCTCGTGGAACTCCCACGCCCCATGCGGCACCTTCGCGTTATACGGCCACTGCTGGTTGACGTAGGTGCCGGAGTAAGTCAGCACCCGGTGGTACCACTCCGGGTGATACCACGCCATAATCAACGCACACGATCCGCCAGAGCTGCCGCCCATCGTCGCGCGGCCATCGGGATCGCGGGTTAGTTCCACGTGGAACTTTTTTTCGACCAGCGGAAGTACCTCTTTCTGGATGAACTCCGCATAGCGGCCCGACATGGTGTCGTATTCCAGTCCGCGCTCGCTGCCCTGCGCATCGCCGCTGCCGTTGCTCACGGAGATGGCGATCATCACCGGCACCTTATGTTCGGCAATCAGGTTGTCGAGCGCGGTGAACAGCGCGTGGTCGGGGCCGTCCGTCCCGATGATGAACGGAGCAGCAGTACCCGGAACATATTGCTTCGGCACGTAGACCGCCACGCGCCGCGTGTAGGGAGCGGGATGGCTGGTAGTTACGATCAGCTTCGCCGGGTCTTTGGGGTCAGGCGTGCCGAAGGTGCCCGGCTCCCGCGCAATGCCAGGGTAGAGCTTACTGTCAGTCGACTCCATAACGAACTCGGACACCATTCCCTGCGGCACGCCCGGCTGTACCGACATCTCCGGTGCAGGCGTGTGCGTGGGTCCGATGATGAAGTTTCCATCGGCATCAGCCGGAGCGTTGGCACCGTCGGGCAGCTCTTTGGCTTCAACATAGCCCGGCGTATGAGGATCGCGGGTAGGCGGCGTAGGTCGTGCAGGATGTGTCGTTGCGGGTGCAGCCGGAGCCGCAGACTGCGCAGGTGCGGAAGTTGCCGCAGCCATCAGGCCGCTCAAAAACGCAATGCTCAAAGTACGGAGCATGAAAACTCCTTTTATGCCTCAGCGATGTTCAGAACTACGATCTTCGACATCGTACATCTGGACAACCACTTTGAGCTTTACGCAGGAGTTCCCGGTTCAGGCCGCTTCAGCCTGGGCTTTCAGCTTCTCGGCGGTATAGTGCGCAATTAGCGCATCGACCGTCGGCTGCAGCATGCCTTCCATCACCATGTTGAGCTGGTGGTTTGTCAGACCGATGCGGTGATCCGTGAGCCGGTTCTGCGGGAAGTTGTAGGTGCGAATCTTCTCGCTGCGGTCGCCGGTGCCCACCTGCTGCTTGCGGTCCTTGGCCTGCTCCTGATGGATACGTTCTTCTTCGACCTCATACAGTCGGGCGCGCAGAACGCGCATGGCCTTCTCGCGGTTCTTGATCTGCGATTTTTCATCCTGGCAGCTCACAACAGTATTGGTCGGGATATGCGTGATGCGCACCGCCGAGTAGGTCGTATTGACCGACTGACCGCCGGGGCCGGAGGAACAGAAGGTATCGACGCGCAAGTCCTTGGCCTCGATCTTGATGTCGACCTCTTCGGCCTCGGGCAGCACGGCCACGGTAATGGCCGAGGTGTGGACGCGGCCCTGCGTCTCCGTCGCCGGAACGCGCTGTACGCGATGCACGCCCGACTCGTACTTCATCTGCGAGTAGACTTTGTCGCCCTCGAAGATGGCGGTGACTTCCTTCATGCCGCCGCCGATGCCGGTCTCCGAAGAGGAGAGCACTTCGACCTTCCACCGGTGCTGCTCAGCAAAACGCAGATACATGCGGAACATCTCCGAGACGAAGATGGCGGCTTCATCGCCGCCGGTTCCGGCGCGCAGCTCGATGATGATGTTCTTGTCATCGTTGGGGTCCTTCGGCAGCAGAAGAACCTTCAATTCCTCTTCGATCTCGGCGACGCGCGGCTCAAGCGTCACCAGCTCCTCCTGCGCCATGGCGCGGAGGTCGGCATCCGATTCGGCGAGCATGGCCTTGGCCTCGGCGACACCGTTCTTGACGCTGCGATATTCACGAAACTTTTCGACGGTCGGCTCAAGGTCGCGATGCGCCTTGGCAACGGCCTGAAACTTCTTCTGGTCCTGCACCAGTGTAGGGTCGGACATCTGCTGGCCGAGGTCTTCATAACGAGCTTCTAGTTGGTCGAGGCGGTCGAACATATAAAAAAATCCTTATAACAAAGTCTTTTGTAGTTGTTTTGCCGGTGCAGTTGCTTCAGAGGAATTTCAGTCAGGCTGGCGCAGCTAGGCAAAGTCGTGACGGTCGGGCGACTCGGTCACGCGGGAGAAGAACACCGGATTTGCGGCTGCGTTCATATCGATAGAACAACTACATCTGTATCTATATTAGATGTTACTCCTGCCGCGCCGGGTTCGGAGTGCATCTTTTAGCTGAGAGGCTTTGAGCCGAATGGCTTTATTTCACGTTATTGCCGAGCTTGCCGAGGCACTGGCTGGCGAGCCGGGCCGGTTGAAGAAGCGCGCGGCCATTGCCGAGGCGATTGCGGCTGCCCATGCCGCCGCGCCCAAGACCGAAGACGCCGGGCTGTTTGCGCTGTACCTGGCCGGAACTCCCTTTGCCGAGGCCGACCCGCGCAGGCTGAACGCCGGGGGCGCGCTGCTTTCGAAGGCACTCTTATCGGTGAGCGGGGCCACCAGCACCGCACTGACGGCGGCGTACAAACGCCACGGCGATTTGGGTGCCGCAGCCTTCGATCTTTTGCAGGGAAACTCGTCACAAAAAGCCTCTCTAACCTTGCAGGATGTAGCCGAGGCCTTTGCCGCGATGGCCGCCGCAAAGACGACGGCGATTCGGGCAGCGCTAGTGGAGGGTTTGCTGCAACGTTCTACGGCGCTCGAGGCAAAGTATCTGCTGAAGCTGATGAGTGGCGACATGCGCATCGGCGTGAAGCAGAGTCTGGTCGAAGAGGCAATCGCAGTCGCAGCCTCCGCACCTGTGGCTGAGGTTCGACATGCAGTGATGCTCGAGGCCGATCTCGCTGCCGCAGTGCGACGGGCATTCGCGGGAACGCTGGGCGAAGCGCGCATGCGGCTGTTCCATCCGCTGGGCTTCATGCTGGCCAGCCCGGTCGATTCGCCGGAAGAGGCGGTCGAACGATTCGCCGGAAAGCAGGACGCGGAGACCGCTTCCATCGAAGCCTTTCTCGAAGACAAATACGATGGCATGCGCGCGCAGATTCACTGCGGCGATGCCGGGCAGCCCGGTCGTGTCGTCATCTACTCGCGCAACCGCGACGACGTAACCGCAAGCTTTCCCGATCTCGAAGAGGCCTTCGCCTCGGTGCGCGAGCCGTTGATCTTCGACGGAGAGATCCTCGGTTGGGACCTCAAGGCGGCGCGTGCGCTGCCGTTCGCCGTGCTGGGACAGCGTATCGGAAGGAAGCGCGTCTCCAACGAGTGGCGACAGCAGGTTCCGGTCGTCTTCATGGCCTTCGATCTAATGTACGCCAATGGCGAGCTGACACTGAACCAGCCCTTGACCGAGAGGCGAAACCGCCTTGAAGTTGCCGTCGAACGGCTGGTCGAAAAAGTGCGCTCTCCGCTCGTTGTCGACGAACGCAAAAACACTGCGCAGATCGCTATGTTTATGCAGCCCGATAGCGACGGCAATAACGATGAGGTAGAGCGGCTGATGCTCTCGCCTGCGCGCCTCGTCCAATCGGCTGAGGATATCGAGCGTGCCTACGCCGATGCCCGCGCGAGGGCAAACGAGGGAGTGATGCTTAAGGCTGCTGCGTCGGAGTATCAGCCCGGACGTCGCGGTCTGGCATGGGTGAAGCTGAAGCGCGAGCTGGCCACGCTCGATGTCGTGGTGACGGGCGCGGAGCTGGGTCACGGCAAGCGTGCCGGAATTCTCAGCGACTACACTTTCGCCGTGCGCGGGCCTGGCGGCGAGCTGCGGAACGTGGGCAAGGCCTACTCCGGCCTGACCGACGCCGAGATCGCCAAGATGAGCGCGTGGATGATGGAGCACACGCTCGAAGACCAGGGCTACTTCCGCACCGTCGAGCCGCTGATGGTGCTCGAAGTCGCCTTCAACAACATCATGCGTAGCGACCGCCATGCCAGCGGGTTCGCGCTACGTTTTCCGCGAATTATCCGCATCCGCACCGACAAGCCGGTCAGCGAGATCGACACGGTCGAGCGAGTCGAAGAGATCTACCAGAGCCAGGTGGATAAACCGGAAGAATAGCGCGCCGGCATTTGCGTGTCATTCTTTCAGAGAGCAATAAAAAAGCCGCTTCGCTGGCGGCTTTTTTATTGCTGCGTGTTGCTCGAACGTTCTAGACCAGGAACTTTCTGCGTACTGCGCCGACTGCAGCCAACATGCCGCTGCCCAGCAGAACGATGCTCGACGGCTCGGGAACCGGGCTGGGATCGCCGCAGCCACTGCCATCCGTGGGGCCTTCGACCTGTCCCATCGAGAGACCGTTGCTATCCAGAATGGCGAAGTTGACATCCCCAGGTGCGGCGTCGGAGGTGATCGTCAAGGTGCCTACAGAGAAGGGAATCGTCTTACCGTATTCATAGGAGTAGATGGTTCCTACCGTGACCGACGAGGAATCGAAGTTGGCAATGCCAAAATCATTCGCGAGTGCGCCGCTCAGTTCGGCATCGGTTACACCGGAGAGACCCGTAATCTGAAAGCCATCCAGAAAAAAGGTGGTGGAGTGCTCGTCAAAGGTGAGCTGATAGTTATAGGTATCCCCGACGTGGCTTTCGAGGGTGACGGAATCGGCTTTTGCAAATGGAGTGAACGCAAAGGCAGAGGCGAGAAGTGCAACAAGAAACAGTTTGGTCTTCAAGGTAAAAACTCCCAGATTTAAATGGATTACGTCCAACCATTTGCATCTCGGGTTCCAAAGTTTTAACTCTTCTTTTTGTTATAGATAGAGTTGACTTGTGTTAACATTTCGCAAAATTTTGCAATGACGCAATTGCGAAATAGGCTAATCTTTTTCCAATCGCCGATGAATTAACCTGCATTCCATATCGCAATCTTGCCTGCTACCATCCAATCCATCATGGAATACAGATCGCTAGGCAAATCAGGACTGAAGGTGCCGGAGCTTTGCTTCGGGGCAGGAACATTTGGTGCGAGCAACGAGTTTTTCAAGGCATGGTCGGAGACGACGCAGGCTGAGGCCGACCGTATCGTCGGCATCTGTATGGATGCGGGTTTGAACTTCTTCGACACGGCGGACATCTACTCCGACGGCGACAGCGAGAAGGCGCTGGGCAAGGCCCTGTCGCATCATCATCGCGAAGATGTGCTGATCTCGACCAAGGCGACGTTTCGTTTGGGCAACGGGCCTAACGATGTCGGGTCTAGCCGCTATCACTTGATTCAGTCGCTGGAGCGCAGCCTTAAACGGCTCGGCACCGACTACGTGGACGTCTATCATCTGCACGGCTTCGATGCGACGACTCCGGTGGAAGAGACGCTGAATACGCTGGACAAGTTTGTGCGCGAGGGCAAGGTTCGCTACATCGCCTGCTCGAACTTCTCCGGCTGGCACCTGATGAAGTCGCTGAGCGTTAGCGAGCGGTATGGCTGGGCGCGCTACGTTGGCCAGCAGTGCTACTACTCTCTGGTGGGACGCGACTACGAGTGGGAGCTGATGCCGTTGGCGCTCGACCAGGGCGTAGGCGCGTTGGTATGGTCGCCGCTCGGCTGGGGTCGGCTTACCGGAAAGATCCGCCGCGAGACCGGCATTCCCAAGGACAGCCGCCTGAACTCGAAGCTCGTGGTCGATAACGGCCCGCAGGTTCCCGAGGAATATCTGTACAAGGTCGTCGATGCCCTCGACGAGGTCGCCAAGGAGACTGGAAAGACGATTCCGCAGATCGCCCTGAACTGGGTGCTGGGCCGCCCGACCGTTTCTACCATCATCATCGGCGCACGCAACGAGGAGCAGCTGCGGGCAAACCTGGGCTCCATCGGCTGGAAGCTGACCCCGGAGCAGGTACAGAAACTCGACGCTGCCAGCGAGGTTCCGCTGGCGTACCCCTACTGGCACCAGCGCCAGTTCGAAGAGCGCAACCCTCGACCAATCTAGAACTTAGATGGGCGATTTGCTTGATGGGAGCCGCAAAAAAAGAACGTGTCTTTACCTCTGCCTGTTCCTGATTTAAATCGATCAGGAGCAGGCAGTTAGCTTTTTAAAAACAGACTTTTGGGGAGTAAGCCACGTAGGGTCTTAGTTTTCCCGGAATTGCACTCGCTTAGACGTTTAAGTTTCAGCGGACTAGCTGAAACTTACTTTTCGCGGTAACGTCATACTACTCACATGAAAGCGTCAGAACTACAGGATCACCTCTATACGCTCGAAGAGCGGCTGCTCCATCCCAGCCGCGTAAAAGATCGCACCACGCTGATTCCTTTGCTCGCCTCAGACTTCCAGGAGTACTGCAGCTCCGGCCGCATCTACAACCGGCAGCAGACCATCGACGACTTGCTGGCGAGCACGCCGCGCAATGCGACCATCAGCCACTTCTACGTCACGGTGCTTGCACCCGACGCTGCGCTAGCTACTTATCACGCGACCACGGCGCTGCACACCTCGCATCGCTCGTCGTTGTGGGTCTTCCGCGATAACCGCTGGCAACTGCTCTTTCATCAGGGAACCATCGCTTCCTGAGGCAGCTCCTGTTCCGCGGCCTCTTCGTGGTACTCCTGCTCGGTGTTGATCTCCCACAGAGCCGCCTTGTCGATCTTTCCTGAGACGATGCCGTCGACCGCGGTCATCGCAGTCAGCATGCTGTGGTCCTGATTGTTGTACTTGTGCATGCCGTTGCGTCCGATCAGCAGGAGATTTTCAAAGCCATCGGTGAAGGTACGCAGCTCGTCGAAGCGGTTGTAGGTGCCGAAGTAGGCAGGATAAGTCTTGAGTACGCGAACGACATGACCGTCGCAGACATCTTCGGCGTTGAGGATGCCGATCTTGGCGACCTCAGCGATGGCGAACTGCTTCAACTCCTCGTCCGGCATCTTCCATAGATCGTCCGTCTCGTAGCAGAAGTATTCCAGCCCAATCCAAACCTTATCGGGATCGGCCACCAGATGCGGACTCCAGTTGTTGAAGATTTGTAACCGTCCCAGGAGCACATCCGGCTCTTGAATGTAGATCCACGTATCCTGCAACAGACCGCCGTCGATCTCGCGCACCTTCAACCGGTCCACCAGCAAGCCGACGGTGATGAAGTCGCGATACTGTAAGCCCTCGCTCACGGCGCGCACATTCTCCGGTACCGGCGCGTCGATCGCCCGCACCAACTCCTGCATAGGCATGGTCGAGAAGAAATAATCTCCGGCAAAGGTTCGCTGTTCACCAACATCATTGGAAGCATCGACAGAGACCACGCGGTTGCCCTCGCAATGAATCCCGTTCACGCGCCATCCCATGTGAATCTCTCCGCCTCCTTCGCGAACAAGATCGGCCACATGCTCCCATAACTGCCCCGGTCCTAGCTTGGGATAGAGAAATCGCTCAATCAAACTGGTGTCGGTCTTCTTTTGCGCGACGTCCTCGCACTCTTTTCTGCCCAGCGCCTTGCTGATGAAGTGCTTTACCGCTGTGGTCAGGCTCAGTCCTTTAATCCGCTGCGCTCCCCAATCCGCCGAGATCGCATCGCACGGCGTTCCCCATACTTTTTCGGTGTAGCTCTTGAAGAACGTGAGGTAGAGCTGCCGACCGAAGCGGTTGATGAGAAAGTCCCTGAGGCTCGTCTCCGGCTTGATCTGGCGCACACGCGAGAAGAGATAGCTCACGCCGATCCTCACCGTGCGCACCGCGCCAAGGTTGCCCAGGGTCGCCGCCGTTACCGTGATGGGGTAGTCGAAGAACCTTCGCAGGTAGTAGATGCGGCTCTTTCGTGGACGGATAAGCATCACGAGATCAGGGTCAACAGGAGCAGCTACCGTCACCACCGCCTCGCTGTCGTCGCACTCCCCAGACAGAACAACTTCGGTTTCTCCAACCAAAGGGCCCGCGCCACGAAGCACAGGTTCTTCGGCCAGGCGCGCCGGCACGGTCACTTGGCGTCGCTTCCCACGATAGCTCACCGTCGCTCCGTTGGTATCGTCGCTCTCGACGGGCATCAGGTCGAGCCACCACTGCATCACCCGGTCGCTCTTCGAGAAGAAGCGGTGGCCGCCGATGTCCATGCGATTGCCCTTGTAGCGGACGGTGCGCGAGAGGCCGCCGATCTCGTGGCTGGCCTCGAGCACAATCGGCGTCGCATCGCTGCGCCGCAGCAGTTCAAGCGCCGCCGTAAGCCCGGCAGGTCCAGCGCCAATAATGATTGCCCGTTTCGCCATCCAATTCCTAGCTGCCCGTCTCCGGCCCTGAGTATATGAGCTTGGACTACATCTCCCTAGAGATTGTCATGGCATTGTCTTTTGAATGACTAAAAGCTGCCGAAAGAAGCCTCCAAACAAAAAGGTCTCTTCCGAATAAATCGAAAGAGACCCTGAATCGAGACGCTATTTCGAAGCAGCTTACACCGCCTCTGCCTTGCGGCCCTTGACCTTGAAGGTAAGGCCATATTTCCCGGCGTCGATGACGACATGGTCGCCATGCAGAACGCTGCCGTCGAGAATCTTGACTGCCAGCTTGTCCTGCACCATGCGCTGAATGGCGCGCTTCAGCGGACGTGCACCGTAGGCGCGATCGTATCCCGCCTTGAAGATCGCCTGACGAGCCTTGTCCGTCAGTTCCAGCGTGATCTTGCGATCTGCCACCAGTGCCTGCAGGTCCTTCAGCCGCAGATCGACGATGTGCGTTAACTGATCGTCGCCCAGCGGACGGAAGATGACGATATCGTCCACGCGATTGAGGAACTCGGGACGGAAGTGCTGCCGCAGCGCATCCATCACGCGGCCCTTCGCCTCCTCAAAGCCCTCTTCGCCCGAGGCCCACGCCGTCGATAACTGCGCTGCGCCGACGTTCGAGGTCATGATGAGCACGGTGTTCTTGAAGTCGACCGTGCGCCCCTTCGAGTCCGTCAGCCGCCCGTCGTCAAGCACCTGCAACAGCACGTTGAAGACATCAGGATGCGCCTTTTCGATCTCGTCGAAGAGGATGACGGCGTAAGGGCGCCGCCGCACAGCCTCGGTCAACTGGCCGCCCTCGTCGTAGCCGACATAGCCCGGAGGCGCGCCGATCAGACGAGCCACCGCATGCTTCTCCATGTACTCGCTCATGTCGATGCGCACCATCGCCGACTCGTCATCGAACAAGAACTCCGCCAGAGCACGCGCCGTCTCAGTCTTTCCAACGCCCGTAGGCCCAAGAAAGATGAACGAGCCGATAGGCCGCTTGGGATCGCTCAATCCCGCGCGCGAACGCCGAATTGCGTTGGCGACAGCAGACAGCGCCTCATCCTGTCCCACGACGCGCTCGCGCAGGCGGTCCTCCATCTGCACCAGCTTCTGCGTCTCGCCTTCGAGCATCTTGTTGATTGGGATGCCCGTCCACTTGGAGACGATGGCGGCAACATCCTCTTCGTCCACCTCTTCCTTCAGCAACTGCGAAGCGTGTCCTGCGACTTCGTCCTGCGCAGCGGTCAGCGTCTTCAGCTCGGCTTCCATCTTGGGAATCTCACCATACTGCAGTTCGGCTGCACGCTGAAGATTGCCCTTGCGTGTCTCCTCACCAGCCTGAAATCGCAACGATTCCAGCTTCTCTTTCAGCTCGGCGATGCGGCCAATGGCGCCGCGCTCGGTCTGCCAGCGGGCACGCAACCCCGCGGCCTTCTCTTTCACCTCGGCCAGCTCGCGCTCCACAACTTCAAGCCGCTCCTTCGAGTTGGGGTCGGTCTCACGCTTCAGCGCCGCCCGCTCGATCTCGAGCGAGGTTCCGCGCCGTTCCAGGTCATCGATCTCGACCGGCACCGAGCCGATCTGAATGGCAAGAGCCGCCGCCGCTTCGTCGACAAGATCGATGGCCTTGTCCGGCAGAAAGCGGTCAGAGATGTAGCGATGCGACAGCGTCGCCGCGGCCACAATGGCCGAGTCCTTGATGCGCACCTTATGATGCGCCTCATACTTCTCCTTCAGACCGCGCAGAATGGCGATGGTGTCCTCGACGTTGGGTTCGCCGACATAGACCACCTGAAAACGCCGCTCCAGCGCCGCATCCTTCTCGATGTACTTGCGATATTCATTGAGCGTGGTCGCACCGATAGCACGCAGTCCGCCGCGAGCCAGCGCAGGCTTCAGCATGTTCGAGGCGTCCATTGCACCTTCGGCCGCGCCCGCACCGACAAGAGTATGCAGCTCGTCGATGAAGAGGATGATCTCGCCGTTCGATTCTTCGATCTCCTTGAGCACAGCCTTGAGACGGTCTTCGAACTCACCGCGGAACTTCGCCCCGGCGATCATTGCGCCCAGATCAAGCGCACAGACGCGCTTATTCTTCAGAATCTCGGGCACGTCGCCAAGAAATATTCTGCGTGCCAGACCTTCGACAATCGCAGTCTTACCCACGCCGGGTTCGCCGATCAGCACAGGATTATTTTTCGTGCGGCGCGAAAGCACCTGCACCACGCGACGAATCTCTTCATCGCGGCCAATCACTGGATCGAGCTTGCCCCGCCGCGCCAGATCGGTAAGGTCCTTCGCATATTTCTCCAGCGCTTGGAACTTGCCCTCGGGGTTCTGGTCGGTGACCCGCTGCGAACCGCGCACGGCGCTCAACGCCTTCAGGATCGCCTCATGCGTTCCTCCCAGCGCCGCCAACGCAGACTGCACCGCATCACCCTTTTGCTGCGAGAGCGCCAGCAGAAGATGTTCGGTCGAGACGTAGTCGTCCTTGAAGTTCTCAGCTTCCTTGAAGGCCTGCTCGAGCACCTTTTGCAGCGCACCGCTCATGCCAGGCTGCGCTCCGCCCTGTACCTTGGGCAGCTTATTGATAGCGGAGTTGACGCCCGAGAGCAGTTGCTCGATCGGTACGCCCACCTTCTCCAGCACAGGAATCACTACGCCTTCGCGGTCTTCGAGAAGGGCAGCCATCAGGTGGAGGGGGAGAACCTCCGGGTTGCCATTCTCGGCAGCGTGGCCACTGGCGGCCTGCACGGCCTCCTGCGATTTGACAGTCAAACGATCCCACTTGATCGCCATAAATTCTCCTTGATTTTTATGATTCAGCCCGTCTGCCCGAAGTGTGCTGGTTGCCGCAGTTTATCGCTTTGTCGCTCATCACATCGCCGTTTTGCGGAAGGGATGGGGGCAGGAAACTCTCTCACACTTTGGGTATCGGCATGAAGCTATGTTGTTAAGACGCTTTAAGGTGACAACAGGGTGCATATTATTTGATAATAATGCACTCATATTTTGATCAAGACAAGCCCAGCGAAGATTTCGGATTAAAGCATTTATAAACAATTACATAGATTGTCTGGATCAGATCAGAGGATAAAACGAAGACCGCGCCAGCATAGGCTGGCGCGGTCGGGTAAAGCGAGACGCAAGGTGGGTTAGAAGATCAGCTTCGCTCCAAACTGCATCTGCCGGTTGGGATAGGCTCCGTTGAGACGGCCGAAGGCGGCGCCTGCGGTTGCCGTCGTATTCAGGGAGCTGTAGTTGGTGTGGTTCAGGACGTTGAAGACGTCGGCGTTGAGCTTGAAGTTCACATGCTCGCCAATGCCGAAGATCTTCGACAGGGTAGTATCAGCCTGCTGCAGGCTGGGCAGAACGACGCTGCCTACGCCCGCCGAACCAAAGGCTCCGTTGGGGGCCGCGCTGAAGGCAGCCGGGTTGAGGTACTGTGCCTGGTGGCCGCTGAGGACGAAGCGGTTGCCCTTGGCGTACTGGCTGCCCCCGAGATACTGCGCCCGGCGACTGCCGGTCGAGGTATTGCCGGTGACGGTATAGAAGGCGCCGCTCTGAACACGAACGACGGCGCTGACCTGAATGCCACCAAGTCCCTCGCGGAGGAAGGCGTTGTGGCCACTAAAGGTCGGGAGCGCCCAGACGACCGTGGAGATGAAGGCATGCTTGCGGTCGATGTTGGTCTCGCCGTAGTTGTAGTTCAGGTTCTGCCAGTTCTCCAGCGTCGAGCCGTTGCTCTGCGAATCACCCAGCGCCTTGGCGAAGGTGTAGCCGATGGTGAAGGTGACCTGACCGGTGCGCTTGGAGAGGTAAGCCTGCAGCGCGTTATAGTTGGAGTTGGAGTCGCTGCGCGCCTGGGTGATCGCGCCGAATCCCTTATAGGGGTTGAAGTAGTTTGTGCTGTAGCTTGGGTTGGCAGCGACGGTGGCGAGGTTGGTGGGGAAGTTGATGTTAGGCTGCCGCACCTGGTGATGGCCTACATTGCCGACGTAGGTCGTCTCCAGCAGCATGCCCTTCGGCAACTGCCGCTGCACGCCGAGGCTGAACTGCTCGATGTAGGGGTTCTTGAAGCCGGGGTCGATGGCGTTGATACCACCCTGCAGGCTGGTGTTGTTCGCTGCACCCGTGCCCAGCGTGCCGAGGTTGCCGTTGTCGAACTCCGAGATGGACAGGAAGGGCTGGATGTTGACCTGGCTGAAGGTGATATTTCCCTCAGGCCGGTAGTAGAAGATGCCGAAGCCGCCGCGTACGACGGTCTTATCGTTTGCAGCATAGGCAAAGCCGAGACGCGGCCCAAAGGCGCCGTGAATCGTGTAGAGTCCGCGAGGCGCGCCTGCGGGAATTAGCGGGAACGCAGCAGTGTTGATGTTCGGAACGCGCTTGAGCTGATCGGCAGGAACACCGTCGCCGGCGCGAACCAGACCGTTATAGGGGTTGCCCGAACCGGGAACGACGGTTCCGTTGGTGTTGACGGTGATGGCCTTGGTCGGATCGTAGACCGACGGAACGAAGTTCGCCATGTTGTTGCCCTGGGTGTAGAGCGGAAGGATACCCTGCCAACGGATACCGTACTCAAGGCTCAGTTGGCGAGTGGCCTTCCAGGTGTCCTGCGCGAAGGCCTCGGGTTGGGTAAAGCGGAAGTGACCAGTGGGGTCGGCGCTGGCCTCCTGGTAGCTGGCGAAGTTACCGAGCAGGGCATCGGCAAAGGCGTTGCCGGTGGTGTTGGGATTACTGGTCGCGTTGAAGTTGATGTTGCCGGTGTAGTAGGGGCGGCCGTTCTGGTCGACACGGTCGCGAGCGACCATGGCTCCGAACTTGATGAGGTGGTTGCCCTTGACGATGGAAACGGTGTCAGAGACCTGAATATCGGTCGTGGGCGAGTTGAGAGCGAAGTTCGGACCCTGAACGCCTGCGTACGGCGTACCCGAGAAGGTCATCGCCGGAATGCCGTTGGGGTAGGTTCCGCCATTGGGATAGAGACGCTGATACTGGAAGCCGAAGGTGGAGCGCTCCCAGTTCACACCGACCGGAGGAATGTGCTGCGAGGCATAGCTGAAGTTCGCCTGCGACTGGTTGATGATGTTCGGCTTGATGGTCCAGGTCTCGGCGACGAGATAGCTCTGGCCGGGACGGCTGCGCTGTGTCGGCGTCGTCGGCAGAATGCCGGAGTTCGAGAAGGTGCCGAAGGGATCGATCAGCACGTTGTGGTCGCTGATCCAGCGGCCATAGATGCTGTTGTTCTGGTTGATGCGGAAGTCGAGGCGAACGATATCTTCGCGGAAGTTAAGCGGGTTGGAGGGAGCGACGATCAGGTTGCCTGATGCGCCGGTGACATCATTGTATTGGCCGAGCTTGTTCTCGACGGTAAAGACATCGGCGATGGCGCGGCCATCCGGTGTAATCATGCCCGAGATGTTGTTGCCGGGGATGGGAGTCTTGGTGCCGGGATAGAAGAGCTGAGGCTGGCCGGCGAAGTTACCGGCAAGAATCGCGCTGCTCGGCGTCGTCAGCGAGGTGGGGGACTGCTGCTGGCGGAGCCGCTTCCACTCTTCGCCACCGAAGAAGAAGAGCCGGTCCTTGATGATGGGGCCGCCGACGCCGTAGCCGAAGTCGTTGAAGACCAGCTGAGTCTTGTTGGCCGAGAAGAAGGGACGCGCGTCGAAGAGGTTGTTGCGCACATACTCGAAGACGGAGCCGTGGAACTGGTCGGTGCCGCTCTTGGTGACAATGTTGAAGGCCGGGCCGGAGGTGCGTCCATACTCGGCGGAGAAGTTCGAGGTGTCGATCTTGACCTCTTGAATGAAGTCGGCGCCGACGTTGTTCATCAAGCTGCTGTTGCTGCCCGCGACCATGTTGAAGGCGCCGTCGACGGTGAGGTTGCCGGAGTCGGCGCGGTTGCCGTTGATGGACTGATTGTTGGCGGCGAGACTTGTCGTGACCGAGAAGATGTCAGGATTGGTGACGACCGCACCCGGAATCAGCGTCATGAGCTGGGTGTAGTTGCGACCGTTGAGGGCTAGGTTCTGCACCTGCTTGGAGTCGATGACGTGCGAGAGCTCGCCGCTGGTGGTGTTGAGGGTCTCACCCTGCACGGCGGAGACGGTGACGCTCTCGGTGGTTGAACCTACCTGGAGTTGGAAGTCAGCGGTAAGGTGCGAGTCGGCGCTGACGTTTAGGCCGGAACGACTCTCACCGCGGAAGCCGCTCTGCGCGATGGCAACGGTATAAGGCCCGATGGGAAGGTTGGTCACGATATAAAAGCCGCTGGCGTCGGAGTTGACCGTGCGAGCAGCGTGGGTGTTGACGTTGGTGATGGTGATGGTCGCGCCGGGAACGACGCTGCCGGTCGAGTCGGTAACGTTACCCGCGATCTGACCGAAGAAGTTCTGCGCGTGCAGCGATGCGGTGAGACTGAACATCAGCAAGAACGCGACACTGAGCGCAAGTGTTTTAAAAAATCTGCGAAACATGGTGCCTCCTGAAAATTGTTTGCGTTTGGGGAGTCGATCTTTAAACGGATTATTTTTCGATGAATTGTTCGAACTGCGAATTACTACCCACTGAACGATATAGACCGCCGATTTCGTTTGTCAATTTTGAAAGGGATCGCTTTGTGATGCCGAAGAAGGAACATCGGCATCAAAGTGAAACAATTCGTTTTGGATGAGAGAGCAAACAGACAAAAAACGAAATACAGGGCCTCTCCGCTGCGGCTGCAAAAAGCGCCGCCTCCGGTCGAGATGACGTGCATTTGAGATGGGGGAGAAGGAGGAAGAAGCGACAATTTCTGTTGTCGAAACCAGAAGCTCGCCACAAACTTACGTCATCTCGACCGAAGCGAAGCGCAGTGGAGAGACCCCTGTATTTTGTCTCTGTTTTGCACTTATGATCGGCGCTGATAGCTCAAACGAAAGGGCCTTCCAGCTTCTGCAAAGAGAAGCCGGAAGGCCCTTAGTTCAGATAAATGCTGTTTAGGCGTTAACTGTCTGCTTCATCTCGCTGACGTGCTTGGCGAGCAGCTCTTCGAGGCCCTCAAGAGCCTTGGAGAAGCCTTCGATGCCTTCGGAGAGTTTGTCGCTGGCCATGCGGTCGGCGGCGTGCATCTTGTCGAAGGTGGCCTTGTCGATCGTGATCTTCTCGATCTTCAGGTCCTTGGCCTTGGCTGCATCGAGCTTGCGAGGCAGCTCGCCCTGCGTGTTCTCGAGTTCGCCCAGCAGCTTGGGAGCGATGGTCAGCAGGTCGCATCCGGCCAGCTCGGTGATCTCGCCGATGTTGCGGAAGCTTGCGCCCATGACCACGGTCTTGTAGCCGAAGTGCTTGTAATAGTTATAGATGGTGGTAACGGACTGGACGCCGGGGTCGTCTGCGCCGGTGTAGTCCTTGCCCGTGTCCTTCTTGTACCAGTCGAGGATGCGACCGACGAAGGGCGAGATCAGGGTGACCTTGGCTTCGGCGCAGGCGATGGCCTGGTGCAGACCGAAGAGCAGGGTCATGTTGCAGTGGATGCCCTCTTTTTCGAGGATCTCGGCGGCCTTGATGCCCTCCCAGGTGGAGGCAAGCTTGATCAGGACGCGCTCGCGGGAGATACCGGCGGCTTCATACTGCTTGATGATGTCGCGGGCGGTCTCGATGGACTTCTCGGTGTCGTAGGAGAGGCGGGCGTCAACCTCGGTCGAGACGCGGCCAGGAACGATTTCGAGGATCTTGAGGCCGAAGGCCACGGCGAGGTTCTTGAAGGCGAGGGCGGCGACTTCCTTATCGCTCGCATTGGCGCCGGCATCCTTCTTCGCCTGCTGCAAAACGCTGTCCACGATGGACTGATATTCGGGCTTTTCTGCCGCTGCCGCGATCAGTGAGGGATTCGTTGTTGCATCCTGCGGCTTGTACTGCTGGATCGAGTTGATGTCGCCGGTGTCGGAGACGACTGTGGTCATGCCACGTAGCTGTTCAAGTAGAGAGGCCATTTTTATTGCTCCTTCGCTGTCTTAATTAGATTTTATCAAGGTTGAAAGGGTTACGCGCCGTTTTCGGG
Organism: Edaphobacter dinghuensis; assembly: GCF_014640335.1. NCBI lineage: Bacteria > Pseudomonadati > Acidobacteriota > Terriglobia > Terriglobales > Acidobacteriaceae > Edaphobacter > Edaphobacter dinghuensis. The sequence continues at coordinate 466,037 of NZ_BMGT01000001.1, read as the reverse complement.
ATTCACGGAAGTTTAAAGGGATTCGTGGAGATTCAATGAGATGCGTGGGCCGTGTCAGGACTTCAGCCGGGCTGAAAGGTGTTTTCGAGGACTCCGAGGCCGTCTATCTCTACTTGGATGCGGTCTCCGGCATTGACGGGGCCTACCCCGGCCGGAGTTCCGGTGGGGATCAGGTCGCCCGGTTCAAGCGTCATGGCAGCCGTGATGTAGCGCAGCAGGTGCGCGATGGGAAAGATCAGGTCGCTGGTATTGCCTTGCTGTTTGATCTCTCCGTTCAGCCGGGTGGTCAAAGTGACAGGAGCGCCTCCTACCGGATCGATCTCGTCCGAGACAACGGGGCCGACCGGGCAGAAGGTGTCGAATCCCTTACCGCGTGTCCACTGGCCGTCGCTCTTTTGCAGGTCGCGGGCAGTAACGTCATTCACGATGGTGTAGCCGCGAATATAGGGGCGAACATCTTCATCAGGCCCGAGGTTACGGCAGCGGCGTCCGATTACGATGCCCAACTCGCCCTCGTAATCGACACGCTTAGAGAGCGCAGGCATGCGGACGATGCCGTTGGGAGCCAGCAGCGACGAGGGCGGCTTCAGAAACAGCAGCGGCTCTTTGGGAACCTCATTGCCAAGCTCTGTCGCGTGGTCGCGGTAGTTGCGGCCGATACAAAGAATCTTGGAAGGATTGACCGGAGGCAGCAACTCAAGTTCTTTGAGCGGCCTCGGCTTAAATTCGATCTGCGCGGAAGAATGTGCGGCGCGGTCTTCCTCTGGAGCAGCCATGGAACGGACGGCCCAGAGTTCTCCGTCACGCTCTTCGACGATGGCGTAGACAGGGCCGAACTCAGGGGAAAGAAATTTGCAATAGCGCATGGGTTATTGGTTCCTTCGGGATTCGCGAGCTTCGCCGCTGGTGGGGCTCTGGTTTCCGGCGCTGTCGACCGCAGCGACGCGGTAGGAGTAGGTCTGGCCGGGCTGGGCAGTGACGTCGCTGAAGGCGGGCGCGGAGATCAGGCTGGGAGTCAGGCGCGTGGGCGCTCCGGCCAGGGTGCCGTCGGCGGCGACTGCCTGGCGGTAGACGATGTATCCGGCGAGGTCAGGCTCGGTGTTGGGCTCCCAAGAGAGATCGATGGAGGCCGTGCCGGGAACAGCGGCGAGGCCCGCAGGAGTCGCCGGGGGGAAGGTATCGCGCATTGCCGTGGTGATGGCCGGGGAGAGCACGCTGCGTATCTCCAGCGCATGGCCGCCGAGCGTAAGCGAGCGTACGCGCTGTGCGGTGTAGCGATAGGTCATGTTGCGTTGCGCGATGGGATCGATCGTGCCGCCGGGGTCTGCAGTAGGCTGTTCGGCTGATTTGCTGGTGCCTGCTTGAGATGCCTGCCTGCCCGCCTGCAGATGAATCTCGGCCGGGCTCGATGGAGCGGCCAGCTGGGACGGCTGTTTGCCGGAGCGCTTCTGCGGGGCGGCGGTTTGGATCTGGGTGCGGTCGAGGTCGATGAAGGCCGACGTTGGCTGCGGCTGCCACTCGATCATGGCGCCGTTGCGAACCGGGGTGACGCTCAGGTGCTCGATCGGCGGCGGCGCAGCACCGGAGGCCGCGAAGGCCGCGGTGGAGAGGCCCGCAGAGTGGCCGGTTGCGTTGAGAATCCTGACACGGTAGATCAGCAGAGCGGGAGGATCGGAGGTCAGGCTACTGGGGAGCTGGTCAGTTGCCTCGCTGGCGCCGGGATGGACGGTGACGTGTTCGATCGGCGTGCATGTGCTGCCGTGGCCATCCGGTTGGCGACAGATCTCGGCGGTAAGAGGAGGCTTAACCTTGAGGCCGTCGGTGGTCTTCTCCGGTGTCGTCCAGTGCAGCGTTACGCTGTCGCCCGTGCGTACGGCGGCAAGATCGGTGACGGTGCGGGGCAAAAAAAGCGACGGTGGCCGGGCCGGGCCGGGGCTGGCGCAGCCTGAGACTGCAAGCACGGCAGAGGACAGCACAAGGAGGGGGCCGATGGAGCGGCGGCGTGTGGCTGATGGGCCAGAGGACTTCATTGGTCTCAGGCTAGCATCTCGGCCGCGAGGCAAAAAGAGAGCGAGAGCGCAGAGGAGATTTCGATTAAAAAGACCGCACGATTAAATAAAACCCCGGGTGATATCGCCGGCCACATCTTAAAAGGTGACAGGGAATGATTAAGACAGCGACGGTCAGACATCTTTTGATGCAATTTCAACATCTGGTTACCTGACGAAACTTTCCAGGATGGGGTGAACGTTATGGCGAATGCAGCGATGGCGGTCAGTGGAGATGCGCCAGCTTTGAGTGCCTCCTTTGGCGGCAAGGGCAAGATGTCGGAACCGGAGATCGATGAGGTACAGGTAGATGGCGGAGTAGCGGAGTCGTTTATCGCAGAGAAGAAGATCGGCGAACGCATCAAGCACCTGCGGCTCAAGAAGTCGATGGGGCTGGTGGAGTTGGGACGCCACACCGGGCTTTCGGCGAGCTTTCTGTCGCAACTCGAGACTGGCCGCGTAGTACCGACGCTGCGCAATCTGGCGCGCATCGCCATGGTCTTCTCAAAAGACCTGAGCTACTTCTTCGAGTCGGAGCCGCAGACGCTGTTTCGCGTGCATCGCCGCAAGGAGCGGGTGCGGATGCCGCAGACCGGCGCCGACGATCCGGCATACTTCTTCGAGAGCCTGGGATACCTGGTTCCCGACCGCCAGCTCGATCCCTACTTCGCGGAGTTCCTTCCGCTGAAGTCGGCCGTCACGCCGCGCGCGCACCAGCACGATGGCTGTGAGTTTCTTTACCTGGTGTCGGGCGCGCTCGAGGTGCGGCACGGAGAGGCGACGCACCGGATCGAGGCGGGAGATGCCATCTACTTCGACGCCAATACCCGGCACAGCTACGTGTGCCTCGGGAGCGTACCTGCGCAGGCGGTGATCGTCTCGCTGCAACATCCGTTGGCGATGCCGTTAGCGGCGGCGCAGCGTCTGGCCAACAATGCAGCGAACGGACGCATTCGTACCAGCGGGCCGGTGTCGATGCAGCGTAAGGTTGCGCGCACCGGCTGAGAGCTTCCCTGAAATTGATTTATTTTTTATTCCTATCACCCCACGTCATCTCGACCGAAGGTGTGCAGCCTCATCGCACGCCGCAGTGGAGAGACCCCTGTATTTCGTTGTTACTCGCCACGGCAGATGTTTCGGTATAGTGGGCGCATCCATAAATATAGAAATCGAGCAAATTGAAATAGCAGTGATAAAAGCTCGCAAAACGGAGGCGCGGCGATATGCGGAAGAACCTGTGCTGGGGATTGGCTACAGTAGTGCTCGCTGTAGGAATACAGGCAGCAGCGCAACAGAAGATGCTGGCGTCCACGCCGCCGATGGGATGGAACAGTTGGGACTCCTACGGTCTGACCGTCAATGAATCGCAGTTTCGCGCTAACGTCGATGCGCTGGTAAAGCGTCTGAAGCCCGCGGGCTATCAGTACGCTGTGGTCGATGAGGGATGGTACCTCGCCAATCCGCAAAGTGCGTCGAAGCCTGAGACGCTGCAGTACCGCATCGACGTCAATGGACGATACGAGCCAGCGCTCAACCGTTTTGCCACCGCCAAAGGCGATGCCGGCTTCAAGCCTGTTGCCGACTACGTGCACGCGCAAGGACTCAAGTTCGGCATCCACATCATTCGAGGCATCACGAAGAAAGCCGTCGCCGGAAATATGCCGATCGCTGGCAGCGCATTTCATGCCGCCGATGCCGCCGATACGACCGACAAGTGCCCGTGGAACCCCGACAACTTCGGCGTAAAGGACAACGCCGCAGGGCAAGCCTGGTACGACGCGCTGATGAAGCAGTACGCAAGCTGGGGCATCGACTACATCAAGGTCGATTGCATCGCCTCGCATCCCTACAAGGGCGATGAGATCCGCATGATTCACCGCGCCATCGCGAAGACAGGCCGCCCGATTGTGCTGAGTCTTTCGCCCGGACCTGCGCCGCTATCTGAAGCCGTGGAGCTGGGACAGAACGCGCAGCTCTGGCGCATCTCCAACGACGTGTGGGATCACTGGGAGAAGAACAAAGAGTGGTCGCAGAATGTGAAGGACCAGTTCAACGTCATCGCTAGCTGGGCAAAGTATGTGAAACCCGGCAACTGGCCCGACGCCGACATGCTTCCGCTGGGCAGGCTCGAACCGGTTCCGGGCGACGGCAAGCCGCGCGCCACGCGGCTGACGCAGGACGAGCAGCGGACGCTGGTGACGTTGTGGTCGATTGCGCGCTCGCCGCTGTTCTTTGGCGGCAATGTGACCGAACTGGATGATTGGACTCAGGCGCTGGTGACGAATCCCGCAATCGTGGCGATGGATCAGCGTGGACAAAGCCAGCGTCTCATTGGACAGGACGGCGCTATCGTTGCGTGGACCACGCAGGTTGGCAGCAGGAGATATTTGGCGCTGTTCAACGTCGGAGATTCGGCTGCTCCAGTGAAGGCAGACTTTACGAAGTATGGGCTGGCGAGCGGGAAGTATTCAGTGCGCGATGTCTGGGGAAAGAAAGAGATGGGCACGATCGCGTCAGTTGAAAATACAGTAGCTGCGCACGGCGTTTTGCTGCTGGAGCTGCGGCGGTAGCATTTGGTGTTTGCTTCGCGGCAGTGTTCGCCTTACCATCGCCTTTAGTGGATATTGCGGCGAACAAGGCGGATCTCAAGAAGATCAATTTGAACCGGGCCTCGTCTGAGGCGGAGCGGCTGGTCTCGGCTGGGCGCGTCGACGAGGACGCAGCCTTCGAGCTGAAGCTGCGGCCAACGCGACTGCGCGAGTTCGTCGGGCAGGAGAAGGCCAAGGAGCAGTTGGCCATCGCGCTCGAAGCAGCGAAGTCACGCGGCGAGGCGCTCGACCATGTGCTGCTCTTCGGGCCGCCGGGACTGGGCAAAACCACGCTCGCCACCATCATTGCCAACGAGCTTGAGGTCGGCTACCAACAAACTTCCGGCCCCGCGTTGCAGATTCAGGGAGACCTCACCGCGATCCTGACCAACCTGCGCGAGCGGCAGGTGCTCTTTCTCGATGAGATCCATCGCCTGCAACCGGTGCTCGAAGAAAAACTCTACACAGCGCTCGAAGACTACAAGCTCGACATCATGATCGGTCAGGGCCCGGCGGCGCGCACGCACGTCATGGACATCAAGCCGTTTACGTTTGTGGCGGCAACGACGCGTCCGGGGCTGCTTTCGTCGCCGCTGCGGTCGCGCTTCGGCATTCTGCTGCGGCTGGAGTTCTACACCGACGACGAGTTGCGGTTCGTGGTCGAGCGCAGCGCCGAGGTGATGGGCGTTCCTATCGACCGCGACGGCGCGGCTGAGATCGCCATGCGCTCGCGGGGAACACCGCGCATCGCCAACCGGCTGCTGCGGCGCGTCCGCGACTACGCGCAGGTACGAGCGCAGGGAGTGATCGACAGGCCAACGGCGCAAGCCGCGCTGACGCTGCTTGAGGTGGACGCGCACGGCTTCGACGAGCTGGACCGGCGGCTGCTCAGAACCATCATCGAAAAATACGACGGCGGCCCGGTCGGCCTGAACACTCTCGCCGCTGCGCTGGCCGAGGAGCAGGACGCCCTCGAAGAGGTCTACGAGCCGTTCCTGATCCAGATCGGTTTTCTCGACCGCACCCCGCGCGGGCGGGTAGCGACGCGGCTGGCCTACGAGCATCTGGGCATCGAGATGCCGCGCAAGCTGAGCCTGTTCTAGCCTAGGCATCCCCTTCCGCCGTTGGACTTGCGAGGGGGTATACCCCCTCTGTACTTAAGTCCCAAAGTCTTCGAAATAAAGTACTTAAGTCCAGACTTCGGTCTGGACCTGTTAAAGGAAAAGACCCGGCGGTGTGCCGGGTCTTTTCCTTTCTCTCTGATTTAATTTTAACCGGGGTGTCAAGGGCTTTTGGAGGGTAGATGCACTAGCTAGCTATTTGCCGGGGACTGTTGCGGCGCACCCAATCAAGATCGCGTCCGATCAAAAGCTCTGTCATCTCGGCATGATGGGTGTTTTTCATGCTGACAGGCTCCAAATCGAAATTATGTTTTCGAGCCAACTCTTGGACGCCACCGGCGTTGTCGTATGTCATTAGAAAGTCTCCCGCGACTCCCGCTGCGATTTGAAAGAGATGCTCATGGTCGAGTTCACTGTGCGTGTAGAGTCGCGAACCCGCTTTTTTCCCAGCCGCAGTGTAGGGAGGATCAATGAAATAAACTGTATCCGTCTTTTCGCGGTTGTCCTGCATAACCTTCATACCATCGCCGTGGACAAAAGAGACACGGTTTCTGATGTGGTTGATGTTCGTGATTCGTCTATAGAGAGTGTCAGCATACCAACGCGACTTGAGTCCCTTTCCGTTTTCGCCGTGTTTCAGCAAACCGCTTCCAGGGGCCAGAATTCCTCCGTGGTTCACTCGATTGCGCAGAATTGTTTGAAATGCCAGGTCTTCTCTCGACATGTCGGTTTTTGACAGCACTGACTGGACGTTATCGAGCGTCATCGAGAAATTCACAATATGCTCGGCAAGCTTTTGGGCACCGCCACTAAAGATCGTTTCCCAAACGGCAGCCACTTGATCGTCGCATTCAACCATCGTTACACGATTGGTCAATTCCTCGAATGCAACGGTGAGGCTGATTATTCCCCCGCCGGCGAACGGCTCAATCAATTCGTTTGCTTTTCTGGTTTTCAACCACTTGCGGACAATGGGGACAAGCCATGTCTTACCACCTGGATAACGAAATGGACTTCGTTGTGGAACCGATGCCACATTTACGATCTTTTCGGATTGGGGCTCGATTTCAATATCTACGAAAAGATTCATTTACGCCTTAACTCCTAAAGGTTTTCGAGCTGGTCCAATAAATCCGGTTCGTCTGCTGGAATGTCGGCTGACGTGTCTGCTAGTTGGGCCAACGTGGCACCTTCCAGCTTTGCATCAAGTTTAATCTGAAGCGCAGCTACAAAGTCCTCCATAGGACCCGGTTCCGAGATGGTGATTTTGTCCAACGCTGTCTTAAATTCCGTGTAGACAGTCCGCGTATGTTTCAAATTGTATTTCTTGTCGTGTCCATCCCAAACAAGATCGTAGATCAACCATGCGAGGTCAGCCTTTTCTTGTGCCACTTCGGGAAGTTTGGGTAGCGTATCGTAAAACGCACTGTGGACCGCAACAGCCTGTTTTCTCTTCCATGCTTTCAGAATTCCACCCTTGAAAATGAGCTGCGGAGCAAGGCGTTTGCGCGACGAGGAAAGATAATCGGGGCCAGGATTTTTCTTTCGGCTTTTGGCCCAATCCGTCGCGAAATATGCCGTACGGTCATCCATCAGGGGCTTGAAGAAGGTCTTTCGTAGCGTGCCGCTGATATAAACCGTCTGGACTTCTAAAGAGCCGAAATCCGTAATTCTGCCTTCATCGTCATAAGCAACCAGAACAACATCAATATTGCCAGCCGATTTGCCCTGTTTGTCTTTCAGTCGAACTTCGACGAGTGTCGTCCAATTCGCCTTTGGCGGGAAGAAGAACGCCGCTGCCTGTTCCGCGATAATCCAATCTTGCCGAAGCCGGACTGGACAAATGACGGCCAACTTTTCGCCGTGAAAAATTGTGCATACGCCTAGAGGATCTGTGACGCTATCCTTGGTGCAACTGGGAACTTTGTTGTTGTAAGGACAAAGCCGATTTGTTCTATATCGAGTGGCACGCTCAGTTTCGCTATCTGGCGGAAACCCGAAAAGTTCAGCAATAGGTTGATTCGCCAATTAGTTCTTGCTCCCTTGTGTGCGATCAGAAATGACAACTTCACGGCTTAGGATACCGCTTACGTCAACAAGACAAAACGCTCATTAAAAATAATCTATAGATGCGTGGCCTTGCCTACACTTACCACACGAATTAGGGCTGGCGCAGCGCAGTTGGTACGAACTCTGTACTCAGTATCTTGGGGCTGGCGGTTAGGTAGTAGGTGGGGATTTTGGGGAATTGCTCTTCGACCAGTTGCAGGGTGCGGAAGTCGAAGCTCTGGACTTCGGAGCGGCTCTCCATGTGGTTGCGCGTGATGATTCCGCAGAGCGTTGTGACGAAGGTTTGCGGGTCGACGGTGTGGTTGGTGGTGGGTTCTGCGTTGGCTTTCGGCACGGGCAGGTTGGCGACCGAGCGGCCCGCAGGGTCGTTGGGCAACGGCAGAATCTTGGTCTCGATGTTGAAGCGCACCCTGGCTGCGTTGGAGGCGCGGGTGGCGGCGTTGGGGTTCGATTTGCCGGGGCCGGTGGTGTAGTACTTCACGTAGAAGGCGACGAAGTGGAAGAGCTGCTCGACGTTGGTGGGGACGTAGGGGCTGATGAGGTGCTCGTGTTTGGCGAAGGCGACCGCGACGGGCGAGAGGCTGAGGTCGTTGGTCTGCGTGTTCGGCGGGTAGGGGCCGGTGCGGAGCTTGTCGCAGATGAAGGTGCGCTGCGCCTCGGTGCTCGAGATGTCGCGGGTATAGACGCGGTTGGCCAGCGTGTAGGGCGTGCCGTCGGCGTGGCGGCAGGACTGTGGGTTGAGGAACTGATCGTGCCAGATCATGGAGACGTGGTCGGTGGTGACGCCGGTGTCGGTCTCGAGCGTGGTGGCGAGGTGGTCGAGGCCGTCTTCGAATGACGGCAGGGTGTTTTCGGGGCGGAGTCCGCGGCCTCCGCGATGCGCGGCTACGTCGAAGCGGGCGAAGTAGGCGTCGTCGGCGGGGTGGTCGGCGGCCTCTTGCTTGAGGATGGTCTGCAGGATGTCGGGGCGATCGGTGATGATGCCGTCGACGCGGAGGTTGATCAGGGCCCGCATCTTGACCGGGTCGTTGGTGGTCCAGGGAACGACGCGGAAGCCGGCCTGGTGGAGCTGCGTGACATCGACGGGAGGATTGGCGCCGAGCAGTGTGGCATCGACGGGCGAGAGAACGGGGACGGGTGCGCCGTGAGCTTTGGCATGGGCGCGGGCGGCGGTCATAAGGCCGAGAAAGGGATTGGTGGGCATGGTGGGGGCCTGCTGGGCAACGAGTGAAGCGGATGCGAGGACGAGAGGGCCGACGGCAAAAGGGAGAAATTTCATGAGAGGGCTGATGATAGCGGATAGAGATTATTTTTTAGCAAAGTTGCTTATTGCAATGCTGCAGCGAGGCTTCCTCGGGATGCCTTTAGTTTTTCTTCCGCGGCGCTCCGGTCGAGCGAGCGCTTCTGCATGAGGATGGCGGTCTTGACGCTTCCGGCTTCGGAGAGAAGTTTTGCGGCGGCGGGCTGATCGACGCCGGTGGCCGCGCTGATGATGCGCTGGGCGCGGTCGACTAATTTGGCGTTCGTCGGCTGGACGTTGACCATGAGGTTGCCGTAGACTGCCCCGGCGCGGATCATGACTCCGGTGCTCAGCATGTTGAGCACTAATTTTGTGGCGGTGCCGGCTTTGAGGCGGGTGCTTCCGGTGAGGACCTCGGGGCCGGTGGCCGGGGCGATGGCGATGTCGGCGATGGCCGCCATCTGCGAGTCGGGAACGCAGGTGAGCGAGATCGTCAGTGCGCCGAGTTTGCGGGCGTGGGTGAGAGCACCGAGGACATACGGTGTCCGTCCGCTGGCGGCGATGCCGATCAGGGCGTCCTGGGCGGTGAAGGCGTGGGAGACGAGGTCGGCTGCGCCCTGCTCGGGAGAGTCTTCGGAGGCCTCGCTGGAGTTGCGCAGTGCGCCGTCGCCGCCGGCGATGATGCCCTGAAAGAGCGTTGCAGGGACGGAGAAGGTGGGCGGGCACTCGGAGGCGTCGAGGACGCCGAGGCGGCCGCTGGTGCCTGCTCCTATATAGAAGAGGCGGCCACCCTGCTCGAAGCGGGCGGCGATGGCGTCGACGGCGTTGGCAATGTGGGGAAGCTCGGCGGCGACGGCGGCGGCAACCTTGGCGTCCTCGTCGTTGATGACGCGCAGCATATCGAGGGTGGGGAGCTGGTCGATGTGTTCGCTAGCTGGATTACGGGCTTCGGTGGGCAGGGCGGCGAGATTCATGGTGCTTCCATGATGGGGCTGCACGGGGAATGAGGCAATGATTACGTTTCGAGGTTGTAGGATGGGTGGTGGCGATTTTAGCTGGAACCTTGCGGTGAACTCGCTAACAATCTGGCTGTCCCATATAATCAAGGCTTCGCTGTCATGTGCTGGCGGAGCGTTATTTCTAGAGCAGTGAGGGTGTGCGTATCTTTACCGTGAATCGAGAGAGCGGAAGCTCCCTGAAAAGCAAGACCAAGCCTGTGTGCACGCGCTCCAGCCGCTCCCGCATTGCCCAAGCCGTGCTCTTTTTCTCCCTTGCCGCCTTCTCCGGCCCGGCCCTGATGGCGCAGAATAATGCCGCCACGACCCCCACCGCAGAGCAGGGAGTGCAGACCTTATGCCAGCCGGAGGTGATCGGCAACCGGCGTATCCCCAAGGAATCGGTGCTGGCGCGCTTGTTCAGCCACCAGAACGACCTGTACGATCCATCGGTCGTCGAGCGGGACTTCAACTCCCTGTGGAACACGGGCTACTTTGACAACATTCGTATTGAGCGGTTGGACACGTCGAAGTGCGTTCAGCTCATCATCTACGTCAAGGAAAAGCCGACCATCAAGGAGCTTCTGTACAAGGGGCTCAGTTCGGTCTCGCAGTCCGATGTGCTCGAAGCCTTCAAGAAGGCCAAGGTCGGCCTCTCGGTTGAGAGCCAGTACGACCCCACCAAGATCAAGCGGGCCGAGGTCGTCATCAAGGAGATGCTGGCGGCGCACGGCCATCAATTTGCCAGCGTCACCGAGACCATCAAGACCATTCCTCCGGCAGGCGTCTCCGTCACCTTCAATGTGAAGGAAGGCCCGACCGTTAAGGTGGGCAAGATCGAGTTCACCGGCAACAGCGCCCTGAGCGACCGTACCCTGCGCCGGGCGATGAAGAACCTGAAGCCGATCGGCATACCGCACTCGATTCTTCTTGAGAACCTCTTTGCCCGGACCTTCGACGCGACCAAGCTCGACGAAGACACCGAGCGCGTCCGTCAGGCGTACCGCGACCGCGGCTACTTCAAGGCGCTGACCACCGAACCAACCACCCACGTCCGCGATGCAGGCGGCCTGAATCCGTTCACGCTGCGTCCCTCCAAGGGCAAGCGCGTCGATATCCTGATGCCGGTCGAAGAGGGTGAGCGTTACCGTCTGGGCGGCATTACCTTCTCCGGCAATAAAGCCGTGACGAATATTAAGGTTCTGCGCGCACAGTTCACGCAGAAGGACGGCGAGTGGTTTGACGCCACCAAGTTCCAGAAGGGCCTTGACCAGTTGCGCAAGTCCTACGGCGAGCTGGGCTACATCAACTTCGTCGGATCGCCCACCCCGCGCATCGACGAAGCCAAGAAGCTGATCTATCTGAACATCGACATCGACGAGGGCAAGCCCTTCTATGTGTCGCGCATCGAGTTCACCGGCAATACCATTACCCGCGACAAGGTCATCCGCCGCGAGCTGCTGCTCGAAGAGGGCCAGGTCTACAACTCCCGTCTCTGGGACCTCTCGATCCTGCGCCTGAACCAGTTGAACTACTTCGACACGCTGAAGGCCGATCAGGACTCCGAGAGCCGTCAGAATGCGGACGACGGAACCGTCGATCTGCTGCTGAAGCTCAAGGAAAAGGGCAAGAACTCCATCGGCCTGAACGGCGGTATCAGCGGCCTGTCGGGAACTTTTATCGGGTTGAACTACTCGACCAACAACTTCCTGGGTCTGGGCGAGACGCTCTCGGTGCAGGCGAACATCGGCGACCTGTCGCGCCAGTTGAGCTTCGGATTTACCGAGCCTTACCTGCACAACAAGCCGATCTCGCTGGGCATGCAGGTGTTCACGCAAAAGTACGACTACAACCCGGCCAAGAGCTACGGCATCGCCAACAACCAGAGCCAGAACCTGACCAATGCACAACAGTCGCTGCTGACCAACTACAACACGGCGACTACCGGTCTGACGATCACCACGAGCGAGCCGCTGCGTCATCTGTGGACGCGCACCGGTGTCGCCCGCATCGGTTTGGCCTACGCGCTGTCGCGCTCCTCGGTATCGACGTTCAACGACAACACGCGCAACGTCTTCCAGTCGCTGGCCTTCCGTTCCGGAGTCCAGGGCCCGAACCAGTTGAACGGTATCGTGACCTCGGTGCTGACGCCGAGCTTTACCTTCTCGAGCCTCGACCGCGCGGTCGGGCCGCATAACGGTAAGGACTTCAACTTCGACATCCAGGTTGCAGGCATCGGCGGCAACGTTAAGTACTACTCGCCGCAACTGAGCTACCGTCAGTTCTTCCCGATGAAGGGCCTGAAGGTTAATCGCGAAGGCCATAACGTGCTCGGCTACCGTATCCAGTTCGCGCATACGGCTGGCTTCGGCGGCGATGTCGCTCCGCCCACCAACCGCTTCTACAGCGGCGGCGATCAGGACATCCGCGGCTTCGACGTCCGTTCGGCCGGGCCGTATACCTTCATCCCGACGCGGGTGATGTTCAACCTGACCAACCCCGATGGCAACACAGTTCCTATCGATCCGACCAACCCGACGCTTGGCTCGATCAAGATCCCGATACCGGTGTACCGCATGGTCTCGATCGGCGGCGACACCAGCTTCACGAGCAACGTGGAGTACCGTATCCCGATCGTCAGCCAGGTGACGTTTGCGTTCTTCACCGACTTCAACCTGACCTTCGACGCGCAGGCTAGCCAGTTGCGGCAGAGCGTCGCCGGACAGGCGGTCATCGCCGGTGCATCGTACGGCTGCCCCACCTTCGTCAACGGCTCCTGCTTCGGCGGCCAGTCGGTGTCGTTCCCGCAACAGCTGCATGTGGTGCCGGGAACCAACTTTGTGCCGCGTATGTCGAACGGTGCCGAGCTGCAGGTGATCCTGCCGATCGTCAACGCTCCCTTCCGGCTCTACTACGCCTACAACCCGCTGCGTCTCTACAAGACCATCCCGCAGGAGCTTGCGGTACCGAACTCCGGTGTCGGCAACACCTTCCAGAGCTTCTTCCCGAACTCGGACGCGGGCTTGTACAGCTACCAGCAGGCGGTGCAGTACTACGGCGCAAACTACCTGCTGCGCGAACCGCGTAAAACCTTCCGCCTGACGGTCAGCACGACCTTCTAGGCATCGAACCCTGTACCAACTGCGAGGCCCGGCGTTTTTATGCGGGCCTCTTTCCTTTTGACATCAAGAGGAACAGGAAAATCCACAAGCGCGGAACTTTTCCCCGTCATCTAAAGCTCTGTTGAAGAAAATCGGCAACGATTGATGTTCTACTCTTGGCATAAGGAGAAACGCGATGGAACGCAGCGCAAGCGCAGTCTGGCATGGCAGTTTGAAAGAGGGCAAAGGCACCATCTCCACCCAGAGCGGCACCCTGAAGGAGACGCAGTATAGCTTCGCCACCCGGTTTGCCGAGGGCGTCGGAACCAATCCCGAAGAGTTGATTGCAGCAGCCCACGCCGGCTGCTTCAGCATGGCGCTGAGCGCCCAGTTGACCGAAGCCGGTCTCGTCCCCGACTCCATCGAGACGACGGCTCGGCTCACGCTCGACCTGCACGGGGAAGGCCCCACCATCACCAAGATCCATCTGACCACCAAGGCCAAGGTTCCCGGTGCGGACAAGGCGAAGTTCGACGAGCTTGCCGCCAAAGCCAAGGTCGGCTGCCCGGTGTCGAAGGTGCTGAAGGCTGCGGAGATCACGCTGGACGCGACATTAGTCTAGGGTTTGATGAGCGCTAAAGGAGAAGCCCGGCTCTTAGAGTCGGGCTTTTTGTTGCAAGGACTGAGAAAAGGTTTTTAGTGTGAGTGCGAGTGGCCGTGGTGGTGATGGTGGTCGTGTGCGCCGACGGCCTCCAGCTCCGGCGGAGCGCTGCAACCGTGGGTGGTCTCGCAGCCCCGGGTCTCAAACTGAATGGTGGTGTGGTGGATGTGGAAGCGGTCGCGCAAGGCGCAGTTGATGGCCTCGAGGATGCTGCTGCACTCCGACATCGGCATCTCCGGAATCGTCACATGGCTGGCCAGCGCGCGCGACTGCGAGCCGAGCGACCAGACGTGCAGATCGTGGACGTTGACCACTCCCGGAACCGCCTCCATGGCGTCGCGCACCGCGCCCAACTGGACGTTGCGTGGCGTACCTTCGAGCAGGATGTTCAGCGTCTCGCGGACGATGCCGAACGAACTCCACAGAATCATGGCGGCGATGATGATCGACAGTACAGGGTCGATCCACGTCATGCCGGTAAACAGGATCGCTGCGCCGCCTGCGATGACTGCTGCGGTCGAGAGCGTATCGCCCAGCATGTGGAGAAAGACGCTACGGATGTTGACGTCGCCCGAGAAGCGCCAGAGCAGCGTGGCGACGGTGCCGTTCATCAGCACGCCGGCTGCGGCGACGTACATCATCAGCTTCGGCTGTACTGCAACCGGGGCGCTCAGACGATGGATGGCGGCGATTGCGATCCACGCGGAGAGCACGATCAGCGTAAGCGCATTGACAAAGGCGGCGAGCACGCCAGCGCGCTGGTAGCCGAACGTCTTCTCTTCGGTGGCGGGTCGCGCCTGAAAGTAGACGGCGACGAAGGAGAGCAGGATGGCCAGCAGGTCGGAGACGTTATGCCCGGCCTCGGAGATAAGGGCCAGCGAGTGGGCGCGCAGGCCGAAGAAGAAGGTCGCGACGACATAAGCGAGCGTAAGCCCCATGGAAAACTGCAGGACGCGTTGCATCTTGCGGTTAGGGGTGGCGACCATGTGCATGATCTAAGTGTAGTCCTGCCTCAGTCGCGGTTCAATCCGTTGAGTTAATGGCGTGTTATTCCGCTCGGAGAGCCTCGGACGGCTCAATCGATGCGGCACGGTGCGCGGGCAGGAGTCCGGCGGCCAGAGCGCAAACGCATAAGGTAGCGGCTGCTCCGCCTAATATCAGCGGATCGAAGAGACCGACGCCATAGAGTTGATGGGCCAGATAGCGGCTGCAGAGGATGGCCACAGGAATACCGATACCGAGTCCCAGAGCGATCTGTGAGAATGTTCCGCGCAGAATCATGCCGAGGACGTTGCCGCGATTGGCCCCCAGCGCCATGCGGACACCGATCTCGTTGGTGCGTCGCGTGACGTTGTAGGCCGTCACGCCGTACAGCCCCACCGAGGCCAGCAGAAGTGCAAGTAGGCTGAACAGGCCGGTGAGCCGTGCCATCAGGCGTTGCTGGTTGAACTGAACGGCCACCTGCTCGCTGTAGGTCATGACGTTGGTCGGAGCCAGGTCGGGATTGATGCTGGCGAGCGCTTGGCGTAACGGGCTCTCGTAGTTCTCGGGCGAGCCATTGACACTGAGCTGGATCGAACGGAAGTACAACGTGCCCGTCTCCATCCGCGCATAGCCCGTCTGCGGATATTGAATCATTTGCGCAAACGGCACAAAGTACATCGGCATCTGCGTCGAGGCGGGACTTTGATACATCGTGTTCTTCACCACGCCAACGATCTCATAGTCGTAGCCGTGGCCCGGCAGAGAGAGGCCAAAGTGCTTTCCAATCGCATCGCTTCCGGCGAAGAACTTTCGCGCGAAGGCGTCGTCGACGACGGCTACATGCTGCGAGGTGGCGGTGTCCTGATCGGTAATGGGGCGGCCACGCAGCACGGGCGTGCCAATCGTCTCGAAGTAGTGCGGGCTCACCCGCAGAGCGATGACGTCGGTGTCTCCGATCCAGCTCTCCGAACGGCCGCCAATGGAGATATCCATCGTCATGCAGCAGCCGTTCTGCGGGCTGAACCGCGAAAAGCTGGCGCTGCGAACTCCGGGGATAGCGTTAAGACGATCCTGTACCTGTTGATAGAGCGCGGGCAGTTGCTCCGGCTTATAGCCCGCTCCCATCGGGTCGATCGAGGCGATCAGCCGCCCATGCGTCTCAAATCCCATGTCGACCTTTTCGAGATTGCGCAGGCTCTGCGTCACCAGACCGGCGACGGCCAGCAGCACCAGCGAGAGCGCAGCCTGCACAACAATCAGAGCCTTCTGCGGACGCACTGCCTTGCCTCCGATATTGCGTGTGCCGCCGCGCAGACCCTCCGACGGATCGGCATGCGTCCCGATCCACGCCGGGGCAACGCCGAAGACGACTCCCGTGATCAGCGAGATCAACAACGCAAAGGCCAGAATCGGCAGCGAAGGCGAGGCGCTGATGGGCACGTAGGTTGCGCCGCGAAAGGCCATCATCAATAGCGCCTTCGCTCCTCCATAGGCGAGCAGAGTCCCGGCGGCGCCGCCGATGAGCGAGAGCAGAACGCTCTCCGTCAGCACAGCGCGAAT
The DNA here is from genome assembly GCF_014640335.1 of Edaphobacter dinghuensis. Classification (NCBI taxonomy): domain Bacteria; kingdom Pseudomonadati; phylum Acidobacteriota; class Terriglobia; order Terriglobales; family Acidobacteriaceae; genus Edaphobacter; species Edaphobacter dinghuensis. Next base: position 449,669 of record NZ_BMGT01000001.1, on the reverse strand, counting down.
CAGCCGCAGGCGTGTGGCCCCAAGCGACAGGCGAAGCGCGGTCTGCTGCTGCCGCGCCGCGCTGCGAGCCATCAGCAGGTTTGCCAGGTTCGCACAGGCAATCAACAACACAAGCATTGAGGCAATGGAGAGCAGATAAAGGCCATCCCTCGATCTGCTTCTGAACTGCGAGATGCCGCCACCGCCCGGAGTAAGGAGAATCTTCTGATTGGGAAGCTTGGCAAGATCGGTTTTATCGAGATGACCGTCGGCGATGAGCTTCTGCTGCAACTGCGCGGTGAGCTGGGCCTGAACCGTGGCCGGGTTCGTGCCCGGCTTGAGCCGTCCAAAGAGATAGAGCCAGGACATGCCGGGCGTCTCAAAGTTTGAGAGATCGCCCCGCTCCTCGAAGACCGGCTCCTGATGCAGCGGAATCCATAGATTGGCAGGGTCGCTCTCCAGACGGTCGCCAAAGAACTGCGGAGCGGCGATGCCTACGACCGTTACCGGCAGGCCGTTAAAGGTGAAGGTCGAGCCGATGACCGAAGGATCGGATGCGTAGGTCTGCTGCCACATGCGATAGCTCATCACGGCCACGGCAGGCGCCTCGGGTCGATCGTCGGAAGCAGTGAGCATCCTCCCTGCGCTCGGCTGCACTCCGAAGGTCGAGAAGTAGTTGCCCGCGACGAACTCGCTCTTTGTACTTTGCGCTGCTGCATTCGAACCGGCGCGGCGGATGCTCATGGCATACCTGCTGCCGGAGAATGCTGTGATCTGTTCAAACGCCGGGGAGGTTTCAGTCAGGTGCTTGTAGAAGGGATAGTCGAAGATGCTCCACGAGTCCTGCAGGCCGCCCCACTCGCAGCAGAGATTGCCGTCGCCGATGCGGTAGATCTGCTGCGGATTTTTGATAGGCAGCGGCTTGAGCAGCACCGCGTGAACGAGCGTGAAGATGGCGATGTTGGCTCCAATGCCCAGCGCCAGCGTCAACACCGCCGTCAAGGTAAAGCCGGGCGTCCGGCGCAGCTGGCGGAATGCGTAACGCAGATCCTGCGAGAATGTCATCGTTCACCTCGGAAGAGCCATCTTGTCGCGAATGGAACGGCACGTGAAGCGCCAAAACCGGCACCGGCGAAGTGATTCAAAACATGGGTTGTCGATGCGATATCTCAATCGAACTTGACAGGCCCGGTGTCCGGGTTCGCAAAAGTATGTCCGAAATCGAACAGAGGAAAGCAGGCCAGGGTATTTAGTGCATCCGTCTGCCAAGGCCGATCAAGTGGTCTCGTGGTCGTGTGGATGCGGGCTGAGGCGCAGCCCGCTCCACGACTCGGAGACGACGATGCTGTTGCCGGGATTGTGCATGTCGTAGCGCACCTGGATGGGCAGGTCGGCGCGAACGTCGCGGACGTGCTCGGCGAGGCTGCTTACATCCTGCGCGCACTCGTAGCTCACGCCTGCGATGCGGTAGTTGTAGACGATAATCAGCGACCCGGCGCTCGTGCCGGCTTGCCCATCCTGCCGGATGGGCGCGTCCGTGATGCTGCCGTCGGTGATGCGGCCGATGCTGGCGAGCAGCTCGCGGCGCTCGTGTTCAATCTCCTCCGCACTTCGTCGCGGACGGCGGAGGGTGTACCACGCAATACCGGCGATGGCGGCGGTCCCAATCGCAACAGCGGCGGCGTTGCGCGGAGAACGGAGGTGGAGCGGCAGATGCAATGAAATCAAGGAAAGCACAGAGAGTCTCTGCCCAAAAGCATAGCCTATCGCCGATGAGCGGACGATGATTCCGGGGCACGAATCATGTCTGGCAATATTCTTCTGCGTCAAAAGGGAACAGCCAATCTTTGCTACCGGATTTCGCTACAGGAGATTGCCCGGTTTCGGATCTCCGAAAAGTAAGGAAAAAATATGGAATCAGCCAATTTCGCTCCAAAAAGCGACCCCCGCTGCGCCGGGAGGCGGTCGATTTCCAGTAGAATTTGCTTTGGCGCATCCGCGCATGAGGACAAGGTTTATGGCATCTGCGATGGCGAATATCGAGGCATTGAAGGGAACACACCAGGAGTTGAAGACGCGCATGGAGAAGTCGGTCGAAGACTTCCGAGCGAACCTTCTCTCCGCGCGTACCGGACGGGCGAATGTACACATGCTCGACCAGATTCGGGTGGACTACTACGGCACCGATACCCCGATCGCCCAGATGGGCCAGGTCAGCACCCCCGAGCCGACGCTCATTCTGGTCTCGCCCTACGACCTGGGCATGGTCTCGGCCATCGAGAAGGCGATCCGCACCTCGGGAACCGGCCTGAACCCCATGTCCGATGGCAAGGTGATCCGCGTTCCCGTGCCTCCCATGACCGAGGAGCGGCGCAGAGATGTGGTCAAGCAGTTGAACAAGACGCTCGAAGACCACAAGACCGCCATCCGCAGCATCCGCCGCGACGGCAACGACCAGATCAAGAAGGCCGCCAAGGACAAGCTGATCTCCGCCGACGACGAGAAGCGCGCCAGTGAAGAGGTTCAGCAGTTGACCGACGCCGAGATCAAGCGCATCGAGGAGTTGTTCAAGGCCAAAGAAAAAGAAGTGATGACCGTCTGATCATTCGCGTCATGAGTTAAAGAGACAGGGCCGGGCAGAGTTGCTCGGCCCTTATCTTTTTAGAACGAGCTGCCCGTACCGAACCGTTCCCGCAGAAAGCCAAGAAACGCCCGCACCTTCGGAGACGAATCGAGCCGCGAAGGATAGAGAGCGTGAAGCTCGACGGGCGCAGGCTCCCACTCCGGCAGGATGCGAATCAGTCGGCCTTGTTCCACATCTATTTGCACGACGGACTGTGCCAGCAGTGCGATGCCTGCTCCTGCAAGGGCGAGCTGGTGATTGATCGTCGGATCGGGCACCGACACCCGCGAATTCACCTTCACCTCCTTCAGCTCCGTCCCTTTGCGTAGTCTCCAGGTGGTGAACTCTCCCGGCTCGCCGAACGTGTCGCAGGTGGTGGTAATGCAGCTCAATGGAAGAAGGTCTGCGGGCGTTTCAGGCAGCTTCTGGTTGAGCAGGTAAGTGGGGCTGGCATACGCTCCAAGCCGAATCTGCATCAGCGGCTTCACCAGAAGCCCGGAGTCCTCCAACGTTCCGGCCCGCACTACAACATCGAAGGTGCCCTCGCGTGGAGGTTCGTCTCCGTTCAGCAGTTGCAGATGCAGGCGCAGCTCAGGATAGAGCCTAACGAACTCTCCCATGGTTGGCCCAAGAATCGAGCGAGCGAAGGCGACCGGAGCCCCCACGCGCAATGTTCCTCGCGGCTTGCCTTGAAGGGCTCCTACGGCAAGGTCGGCCTGCTCGGCCTCTTCCATCATGCGCTGGCAGCGGCTCAGGTAGACCTCTCCCACCTCAGTAAGCGTCACCCTGCGCGTAGTCCTCTCCACCAGACGCACTCCCAGGCGGTCCTCCAGCCGTTGAATGGCGCGGCTGATGCTCGATTTGGGAACACCGAGCCGTTTTGCCGCGCGGGTGAAGCTTTGTGTTTGAGAGACATGGACGAAGCATTGCAGATCGTTCAAGTCGATCATGATTGTCCCTTTAGTGAAACAGTCTGTTGCATGTAAATGTGATTGTTTCATAGATCGATGCGTACTCTGTCTGAATCTCTTGTCATGAAAGTCAGCAAGAAGAAAGAGAGGCAGGAAGATGTATCTCGTTATTGGAGCAACAGGAAATGTGGGAAGTCAGGTGGTAGAGCAGCTTTTAGCCAGCGGCCGCAAGGTGCGCGTCTTTACCCGCGACGCCTCCAAGGTCGCGCATTGGGGCAATCGGGTAGAGGTCGCGGTTGGCGACCTTACTTCGCCGGAGACCTTCGCGAAGGCGGCGAGCGGAGTCGAAGGGATCTTTTTGATGAATGGTGCTCTCGACGGAGAGGTCTTCCGCCAGCTCATCGCGTCTGCGAAGGCAGAGGGCAATCCGCGAGTCGTCTTTCTCTCGACGCTCTTTGCAGGCTTCGAAAATTCTCCAATCGGACGGCTGCATAAGGACAAGGAGGACGTTATCCGCGCGTCGGGACTGTCGGGGAGATTCATCCGCGCAGGAGCGTTTATGACCAACGCCTTCCAGTGGATCGGTAGCGTTTGCGCAGAGGGAGTCGTCTATAACGCTACGGGAGCCGGCAAGGTCGCCCCTGTAGCGCCGGAAGATCTGGCGGCCGTTGCGGTTCATGCGCTCACCGATGCGAGCCTTACCTCGGAGGTCTTCGAAGTCACCGGCGGCGAGCTGCTCACCGTACCGGAGCAGGTCGAGATTCTGGCGAAGGCGACGGGCAAGCCAATTCGGTCGGTCGATGTCCCTACGGAGGCTGCGGTGCAGGGGATGATTGACGCTGGCACACCGGCTCCGGTGGCGGCGGCGGTGGGGCAGTCGTTCGAACTGGTTCGCGAAGGAAAGACGGCGGTCGTCAAAGACACCATCAGGCAGGTGACGGGAAGGCCGCCCAAAACCTTCCAGTCATGGGCTAAGGAACATGCAGCCCGGTTTGCCTGATCGAAGACATGCAGCAGAGGTCATCGAAATAGCCCATAACGAGCAAGATGGTCAGTTATGGGCTATTTCGTTTTTACAGGGAGAGACGGTTTCTCTGCGTGCGGAGGGCAGGACGCCGCCTGCGCTGCCAGCTCAGCAACCTGTTGCGCCGGGCCAGTAGAGCAGTTGCCGTGCTTTTGCGTATACTCGTCAGCCTATGCTGAAGACAATATTTTCCTGTACTGTAGCGGGCAGTGTCTGCCTTGGCTTGTTCTCCGTTGCCGGTCTGGCGCAGAACCGTCCCGGCGCCCCAGGCCACGCCGCGCTGATCGTGGTGAACCAGGGCGAGGCCAACGTCAGCGTCGTCAACCCTGCTACCGATGCGCAGGAGGGCACCGTCGCCGAGAACACACCCGGCGTTCACGGACACGAGGCAGCCACCTCTCCCGACGGCCGTCTGGCTTATGTGCCTATCTACGGCAGCACCGGCGTAGGCAAGCCGGGACTCAACGGCCACTCCATGCTGGTGATCGATATCGCCAGCCGCAAGATCGTCAACAAGCTCGACTTCGGCCACGAGGTCAGGCCGCACTGCGCTGTCTACGATCCCAACACCGGCATGCTCTACGTCACGACCGAGTTAGACAAAGCCGTCACCATCATCGACCCGAACACGCTCAAGATCGTCGGCAAGATTCCCACCGGGCAGGAGCAGTCGCACATGCTGGCGCTGTCGAGCGATGGCAGCCGTGGCTACACCGCCAACGTCGGCCCCGGAACCGTCTCGGTGCTCGACATGAAGGCACGCAAGACGCTGGCGATCATCCCCATCTCCAAAGACACGCAGCGCATCTCGGTCTCGCGCGACGACTCGATGGTATTTACCGCGGACCAGACCCAGCCGCGGCTGGCCGTCATCGATACGGCATCGAACAAGGTTAAGAGCTGGATCGCCATTCCCGCGGTTGGTTACGGCACCGCCTCGACGATGGACGGACGCTGGCTGCTGGTCGCGATGCCTTCGGCGAGCAAGGTGGCTGTGGTCGATCTCAAGAGCCTCAAGGTCGTGCGAACACTTGACGTTCCCAGCGCGCCGCAGGAGATCCTGATGCGCCCCGACGGCAAGATGGCCTACGTCTCCTGCAATACCACCGGCCGCGTCGCTGTCATCGATCTGATCGGCTGGAAGGTTAAGGACATTATCGCCACCGGCAAGGGCGCGGACGGTTTGGCCTGGGCGAAATAACCTTGTTTAGTTAAACCGTCGCACCTGAACCGATGTCCGGCAGGCGGCGGCAGCTTTGCGTCCCCACGCCAGGGCTTCGTCCATATCAGCAGCTTCCAGCACCCAAAAACCGCCTATGTGTTCCCTGGTCTCCAGGTATGGCCCATCGGTGACCAGTACTTTGCCATCGGGCTGCTTCCGCAGCGATCTTGCGCTGCTGGCCGGGGAGAGACCGCCAACGAAAACTCTTACCCCCGCAGCCACCATCTCATCGTTGAGATCGTCGATGTCGCGCGACATCGCTTCGGTCTCAACGGAAGAGTCGTAGTTGTCGGGGTGGTAGATCGCAACCAGATACTGCGCCATGATTCCTCCTGTGCTTCGGCTTCTTCAGCCTGTTTAGGTGGTGTGGTCAAGAACGATCTTCCATCCCTTGTCCGTCTTTTCGAGCACAACGCTGAAGACCCCTTGAGCGTTGCCGCCATCCTTCTTGCCGCGCTCCAGATGATACTTGCCCACCACGATGGCGAAGTTGGCATCGAGCGTCTTCGCCTCCAGCTCTGAGAAGGTAAGCGTGCCCATGGCTGCCTTGGTGGGGTAGTCGTGCTTGTACTCATCCACCAGCCCGGCAAAGCCGTGCGAGATCTGGTGCGTCACCATCAGGGTGTCGGGCGCGTCCTTATACGTCTGCACAAAGGCGTCGATGTCGCCGTTGTTCCACGCCGCCTGTTGGGTCAGCAGCACTTTAACCACGTCAAGCTGTTCCCGCGACGCGGTGGTAAGTGCCTGCAAATCTTGTGGGTGCGCGACAGGAGCCGCGAACAGAGCGGCAGCGATCAGGGCAAGGACGGCAACACGAGAGCGAAGCATAAAAGCACCTCAAAATTGTTACGGCCAATGTAGCAAATCCGGATCAAAGAAAAGTCATCCAATTATTTTTTCTAAACCAGCGGGGTTCTCTCTTCGACCTGAGCCGCAATCTAGCGGTTATCGTCGTCGCAGGGCTTCGTTCCCGCGGTAGGGACGATCCAGACCACGGTGACCAGGGCGATATCAGCGAGCGCCACCGAAGGATGATAGTAGGCCAGCGGTATCGCCAGCCCGTAGAGACCCAGACTCAGCAGATGTTTGCGCTGAATGGCAGCATCCCCCGGATGAAATGTGCCGGCCACGCGCATCCTGCGCTCAATGGCCAACCGCAGCAGAAGAAAGCTGAACCCGGTGATCACCATGGAGGCGGCATAGAGCGCGATCGAGAACGAGTCGTTCTCCTTTTCCAACACATATGACGTAAAGAACGGCAGCAGCGACAGGCAGAACAGGAAGCCAAGGTTGGCGTAGAGCACGCGCTGGTCCGACTGCTCGATCCGATGGACCAGATGGTGATGATTAACCCAGTAGATCGCGGTAAAGCTGAACGAGATGAAGTAGACCACCAGCGTCGGCACAACGGAGAGCAGACCGGCGACGCCGCGCTGTGCTGGAACCTTCAGCTCCAGCACCATGATGGTGATGATGACCGCAATGACGCCGTCGGAGAAGGCTTCGAGCCGGGATGTGGAGGAGAGTTGATCGTCCATGGCCAATTGGAGCCTTTTATCGGCTCCCCTAAAATTCCTGTCAAGTGCCCCTGAATGGGGGTCGTTTCGTAACTATAACTATATAAATAAGTTGCAGAAGAAAATAAATCCCGCAAACCTGCAAATTAGTTTCTCGCCATTCATTACAATTAAGGCATAAGACAGCAGAAGAAAAGATTTCAAGGCCGCGGTCGGTCAGCGCCGCTAACTCTTTTCAATGCAATATCTTGACTATAACTCTCTTGAATGCAATATTTTGCGATGGATATTCCACGCATCTGTATGCAATCAGGAGATTTACGGCAAAAGTACCCCAAGGGGTGCCCTCCATCGCAGTTCTGCGGGAGTCGTAAAATAGTCAGGATCGCCGAAAAATAAAGGATGATACGGGCAGATGAGTATTGAAGCACAGACGGTATTGGCAGGACAGGTGGTAGCGGCGGCACAGGCAGCCGGTCTGGCAGTGGTTTCGAGCGTCGAAGGCAAGGACTTTAGCGGCGGCCCCACGACGCGGTTTACGCTCGGGCTCGCCTCCGACCCATCGAAGACGCAGGTGCTTGAGCTGAGCGCCGCATTCGACTTCAGCAGTGCGGCGTTGGCCGGTGTCGTGAAGGAATATCTTGCCGAGGCTGCGAAGCGCCTCAAGAGCGCGCGCCCCGACTGTTACCTCACCCTCGGCGGCCTGCCGTTGAGCTTCGGTAAGTTCGAGTGGCCCTTTCACGCCTCGACCTCGGGCGCGGACACCTCGCTCGTCCACGGCGAAGTCTGGCTCGAAGATGGAAATGAGCGCCTGCTGCACTCCAAGATTGCCGCGTCTATGACGGTGACCTTTCGCGAGGTCGTCGCCGCTCCCGAGCAGCCCTTTGCCGAGAGCTTTATCTACAACGCTGTGCGCAAGACCATGGACCAGGGCCAACTGGAGCTGGTTAAGAGCGGCAACCGCCAGCCGGTGCCGGTCACGACGCGCTACTACAGTTCCAAGCGCAAGGTGTTCGTCTTCAACGACACCACCGAAGCGCAGCAGAAGGAGTTCCTCGCCGCCAAGACCTACTGGCTTTCGGGCGTGCTCGGTGGCGGAGCCCCGGTGTGGTTGGTCGATCCGCGCGATGCGCAGTACCTCGACACCACGCTCGACCAGCTGAAGAAGCTTGCGAAGGCACTGGCTGCAGAAGGCCTCATCCAGTTGGCAGCCGATGGCGAATACGCCACGTCCACTGCAACCCTGCTGGCCCGCAACGAGCAGTATGCAAAGGAGCTGGCGGACGCGCTCGCCTTCACCAAGCCCACCTTTAACGAAGAGATGCGCGGCGGCCACACCAACATGTAACGCTGCGATTTACTGCTTTCGAGAAATAAAAAAGAAGTCCGCATGGCGATCATGCGGGCTTCTTTTTTATGCGAGAGATCCGGTCACACAGGATGCACTGGTTGAAAACTCAGGCCGTTGCAGGCGGAACGACGGCGGTTCCGCAGTGCGTGCAGAAGGCCGCACCCGGTTCGGAGGCCACGCCACAGACGGGGCAGCGCGGAACGGCTGCGCTGTAACCGACGGGAGTAGCGAGGATATTACTGGCGATATAAGTAGCCTGGGCCGCGTTGTAGTCGCGGACGCGGCCTGGCATCAGGAAGCACTCGATGAAGCCGAGGATCGCGGTGAGGCCGGTCCAGAAGAACAGGAGGTAGAGCACGCCAAGCCCGTTACGGCGAAGGTAGAAGTGATGGAGTCCGAAGCATCCGAGGAAGAGTGCTAAGAGAACGCCGATGGCCTCGTCCTTACGGGCTTGCTCGTACTCGGCATAGAACCAGGCGCGCTGCTGCGGGTTCATGTTGGCGGTGTAGATAGGATCGGTGATCAGCATGGCTGCATTCTCCCAGACTTAGAGAGAATACGCGCAAAGAATTGCTGCGGTTCCATTGCCTTTTTGTGCGGCGCTGAACCGCCTGAACTAGCGGCGGTTCATGCCGGGCATGTTATGGCTTCGAGGGAGCGAGAACGTACTTCCGCAATGAGATGGCAGGCTTCTCGATTAAGTAATAGGTCATCACTGCCAGCAGGACGCTGATGGCAAGCACGGTGAAGAAGCGAACGGCATAGGCGGTAAGGTCTCCGGCAGGCAGAGGCCCGCGCAGATGGTCGTACGCCATCAGCACGTACATATGGATCATGTAGACGGCATAGCTGATTAGTCCGAAGAAGGTAAAAAGGCGCCACCGGAAGATGGCGAGATAGCGTGTGCCGCTATGCACGATGACAAAGGCAATCAGAGAGCCGGCCAGAAGCGAGACGCCGGTTTGATAGGCCGCTGAGATAAATGCCAGTTGCCGCTGCGTGTGCCAGGGCAGAAAGTTGGCCGCGAACAGAATGGCTCCAAGAACAAAACCCGCTGTGATCCAGCCTTTGGCGCTCTCCGCCAGCTGTGCGCCCTGATCGTTCTTGAGCGCGTACTGGCAGGCGATGAAGGCACCGATAGCCAGGCCATCGCAACGCAGAAAGGTAAGGTCGTAGTTGTGATGGCCGATCGAAGCAGCGAGCAGGCGAAGAATGACTGCGCTGAGGCCGATGCCGATGCTCCAGCGAATGAGCTGAGGAATGGAGCGGCGGCGGACGACGGTGGGCCAGAGCAGATAAAACTGCTCTTCGATGGCCAGGGTCCAGAAGGGCCCGGTCGAAATGACGTGGAAGACCTCTGCGAAGTTCACGACGAACAACGCCGCCAACAGAACGTAGCCGTGCGAGTTGGGGACGAAGAGATAGACGCCGATCAGGCAAAGAACATAGAGAGGAAGGATGCGAAGAACGCGCTTCCAATAGAAGTTGCGGTAGTAGGTAGTGCTGGCGCGGTCCTGGATGAGCAGCGAGGTGATGAGAAATCCGGAGAGAACAAAGAAGAGATCGACCCCGTTGTTTCCATAGGCGGACAGATGATAAAGCCCGCGGATGCCCGGACCCCAGTCCTGCAAGCGGATGGAGGTATAGCAGACGTGATGAAAATAGACGGCGAGAGCAGCCATTCCGCGGATGCCATCCAGCTCGCGGATGTGAGTGAGGCGGAGCTTGGGCCGCTGACGGGTTTCCTCGATCGTGCGACCAGGTTCAGAGGAATGGCTGATGGAAGAAGCTAATGTGGGCTGAATGGCTTCCTCCCTTTGCTTTTAGCAAGATTAGATTAATTGTAAAGGCAGGAGGCGTGCAGAAAGTAAATGCAGTGATAACGAGAACGTCAATTTAAGTTGCTTGAAAATATTTGATCGTTGAGAGTGCGCCTACACGGCATCGTCTCTTCTTGATTATATCGAAGCTGATCGCTCAATCTGTCTGCATGGTGCAGGTCACGAACGCTGAGCAGTGAGTCAAAACGATCGAAGCGCCTCAGGATGCAGGCGCTTCGATCGTTGCTCATTGTTTTGATAACTCCTGATGCAGGTTACATATCCTTGACGCCGTCGACGAAGGCCTTCAGCTTGCGGCTGCGGCTGGGATGACGGAGCTTGCGCAGCGCCTTGGCCTCTATCTGGCGAATGCGCTCGCGTGTGACCTGGAACGACTGGCCAACCTCTTCGAGCGTGTGCTCGGAGCCGTCTTCGAGGCCGAAGCGCATCTTGATGACGCGCTCTTCACGCGGCGTCAGGGTACGCAACACCTGCGAGGTGTACTCCTTCAGGTTGACCGAGATCACAGCGTCAGACGGCGAGACGGCCATGCGGTCTTCGATGAAGTCGCCAAGGTGCGAGTCTTCTTCTTCGCCGATCGGCGTTTCGAGCGAGATAGGCTCCTGCGCGATCTTGAGGACTTTGCGGACCTTTGCGACCGGGATGTCCATGCGGCGGGCGATCTCTTCTGAAGACGCTTCGCGGCCAAGCTCCTGCACTAGTTGACGCGAGGTGCGGATGAGCTTGTTGATGGTCTCGATCATGTGCACCGGGATGCGGATGGTGCGTGCCTGGTCGGCGATGGCGCGGGTGATGGCCTGACGAATCCACCACGTCGCGTAGGTCGAGAATTTGTAACCGCGACGGTACTCGAATTTATCAACGGCTTTCATCAGGCCGATGTTGCCTTCCTGAATCAGGTCGAGGAACTGGAGACCGCGGTTGGTGTACTTCTTGGCGATGGAGACGACAAGGCGAAGGTTGGCCTCGATCAGCTCGCGCTTGGCGCGCTCGGCGTCCATGTCGCCCTGAATCATCTCGCGCTGAGTGCGCTTGAGGTCGGCGATGCTGATACCGGCATCGAGCTCGACGCGCTCGAGGTCGACACGGCAGTTCTTCTGCTGGCGCTTGTACTCTTTGCGCAGTTCTTCGGACTTCGATGCTTCGTACTTGTTCTCGAGGGTCTTGATCTGGCGCTCGAGCGTACGCATGGCGTCGACGGTCTTGTTGACCTTGTCGAGCAGGCGCTTCTTCTCGCCGTTGGTGTACTTCAGCTCGCGGACGATGCGGTTGATGTAGACGTGCTCGCGGCCAATCAGCCAGCGGGTCTTGCGCGTCTCCTTCGCCTTGGCCTTGGAGTCTTTGCCGGTGGGCGAGGCCAGCTTTTCTTCGAGGGTGTGAATCTTCTTCTGGTGTTTGGTGATGACGTCGATGCGGCTGGCGGTGGCGCGCACGCGGGCGGCAAGGATCTCTTCGGTCAGCTCTTCTTCGTCGAAGGTGACGACTTCTTTAATATTGCGGACGCCGCGCTTCAGGTCTTCGCCGAGGGCGACGATCTCGCGAATGACGATGGGCGAGCGCGAGATGGCCTTCATGACGCGAAGCTGGCCGCGCTCGATGCGCTTGGCAATTTCGACTTCGCCCTCGCGGGTGAGCAGCGGGACGGTGCCCATCTCGCGCAGATACATGCGGACGGGATCGTTGGTCTTCTCGAGTGTGCCGGGAGTCAGGTCAAGCTCTACGTCGTCGGATTCTTCACCGGCCTCGGGCTCATACTTGTCGCGGTCGCTGCCAAACTTCGACTCGCCGGAGAGCACATCGATGCCCTGGGTATTAATGGTGGTGAGAAGATCATCAAGGTCGTCGGGGGTGGTGATGTCACCGGGCAAAAGGTCATTGACCTCGCCATAGGTGAGATATCCCTTCTCCTTACCTGTATCGATCATCTTGTCTATATCTTCTTCGTACTTATCAAGTTCTTCGGCCACGGCTATGCGCACTCCTGCAAGAGATTCTGTAGATTGGGATGCCGTTCTGAGCCAGTCGATGTCTCAAAATAGACTCTCGGACTTCAGACGGAGTATTCCCTTGGTTGTAACTAGTGAGCAGGGAGTTGGTTGCGGTTTAGACCGCGTTGGCAAGCCCGGCGACCTCAGAGGGTCAGGGCATTCGAAGGCACACGTCCCCAGCGAATCACAGGATACCACATCTTTTAGACGCTCCCGGAGGGAAAAAGACTCGGGGCAGGCTCGCGCAGAGGTTCGCCCTTGGTCCCGTCCTGATGGCGAGGGCAGCGGCGGAGGTGGATGTCTTTGCCGGCAGAGCCGTATTCGTGGCCGCAATGGCCGCAGCGGAGATGGTAGATCGTCTGGCCGGGGAAGGATTCCGAGGGAAATCCGGTGCGGGAGATGACGATTTGGCCGTGTTTGTTCTTGTATCCGGGGTCGGTAGTCTGAAATCTGGGCATAGTTTAGAGAGATATACGAACAGCGTGTTTGGTGAGCCAGCTACAGGATTTCAGCTTTCCAATCCCGGGCTTGACCTGCGGACACGGGCGAGAAGGGCGGCCGGGCGCAGGAAGTTGGGATAGTGCAGCATGCTGGTGAGGAACGCCGGTAGGGTGTCCTGGGAGATACGCAGTGCCGCCGGGACGACGTACAGGTTCATCACGATCTCCGACACCAGCAGCGAAGCAGCCGCGCCGTAAAGCCCGAAGGCGCGGGCGAGGAAGTAGCAGAGGGTGCAGGCGAGGCTGGTTCCGATGACGTAATAGGTGGCCAGCCGCTGATGCTGGTTGGTCGAGGTCATCAGCACGGAGCTGGTGGACCAGAGCGCGTAAAGAACGACGACCAGCAGGAGGATGTCGAGCAGGACGCGGCTGGGAGGAACGTGGCCTCCGGTCCAATGGTGGAGGAACCACGGGCCGACCGTCATCATGCCGATCACGATGACCAGGGCGACGATCAGCGCAAGCTGGCAGGCGCGGCGCAGCAGCGAGCGGACGAGCGAATAGTTTCGTGCGCCGTAAGCGATCGACATCTCGGGTTCAAAGGTGGTGTTGACCATCTGCACCATCTGCAGGGCGACGCGGGAGACAGTGCGCGCGGTGCCGAAGACGACGACGGCGGTGGGGCCGAGAGCGTATCCGACAGCCAGCAGAGTTCCTTGAAGATTCAACGCGTTGCCGATGGGGAAGCCCATGAAGGCAATGGCCGGGCGGGCGAGGGCGCGGATCTCGGCGAAGCTGGCGTGCTTCCATCCGTACTCGATCCAGGGGATGTCGCGCTGGACGAGTATGCAAAGAATGCATGTGCCGGTAACGTTCGCGCAGGCAAAGACAAGGGCAGTGATGCGCGGATCTGCATGGAAGACTACGGCGAGAATCATGCAGGTGAAGGCAGAGAGCGAGAAGATGCTTTTGATGAACGAGCCGTAGGGATAGCGGCCGATGCAGCGATACGCCGACTGAAGTAGCTGCTCGAACTGGCCCAGCATGACCGAGACGCCCAGGTAAAAGATGATCCACTTGGCGTCGGACGGGTTGATGTTGTGGATCTTCAGCAGGCGGGCGGCGGGAATGTAGTAGAGCACGATGCTCAGCAGGGCGATCACCGCGCTGCAGATCATGGCGATGAACCACCAGCAGCTTTGAAAGACCCGAAGTGCGCCCTGGCGGTCTTCGCGGGCGACCATCATGGTCATCTCGTTGCCGGCGACGCTGCCGAAGCCTATGTTGCTGAAACTAAGGTATGAAGGGATGGAATTCAGGATCATCCATTCGCCATAGACGGGTACGGCCCAGAAGTGGAGAAAGACCGGGACCTGGACGAGTTGAATGATGGTTGATGCTAACTTGCTGATCCAATTGGAGATGAACCCAAGGGTCAAGCGGCGTTTTACGGAACTATCCATGCGTCGTCGTTGGCCTCAGTTGTCAGTTTACCGGGTGCGATATTTTCGGTTGAGGGTGGGGAGGAGGAAGTTGCAATATCGAATGATTTTAAAGGATTCGTGTGAATCCGGGGTAATTTCAGCGCTGGCGGAGTGCGCGGTCGATCTGGAGCTTTTCGGCGGTGAGCTGGGCGAGGATGGCGTGGTCGCCGCGGCGGTCGGCCTCGGCGATGAGGCTGCGGACCTCGCGCTGACGGCGTTCGAGGCGGCGGGTCTCGAGCGCATGCAGGGCGTGCTCGACCTGCTCGGTCATGGTCTGAGCGTCGTGTGGGGCTTCGGCGGGATCTTCGTGGTGCTGGAGGGCGAGTGCCAGCAGGGTGTGGCTCTGTGGGTCGGTCGCCGCGTCGAGCGGATTGGGCGGGACGGGAGCATTGGCCAGCGTCTCCATAACGGCGGCGGCGGGCAGGTTCTCGTACCACTCGGGATGCTGGCTTAACTGGTCGGCGGCGAGGACGCGGGCGGGATCGCTTTCAGGAAGTACAAGAGCGCGGAGGAGAATGCGCTCGTTCTCGCTGGCGGGGTCTGCGGTGTGCGAGCGGACGCTTTCGACGCGCTGGGCGGCGGCCTGCTTGATCTCCTGCCGGAAAATCTGCGAGTCGATGCCTAATTTTTGCGCGGCGTCGGCGGCGAACTCGTCGCGGTGGATGCGGTTGGGCATCCGGCGGATGTGAGGTAGCAGAAAGTTGAGCGCCTTGACCTTAGCGTCCGCTGTGCGTGCGGGAAAGAGCTGGCGGGCGCGGTCGATGAGGTAGTCGGAGTGGCGCTTGGCTCCGCGTAGTGCAGCGAGGTAGGCCTGAATGCCCTGTTCGCGGACGAAGCGGTCGGGGTCGAGGCCGCCTTCGAGCGCGACTACTTTTACTTCGAAGTCCTCTTCGGTGAGCAGCGCGATGGATTTTTCGGCGGCATTGGCTCCGGCGGTGTCGGGGTCGAAGTTGACGACGACGCGCTTGGTGAAGCGGCTGAGCAGGCGCACCTGCATCTCGGTAAACGCCGTGCCCGAGGTGGCGAGGACGTTGTGGACCCCGGCCATGTAGACGGAGATGCAGTCCATCTGGCCTTCGACGAGAAGCGCGAAGTCGTGGTTGCGCATGTCGGCCTTGGCCTTGTCGAGATTGAAGAGGACCTGTCCCTTGGTGTAGAGCGGCGTCTCCGGCGAGTTCATGTACTTGGCGATGTCGCGGCCCTTTTCGTCCTGGCTATCGAGGGCGCGTGCGGTGAAGGCGATGGTCTTGCCCTGCTCGTTGGCGATGGGGAAGGTGATGCGCTTGCGAAAGCGGGCGTAGAGCTGGCCGTGGGTTCCGTCGGCCTGCTCCTTCGCGCTGAAGAGGCCGCTGGCGCGCATGGCCTCTTCGTTGAAGTGCGGCTTGAGGCGGTCGCGCATGTCGTTGAAGTCGTCGGGCGCGTAGCCGATGCGGAACTTGGTGATGGTCTCAGGCGTGACGCCGCGGCCGGAGAGGTACTCGCGTGCACGGGCGGCCTCGGGCGATTTGAGCTGCGCCTCGAAGTATTGAGTAGCGGCCTCGTGGATGTCGATTAATTGACGCCTAAGCCCGGCTTCGCGTGCCTCTTCGGGAGAGCTGAACTCGCGCTTGGGTAGAGGGATGCCGCACTTTGCTGCAACGGTGCGGATGGCCTCGGGGAAGCTGACGTTTTCGAGCTTCATGACGAAGGTGAAGACGTCGCCTTTTTCGTGGCAGCCGAAGCAGTAGAAGTAGCCGTGGTTGGCATTGACGGAGAAGGAGCCGGTCTTCTCTTTATGAAACGGACATAGCCCGGTGTAGTTCTGTGCGCCGGTTTTGCGCAGCTTCACGTAGTCGCCAATGATCTTGACGATGTCGGCCTGCTGCTTGACGGTCTGGGCGAAGTTGTCGGACATGCTGGCTGGAAGTATCAGTTTAGATGAGCAGGCGAGAAAGACTAAATGGCGGAGTTTGGGCTTGAGAGTTTAGTCTTACTTCAGGAGGGAGCACGATGTTCCGTACCGTCATCAGGCATAGCTCAGGCGTCTTTTTGCTTGCGGCTATTGCTGCGGTTGCCGGGCTTGTGCCGACTCCTGCGTGGGCGGTTAAGCCGGGCGCTTTGGCTGCTGTCGCGCCGGGTGCCAGTGCTTCGGGTGCCAGTGCTGCGCCGCCGGCGGCCGCGGACTCCGACGATGATGATAACGTGACTTCACGGCTGACGGTGATCGGGGACTTCAATCACGACGGCATCGCCGATATGGCGCAGGCTGTGCCTGCTGCCGGAGAGCACTCAGGACCGGCGGTGTTGACGGTATCGCTGGGGCAGGCGGACGGTACCTTTAAACCGTTAGCGTCGATTCCCTTGCCGGGCCGCAATCCTACGGATGTCGCGATTGGCGATTTTAATCAGGACGGTATTCCCGATCTGCTGGTGGGAGACGATGACGGTACGTTGACGCTGCTGCTTAACGACGGCACGGGCAAGATGGCTTCTGCCGGTGTGGTGGCGCATCTGAGCTCGGTGGTCTCGATCGCGGTGGGTGACTTCAACCACGACGGCGTTCTGGATGTGGCGGTCTCGGACTGGCGCGCGAGCTCGGTGGCGATTCTGCTGGGCACAGGAAAGGGATCGTTCCGGAGCGCAGGGTCGTTCCCGATGCGGATGCCGGGGAAGACGCCTCACATTACAGTGGCGGACTTTAATGGCGACGGCATTCTCGACCTGGCGGTGGTTTATGACGACGATGACGGCGACACCTACGACGTGATGCTGGGTGACGGCAAGGGCTCCTTCATATTTGCGCCCAGCCTGAGCCTGTCCCGAGATCCAAACTCTCACTGCGTTACCTAGTTGTGTTGAAGACAGAGTTCGCATCGATGTGGAGCGCACATTGGTTGTAACTTCTGTTTGTCATTCCGGCCCACTTATTT
The DNA here is from genome assembly GCF_014640335.1 of Edaphobacter dinghuensis. Lineage (NCBI taxonomy): Bacteria > Pseudomonadati > Acidobacteriota > Terriglobia > Terriglobales > Acidobacteriaceae > Edaphobacter > Edaphobacter dinghuensis. The sequence continues at coordinate 432,380 of NZ_BMGT01000001.1, read as the reverse complement.
TGATGGAGTATGAAGCGCACAAGCGATAGGCTTGTGTGGCCCTCAGGAGCGGTGTTTTTATGACGAAGACGCTTGGTGTGAAGGAACGGTTTGTTTTGGGGCAGGAGCGGCGCAAGCAGATTCGCCGGACTGTCCATGCGGAGTGGAAGGCTGGCGAGCGCAGGGAAGATCCCCTGAAGCTGATGGCGGCGTCGATGCGCGGCCGGGTTCCGGCGCTGGTGACGCTGAAGTATGAGCGCATGGCGCTCTCTCCGTTTGGATACTTTCGCGGTGCGGTTCCGGTGATGGCCTATGACCTGTCGCTGGTGGGCAATACGGGGATACTGAGCCAGTTGTGCGGCGATGCGCATGTGCGCAATCTGGGTGCGTATGCCGGGCCGGATGGACGGCTGGTCTTCGACATCAACGACTTTGACGAGACGATTGTGGGGCCGTTTGAGTGGGACGTAAAACGGATGGCGACGAGCCTGATCTTGGCGGGACGCGAGGCAGGCGTAAAGAGTGCGCATTGCAACGATGCGGCGGCGGTCTTTCTGGAGCGCTACCGGTACTGCATTACGGCGTTTGCGCGGATGCCGCTGCTCGAGATGGCACGCTACCAGGTACACCGACTTAAGAATGTATCGCCGGTAGAGGGGATTCTGCGGATGGCAGAGCGGGCGACGCCGATGCATACGCTGTCGGAGCTGACGGAGGTGGAGAAGGCCGCACACCAGCAGCAGGAGGGCCGCATCTTCAAGACGATGCCTCCGGTATTGACGCGAGTGAAGGGACAGGAGGCTGAGCGCGTGGTGGCCTCGCTGGAGCTGTATGCGGAGAGCCTGCTGCGCGAGCGGCGGCATCTCTTCTCGCAGTACAGGCCGGTGGATGTGGCGTTCAAGGTGGTGGGAACGGGATCGGTGGGGCTGCGCGACTACTGCGTCTACATGGAAGGCAATGGAGTGAAGGACCCGCTGTTTATTCAAATTAAGGAAGAGGTGGCCTCGGCCTATGCTCCTTATATTGGGCATGTGAATGGGGGCAAAGGGCTATCGAACCACAGAGGCAAATATCACCAGGGACGACGCGCGGTGGAGGGTGAGCGGGCGATGCAGATGCAGTCCGATCCCTTTCTGGGTTGGACGACGATCGATGGGCGCGAGTATATGGTGAGGCAGCTCAATGACCACAAAGCGTCGATTCAGTTGACGGACCTGAAGGCGGGGCTGCTGGAGTATGCGAGCGTGTGCGGTGAGCTGTTGGCGCGAGGCCATGGGCGGTCGGGCGATTGCCTGATGCTGGGAGGATATCTCGGCAAGTCGGCGCGGTTTGATGAGGCCGTCGTAAAGTTTGCGGAGGCCTATGCGAACCAGACGGAGAAGGATTGGCATGAGCTGGTGCAGTCGATGAAGAAAACAGGGAAGCATCCTGCGAAGAAGTCCGAGACGAAGACGACGAAGAAGAAGGCTGCGAGCAGAAGAGCGACTCATCAATAGATATCGACAAAGATGCATCTGCCGATCGCATCGCTTTTAAAGCGTAGCTCGATGCCCGCGAGCACAAGCAGAGCGAACCTGCGTTGCTGTTGCATTCGTTAGATGATGTGGCTCTCTGACAAAAGTACAAACAAGAAGGAAGATTTTTCCTTTATGGGCAACCTTATTGCGCTATGTATTCCACGTTCGTTGTAGTTGATCAAGTTTTTATGCGAATGTGGAAACTTTGCGGCAGAGCGTGTGTTCCAGTAGAGGCAGGTTAGAGGTTGTGGCCAGCACGGCACGGCTCTAAAGATTTGAGGCGGCGGCAAAGATGCCGTAACGCTATTTCCGAGGTTAAGTAGATGCGATCTTTCAGCTCAATTCGTAAGTTGGTTATGGCAGCGGCCCTGATTCTGGTTCCTGCTTCTTCTTTTGCCGGAGTGTTCATCTCTGTGAACATTGCTCCGCCGGTGTTGCCTGTTTATACGCAACCGCTTTGCCCGGGGGATGGCTACATCTGGACGCCGGGTTACTGGGCTTACGGGCCGGATGGCTACTACTGGGTTCCTGGCGTGTGGGTGCAGCCGCCGATGGTTGGCTACCTGTGGACGCCGGGCTATTGGGGCTGGGGCGGCAGCGCATTTATCTTCCACGCCGGATACTGGGGCCCGCACATCGGTTTCTACGGCGGCGTGAACTATGGCTTCGGATACACGGGACACGGATATGAAGGCGGCTACTGGAACCATGGAGTCTTCGCCTACAACCGTTCCGTAAACAACATCAACGTGACGAACGTTCACAACGTGTACAACCGCACGGTGGTCGTGAATAACTACAACCGCGTAAGCTACAACGGCGGTCACGGTGGTATCGATGCGCGGGCCACACCGCAGGAAGAGGCCGCGATGCGCGATCACCGGCTCTCGCCGACGGCCAGCCAGATTAGCCATCGCGATGCCGCGGCGCAGGATCGTGGACAGCTCGCCTCGGTCAATCACGGACGTCCGCAGGTTACGGCGATGCGCAGCGTCAACCAGCGCGCCTTCAACCAGCAGCAGCGCGTTGCCAACGGCGTACGCTCTGGCCAGATGACGGCAGGCGAGACTCGGAACATCGAGAGCCGCGAGGCCAGCATCAATCGGCAGGCTGCGAATGATCGTGCCGCGAACAACGGCCGCCTGACGCAGCAGGAGCATCAGCAGATCAACCAGCGGCAGAACAATGTCAGCCGGTCGATCAACAACGACACGCACAATGCGGCGCGGCAGCCACAGGCCCGTCCTCAAGCTCGCCCGCAGGCCCGTCCCGCGGCACATGCGGCACCGGCACGTGAGGAGCGTCGCTAAGCAAGTAGTCTGATGATGAAGTGAAGCCGCCGGCGCTGCAATGCGCCGGCGGTTTTGCGTTCGGACTCCCTATAGGGTGGGGTTGCACCTAGAATGATGGGAGTGCTGAGTCAACAACAACTCGACCAGGTGTGCGTGGTGCTGGTGCGCGCGCGCAATCCAAATAACATTGGCGCGGTGGCGAGGGCGATGCACGACTTCGGATTTCGCCATCTGCGCGTCGTAAACGAGTATGCGGTGCCCTTTGCCACGGCGCGATCTGCGGTGGACGCTTCCGACGTTGTGGCTGGCGCGATGGAGTTCGATAGCGTAGCCGCAGCGGTTGCCGATTGCACATTAGTTGTGGGCACGACTGCTGTGGGCGAGCGAGCGTTGCTGCATCCGCTGCACGCGTTGCCGGAGGCTGCGGCGGAGATCAGGGGAGCGCTGGAGCTAAAGGGGCGAGTGGCGCTGCTGTTCGGTTCGGAGAAGACGGGGCTGAGCAACGACGAGCTGAGCCATTGCCACTGGCTGCTGACGATTCCCATGAAAGAGCATGAGGATGTGCGGCACCCCTCGATGAACCTTGGCCAGGCTGCGGCGGTGTGCTTGTATGAGCTGGTGCGCGAGACGGGAGTGCATGCCGGAGTGGGCGTTGCGGCTGCGGCTGCGGCCGGTGAGGTGGAGCGGCTTAAGACGCTGCTGACCGAGGTGCTCGAAGAGACTGGCTACACGCGAAGGCATCCGGCGAACAGCGATGAGGCGCAGATAAGGCGGCTGGTCTTGCGCATGGGAGTGTCGGCGAGCGATGTGCCGGTGTGGATGGGGATTCTGCGGCAGGTGTTGTGGAAGGCGCGCGGCGCTGAGGCAGGCAAGGAATAGGTTGGGAGGGTGCTGGATGTTGGCTGGCAAGGGTTGGCTGGGAGTCGCAGTCGGATGCTGTTTGTTGGCGGGCGCAAGAGCGCAGGGAAGACAGCTTACGACGGAAGATTATGCGCGCGCAGAGAAGTTCATGGACTATAACGTCAATCCGCTGGTGCTGCACACGGTGGAAAATGTGAAGTTTATGGCGGATGGCCGCTTTTGGTATCGCGACCGTGGCGCAGATGGCGCGGAGTTTGTGGTGGTCGATCCGGTGCGTGGAACGAAGGTGACAGCGTTCGATCGCGAAAAGCTTGCAGCGGCGATGTCGGATGCGACGCAGGGAAAGATGGTGCTCGATGCGCACCATCTGGCGATCACGGATCTTGCGCTTGAGAACGATGGAAGCGTTGCGATCGTGAACATCGACAGCGAGACGATGCGCTGCGAGTTGCATGATGCCATCAAGTGCCAGGTCGTGACGGTGCCGGTGAAGGATGCGGTGGCTGCGAGATTGTTTTCTGAGAGCCACGGCGTGGCTGAGGCTGACATCTCTCCTGATGGAAAGAAGATTGCGTTCATTCGCGACTACAACCTGTGGGTTCGCGATATGACGACAGGCAAAGAGACGCAGCTGACTAAGGACGGCGTGAAGGACTTTGGCTATGCGACGGACAATGCGGGCTGGCAGCAGAGCGACAGCGCAGTGTTGGTGTGGTCGCCGGACTCGAAGAAGATCGCGACCTTTCAGCAGGACCAGCGCAAGGACGGCGAGATGTACCTGGTACCGGTGACCAACGGGCATCCGGTGTTGAGGGCTTGGAAGTATCCGCTGGTGGGTGATGCCGACGTGACGATGATCGAGCGCATGATTATCGATGTGGACAAGCGCAAGGTGATCCGGTTGAAGATGCCGCCGGACCAGCATCGGTCTACCCTGTGCGATGACGTGAGCTGCGAGCCTACGAAGACCTGGGATGACGTGCAGTGGAGCGAGGATGGAAAGCATCTCGCGTTTGTTTCGACCTCGCGCGACCATAAGCAGGAGTGGCTGCGCGTGGCCGATGCGGAGAATGGCGATGTGCGTGATGTGATGCAGGAGACGGTGGCGACGTACTTCGAGAGCGGCAACGGCAAGGTCAACTGGAAGTATCTGCCGCAGTCGAATGAGGTGTTGTGGTTCAGTGAACGCGACAACTGGGGCCAGATGTATCTATATGATCTGACGACCGGCAAGCTGAAAAATCAGATCACGCATGGCGATGGAGACGTGACGCAGGTGCTGCACGTCGATGAGAAGGCGCGGAAGATTTATTTTCTTGCCGTGGGAAAAGAGACCGGGGTCGATCCTTATTTTTCGAGCTACTACAGCGTCAACTTCGACGGTACGGGACAACAGCGGTTGACGCCGGAAGATGCAGACCATGCGGTGACCTCGTCGCCTGATGGCCGCTACTTTGTCGATGTTTACTCAACGCCGACCGCGCCGCAGGTGTCAGTGGTGCGAGACAGCGACGGCAAGCTGATCAGCAACGTAGCGAAGCAGGATATTACGCGGCTGCTGGCGGCAGGCTGGGTTGCGCCGACGCCGATTACGGTGAAGGCTCGCGATGGCAAGACTGATCTCTATGGCTTGATGTTCAAGCCGACGAACTTTGATGCGTCGAAAAAATATCCGATTGTGAACCATGTCTATCCTGGGCCGCAGACGGGTTCGTGCGGCAGCCGGGCCTTTGCCGCGGCGCACCGTGACGATCAATCGCTGGCAGAGCTTGGGTTTGTAGTGGTGTGCATTGATGGCATGGGAACGCCGTCGCGGTCGAAGGCGTTTCACGATTTCTACTATGGCAATCTTGGCGACGACACGATTCCCGATCAGATGGCGGGGATGAAGGAGCTTGCGGCTAAGTATTCGTTCATCGACATCGACCGCGCTGGAATCTATGGTCACTCAGGCGGCGGCAATGCGACGGTGTCGGCAATGTTTCACTATCCCGACTTCTTCAAGGTGGGCATCGCGGAGAGTGGCAATCATGACAATCGTGACTACGAGGACGACTGGGCGGAGAAGTGGGCGGGGCTTGAAGTGAAGCACGCCGATGGAACCAGCAACTACGACAGCCAGGCCAATCAGAACTATGCGAAGAATCTGAAGGGGCATCTGTTGCTGGTGCATGGAACGATGGACAACAATGTGCCGATGAATAACACGCTGCTAGTTGTTGATGCGCTGATCAAGGCGAACAAGGACTTCGATCTGCTGTTGATTCCGAATGTGGCGCACGCCTATGGCGAGGCCGATCTCTACATGACGCGGCGACGGTGGGATTACTTTGTGCGCTATCTTGCAGGCGATGTGCCGCCGCATGAGTATCAGATGAAGTCGTATGCCGCGGCGCAGGCTGCGCTTGCTTTGGGGAAATAGCAGCACGTAGAGAGATGAGTGACACAAGGCCCATGTTCCAGAAGCGGGACATGGGCCTTGTGCGGCTTTGTGATGGTATTTGCTGCTACTTGCTATTCGACGATCTTGCCGTCAGCAGAAGTGGCGGGTTTGTTATCAGGATCGGTACCAGTGACCTGCCATCCGTTGTCGGTATTGGTCAGGGTGGTATGGCCGACCTGCGGGCCGCTCACGTCAGCGTGGAGTTGGGGATAGGCATTCTGGGTTTCGGCGGCGGTGGCCCAGGCGGGTGCATCAGCCAAGGTGTAGTGATAGGTGATCTGCGTGGTGGCGCCGACCGCAGAGCTTGCAGGCGTAGAGCTGTCGATGCTGGTCACCTTGCGATGGCCATAGCAGAAGTTGCCGTAGCCGGGCTGCTGCACGTCGACGGTCCAAAGCGAGCGGCCTTTGCCGGAGAGGTCGTAGTTGTTGACCGGTTTGCTGGAGATGATCAGCTTGGTCTTTTCGACGGTGGTGCGCTCGAGCATTCCCTGATCGACGAGGGCGTCGTAGGGTGTGGTCTTGCTGGTGTCGGAGACGTCAGCTTGGACGGGAAACTTCATTGAATCGGGCCAAAGGCAGGCAGGATGCGCACTGTAGTAAGTGTCGATGGCGTTTTTGAAGTTCATGTTGTTGTCGACCTTCTTATTGCAGCCGGTGGCCATCAGCACAACTGCGCCGCACAAGGCCGCTGCATGCATGGTGGAACGAATGGTGCGCAGATTCATTAAGCAGTCTCCTCTTTCCCAAGTTCTTATGTGGGATGCAGAAGAATGGTCGTGCGTCTTATGGTGATGGGGTTGCCTCAGGGCCGGGCTTTTCTATGTGTGCTGTCTAATTTTTTTACATGTAGTCGACGCCGTACTGCACGGGGATCTGCGTGAAGGCAATGCGCGTCGGTGCGGATTCGCGTGCGGGCAGCATCCCGGCGAAGTGCAGCGTGGTGTGGCCGTACTTGAGGTTGAGCTTGTCCATGGTGGCGGAGAGCTCGGCGCGGTTGTTGGGATCGACGAAGAGCTCTGTCTGATATTCATTCTCAGGAATGAGATTGCGCAGCGTGACGCCGACGAAGAAAGGCCGCTGAAACTCCGCACCTTGTGGGCGCTGGCTCCATATGCCGCGCAGCACTTCGAGCAGCGTCAGGGTGTCGCGGCAGTCGCGGAAGCGTGCCTCCATGCCCCAGCCGGAGTGAGTGAGGCCGCTGAAGTGGCGCTTGGCCTTGATGCGCGCAGCCTGCTCTTTGGTGAGGGAGAAGCGTATCGTCACCGCCATGGAGCCGGTGTAGAAGTTTTCCATGCGAAGACGCATCGCTGCTTTGTGCAGCAATTTATGTGCGACGGCCCATGCGCCTTCCGGCGTGCGGAACTCGGGCGCCATCACGTGGGAGTGGCCCAGCGATTTTTGTATGCCGCTGCTGACGGGTGCGCCGTCGTCGCCGCTCTCTGCGCCGCGCAGCCAATGGTAGAGGCGGTCGCCCCAGACGCTGTCCCAGAGCTTGTGCATGCCATTGCGATCGAGCGCGAGAAGCTGCTCCATCGTGGTGATGCCCTTCGCGTTGAGGCGTGCTTCGGTTCGTGCGCCTACGCCGGGCAGGTCGCGCAGTTCGAGGTGAGCGATGGCGCGAGGCAGTTGCGATGGCAGCAGACCGATGAGGCCGTCGGGCTTCTGCATATCGCTGGCAATCTTGGCGAGGTAGCGGTTGGGAGCCATCCCAATAGAGCAGCGCAGCGCCTCGCCGACATTCTTGTAGATCGACTGCTTGATCTCGAGCGCGATCTTTCTCGCTCGAGGCGGCTCCTGCTCGCGGCCCATTAGCTCGCAGGACATCTCATCGATGGAAGGTGTGTGAGCGACCGGGCAGACCAGTTCTACCGCCTTGGCAATGCGTGCGGAGTAGTCGGAGTAGACTGCATGATCTCCTTCGATCAGCACAATGTCCGGGCAGATGCGTTTGGCTTCGCCTACCTGCGTGCCGGTCTTGATCTTCAGTCTCTTTGCCTCGTAGCTTGCAGCGATGCAGCAGGTCGTGTCCGCCATTGTGGGGACGACGGCGAGCGGGCGACCGCGATACTCCGGGTGCAACTGCTGCTCGACCGACGCGAAGAAGCTGTTCAGATCGACGTGCAGGAAGGTGAAGCGATCGGGTTGGGGTGGAAAAGCCATCGACCAGTTATGTCTATTATATTCGCTTTATATTCGCTTCTCGCGGCTAGCGTCTCGGTTTAGAGAGATGCGGAAATACGTCTTGGAGCTATCTGTAAGGACTGCTGATTGAGAGGTGCCGCTGCTAGAATCGCTCTTCTATGGGCCATTCCGATCAATCTGTCGCATCGCCTGCTGCTAAATCAGGATTGCATCAATCCAAACTCGCCGAGCTTGCCGTGCGCCACGCAATTGCCGAGGAGGGCGGAGGCGTGGAGCGGCGCGAGCGTGAGCGCAAGGCGGGCAAACTCTCTGCGCGAGAGCGCGTCGAGTTTTTGTTGGACGAAGGCACGTTTGAAGAGACCGATAAGTTTGTTACGCATCGCGCGACCGATTTTGGCATGGACGCGCAGCGCGTTCCCGGCGATGGATTTATCACCGGCTATGGGCGCGTGCAGGGGCGTGTGGTCTTTGTCTTCGCGCAGGACTTCACCGTCTTTGGCGGTTCGCTGTCGGAGGCGAACGCCGCGAAGATCGTCAAGATCATGGACATGGCGATGAAGGTAGGAGCACCGATTGTTGGGTTAAACGATTCGGGCGGCGCGCGCATTCAGGAAGGCGTCGTCTCGTTGGCTGGTTATACGGACATCTTTCTGCGCAATACGCTCGCTAGCGGAGTGGTGCCGCAGATCTCGGCCATACTGGGACCGTGCGCAGGCGGGGCGGTGTATTCGCCTGCGATTACAGACTTCACTTTGATGACGGAGAAGACGAGCTACATGTTTGTCACCGGGCCGGATGTCATCAAGACCGTAACGCATGAAGACGTGACCAAGGACGCTCTGGGCGGCGCAGTGACGCACAACGAGATCTCCGGCGTGGCGCACTTTATGGCGCACGACGATCAGGAGTGCCTTGCGATGGTGCGTGAGCTGTTGGGTTTTCTACCGTCGAACAACCTCGATGACCCTCCGCGCAAGATGACGCAGGACGATGCTGCGCGCGCCGATGTTGCGCTCGACAGTATCGTTCCCGAAGAGAGCAATCAGCCGTATGACATGGTCGATGTCATCTCGCGTGTGGTCGATGATGGCTATTTCTTTCAGGTGCAGGAGCACTTTGCACGGAATATCGTCGTCGGTTTTGCACGAATGGCGGGACGGTCTGTGGGAATTGTGGCTAATCAACCGGCGTACCTTGCCGGTGTGCTCGACATTGACGCCAGCGTGAAGGGTGCGCGGTTTGTGCGGTTCTGCGATGCCTTCAACATTCCGCTGATTACGTTTGAGGATGTGCCTGGCTTTTTGCCGGGCATTCAGCAGGAGCATGGCGGCATCATTCGTCATGGCGCAAAGCTGTTGTATGCGTTTGCCGAGGCGACGGTGCCGAAGCTGACGGTGATTACGCGCAAGGCCTATGGCGGAGCGTATTGCGTGATGAGCTCGAAGCATCTTCGCACCGATGTAAATCTTGCGTGGCCGACGGCGGAGATTGCCGTGATGGGGCCGGAGGGCGCGGTCAATATCGTCTACAAGCGCGAGCTGGACGCTACGCTGCGCCGTGCTGAAGCGGTCATGCCGCAGGGCGTCTCTCTCAGCGAGGAGCAGAAGCTCGAGGTTCTGGCCGAGGCGCGTAAAGAGAAGGTGGAGGACTTTCGCGAGCGGTTTGCCAATCCTTATGTCGCGGCGGAGCGCGGATATATCGATGCTGTGATTCGGCCCAGCGAGACGCGACGGCGTCTGAACTCCGCGCTTGATATGCTGGCGACGAAACGAGATAAAAACCCCGCCAAAAAACACGGGAACATACCGCTGTGAAGTCGGTCAGAGCGGTCGATGCCGAGCACTATCGTTGGGGCGATGGCTGCGACGGCTGGTATCTCGTTCGCACGGATGAGCTGAACATTATTGAAGAGAAGATGCCGCCGGGTGCGAGCGAGCGGCGTCATTTTCATATGCGAGCGCGCCAGTTTTTCTATGTGCTTGAAGGAGAGCTGACGATGGAGGTCGAGCGCGAAGAGTTTGTGCTGCGTGTGGGGGAGGGAGTCGAGGTTGCTCCAGGAAGGGTGCACCAGGTGTTCAACCGGAGCGGGAGGAGCGCACGTTTTCTGGTGACGAGCCAGCCGCCGAGCCACGGTGATCGCGTGGAACGGGCCGATTGAGCCCTGCTCCAGCGCGATAAAAGATGGGATGAAAAAGAGCGTTGATAAGTTCAGCGCTCTTCTTCAACTGACTTTCAGTCCACCTTGAGGTTGAAGTGAAAGGCATTTCGGCTCTCGAAGGAGCTAATGTTCTTGGTTTTGCTCTTCTTGCCGTTGCTCTCGGCCCACAGCTCGTAGTCGGTGTTTTGCGAGAGCTGGCCGAAGCGATAGGTGCCGTCGGCGCCTGTGATCTTGCTCATCACCGAAAGGGTATGGTCATCCTTGAGATAGACGACGGCTCCTTTGAGAGGAGCGTCCGACTTGTCAACAACCTTGCCGTCGATGGTGCGCTGCACGGGGCCGCGGTTCTGCGCAACGGAGATCTGAGGCAGCACCAGACAGCATGACGCAGCCAGACAAGTAGCCAGGGTCATTCTGCCGGTAAGGGAACGGAGCGAAAGACGAGTACGCTTCATAGGCATCAGTATACGGCTTACTCTTTGACGGAGCAGACGTTACTCATCTTCCTCATCCAGCATCGGGGCCGAATCTTCGTCGTCGTAGCCGGAGTCATCGATAGGGGCAAGCTCCAGCGGATCGACCGATACGACTTCGAGATCGAGACCGCACTCGTCGCATTGCAACGTCTCGCCTTCTTCTACCTCATCGGTATCGATGACAATCGGGTTATCGCATTCGGGACATACAACAGCCATGGTCGGAGCCTCCGGGGGTTTGGGCCTGCTGCTCGCCTATACGATGTAGGAGCGGTGCACGCAGACGCATCAATCTTCTATTTAGCGGTCATCCGGCGCGTTCGTCAAGCACGTGTTTTTGCCACGGTTTCCGATTGAGCATTTGATCGCCAATCGTACAGGTTTCCATTGCGGGAAGCCTGACGCAATCGGTTAGACGATGGAAACGCTCGCACGGTATTCGTGTTGAAATAGAGATATAGATTCGATGGCTCGTCCCGGCCCCATGTCGTTAGCGCTACCGCCCTTTGCAGGGGCGACACGCCGTCTCGTCTTTGCCAACCTCATCGCCTTCTTTGGCTTTGCGGTATTCGGATGGGCGGCGCCTCGGCCCATCGGCATCCTGCTCGGGCATCTCGCGCTGGTTCCCGCTGCCGTCTTTCGCGGCGAGGTCTGGCAGCTGTTTACCTATGGCTTTCTGCCGATGGGAATTCTGGGCACGCTCTTCGCCATGCTGACGCTGTGGTTTATCGGCGCGTACCTCGAAGACCTGCGTGGCTCTCGCTGGCTGATGGAGCTTTATCTCTTCTCGACCGCTGCCGGAGGGCTGCTGGCAGCGCTGCTTACGCTGGTACATCTGTTTGGGCTTCGGCCGGAGCTGATTACGCTGGGTGCCTGGTCACCGATCTTCGCGCTGATGGTGGCCTTCTCGGTCATCGCCGGCGATCAAGAGATACTGTTCTTCTTCTTTGTCCGCATGAAGGCGAAGTACCTGGTCTGGATTTATATCGTTCTCTGCATCGCCATTCTGCTGAAAGGCGACGACCGCTTCGGAGCCCTCACCGAGCTTTCGGGTGCGTTGATGGGCTACGTGTACACAAAGTTTGCGCCGCGCCGGGGAATGGCGCTGGGCATGAGTGAGCGCTACTTCGGCGTGAGAAACGACTACTACCGCTGGAAGCGTCGCCGTGCTGCAAAGAAGTTCGAGGTTTATATGCGCAAGCAGAACCGCGAGGTTCACTTCGACAAGGATGGCCGCTATATCGATCCCGATGAGCTGCGCAAAGATCCCAACGACAAGCGCTGGATGAACTAATCGCAGCAACAGAGAGGCCACTCCATTGCGGAGTGGCCTCTCTTGTTTAAATGCATCTCCGGTTAGGTGCGTGTGACGGTTCGCAGGTGCAGCTCGCGCATCTGCTGGTCGCTCACGGGAGTCGGCGCATCGACCATCAGGTCAATCGCCTTTGCCGTCTTCGGGAAGGCGATGACTTCGCGCAGGCTGCTTGCTCCGGCAAGGATCATCACGATGCGGTCGAGGCCCAGCGCAATGCCGCCGTGTGGAGGCGTGCCGTACTCCAGCGCGTCGAGGAAGAAGCCGAAACGCTCCTTTGCCTCGGCATCGGTCATGCCGAGCGAGCGGAAGATCTCTGCCTGTACATCCTGCCGGTGGATACGGATCGAACCCGAGCCAAGCTCCGTGCCGTTCAGAACGATGTCGTAAGCCAGCGCACGAACCGCGCCCTTGTCGTTGGTCAGGCGGCCCGCCTTGATGTCCTCTTCATGCGGCGACGTGAAGGGATGGTGCGCTGCGTTCCACACTTTCGCCTCTTCGTCCCACTCGTACATCGGGAAGTCTGTGACCCAGGCAAATTTGTAGTCGGCCTCGGTACCGGTCTTGGCAAAGCGGCCATGCTTGTCCGCAAACTTCTGCGCCAGTTGCAGACGCAGCGCGCCGACGCGCTTGTAGATCCACTGCGGATCGTGGTTCCACTTCGCCGGTGTTCCCAGCTTTGGCGTCACCACGACGAGCAGGTCATCGGGCGCAGCAGACAGCTTCGTCTCAACCGCCTCGGCCAGCGGAGCGAACGTCGCGTTCGTCTTCAGCCGGACGACATCCAGCAGATCAAGCCCGCTGTCGCCGAAGCCGCCGCGAACCTCTTCCTGCAAGCCCTTTCGTGCGGTGCCGCTCAACGTGCCAACGTTGGGGATGACAAACCCAAGCACGGGCAGGCCCTGCTCAATCTTCAGCGTCTCGCGCAGCTCTGGCGTCAGCTCATCGCTCAGCGAGACCATCGCTGGCAGGCGCATGTCCGGCTTGTCGATGCCGTAGTTCTTGATCGCTTCGTCATACGTCATCTGCACAAACGGAGTCGTCAGCGCGATGCCAGCGGCCTTGAAGGCGGCGGTCAGAAATCCTTCGACGACATGGAAGATCGTCTCCTGCTGCGGGAACGTCATCTCGAGGTCGATCTGCGTGAACTCCGGCTGGCGATCTGCGCGAAGATCTTCGTCGCGGAAGCAGCGCGCGACCTGGAAGTAGCGGTCGAAGCCAGAGATCATCAGGATCTGCTTGAAGATCTGCGGCGACTGCGGCAGCGCGTAAAAGCTGCCCGCATGAACGCGGCTGGGAACGAGATAATCGCGTGCGCCCTCGGGCGTCGAGCGCGTCATAAACGGCGTCTCGATCTCGAGAAATCCCTGCTCGACAAGATAGTTGCGAATGGCCATCGCTACCTTGCTGCGCAGCTCGAAGTTGTGCTGCATCTCCGTGCGCCGCAGGTCGAGATAGCGATACTTCAGCCGCACCTCTTCGTTGCCGATCGCATCTTCCGCAGGAGAGAACGGAGGCGTCTTCGACTCGTTCAGCAGCAGCAGCTCGTGCGCGACGACCTCAATGCCGCCGGTCGCCATGTTCGGATTCTCGAGGCCAGCCTCGCGCCGCCGTACCTTGCCCTTCACCGCGACAACGTACTCCGACCGCGCTGCCTCAGCCTTGGCATGGGCCTCGCCCGAGATCTCTTTGTCCAGCACCACCTGCGTGATGCCGGTGCGGTCGCGCACATCGAGAAAGATCAGGTTGCCGTGGTCGCGCCGACGGTTCACCCATCCCATCAGGACAACGTCCTGGCCATCCTGCTCTACACGAAGCTCTCCGCACTTGTGCGTGCGCTGCAAATTCCCTAGAAAATCAAGCACTGTAATTCCCTTGCTAGTGATATCGGTGGCGGAACGCAGCTCACCGGATTTTTTGTTATCTGCTCATCAAATCTGCCGCAATCTACCGGCGCAAAGCCTCGGCCAGCTCACTGCGCGGAACCTTCGTCTGCTCGCCAGCCGCAAAGTCCTTCACTGTCAGAATACCGGACGCAAGCTCGTCCTCGCCGAGAATGACCATCCGCCGCGCCAGTTTGTCCGCCGCCTCGAACGACTTCTTCAGGCGAAAGGCTCCATCGCCGACCTCGACCGAAAGCCCAGCCCGCCGCAGCTCCTGCGCCAGCCGCAGCGCCTCGGCATTGCGCTCCACGCCCATTGGCGCGATGAATATGTCCATTTTCTGGACTGCCGCTTCTTCCGCCTGCGCCTGCAACGTCAAAATCAGACGGTCCTCGCCGATGGCAAAGCCAATTCCCGGAGCCTTCGGCCCGCCCAGCATCTCGCTCAGACCGTCGTAGCGTCCGCCGCCCAGCAGGGCGTTCTGCGTGCCCAGCCCGCTGCCATCGGGCACGGTGAACTCAAAGGTCGTGCGCGTGTAGTAGTCCAGCCCGCGCACCAGCCTCGGCTCGACGGTGTACGCCACGCCGCAGGCATCGAGCGCCGCCTTTACCTGCTCAAAGTGCTCCCGTGAAGCGTCGTCGAGATAATCGGCAATCTTCGGCAGCCCGTTGATGATCTCCTGATCGTTCGGGTCCTTCGAGTCCAGCACTCGCAGCGGATTGGTCTCCGCCCGCCGCTGATTGTCCTCGCACATCAGGTGCTTCACCGGAGCCAGCGCCTCACGCAGCGCGGCAACATATCGCGGCCTGTCCTTCGAAGAACCGACCGAGTTCAAAGCCAGCCGCCAGCCCTTGATGCCAAGCTCATCCAGAAGGGTAGCCAGCATCTCCAGCACCTCGGCGTCGCGCAACGCGCTGTCGGAGCCAGACCACGCCGGTCCCAGCACCTCCGCGCCGATCTGCCAGAACTGCCGGTACCGTCCCCGCTGCGGCCGCTCGCGGCGAAACTGCGGTCCTATATAGAAGAGCTTCTGCAGCATCCCCGTATCGGCCATCTTGTGCTCGATATAGGCGCGAACCACACCAGCCGTATTCTCAGGCCGCAGGGTCAGGCTTTGGCCGCGATCACTGTCAGCCCGTCCGCGGTCCTCCCACGTGTACATCTCCTTGGAGACGATATCCGTCTCCTCGCCCACGCCCCGCGCAAACAGCTCCGTCGCCTCAAAGATCGGCGTCCGAATCTCACCAAAGCCATAACGAGCGAAGACCGCCCGTGCTGTAGCCTCCACCCGGTTCCACAACGCCGTCTCCGGCGGCAACAGGTCCCGTGTCCCGCGCACTGCTTTCAAAATTGCCATTGTTCTTTAAGTGTAACGAATCTGCCACTTCCGCGAGATAAGGAGCCAATCTCTCCCTGAGCTGGTTCTGGCACGTATTTTTTCCTCTTCCTGCGGCTTGACATATTCCTAAATGGGAATATATTGACCTCATGGCAACGATGGAACGGGCAGGGAGGTAGTCATGTGTCCCTTTTGCATAAGCACAGCGGTATGGATTGCGGCAGGTGTTGTCTCGACGGGCGGCGTTTCTGCGCTTACCGTAACGAAACTATGGAACAAAAAAGCGCGTGAGCGCCAACAAGGAGAGGGAGGAAGCAATGATCAGTAATGAGCAGACCGCAGCGATGAAGAAACCTCCGGTAGTGTCGGCGGAGCAATGGCAGAAGGCGTGGGAGGAGATGCTGGTCAAAGAGAAGGCGCACACTCGCTCACGCGACGCGCTGGCGGCAGAGCGGCGGCGGATGCCGTGGCTTGCGGTCGAGAAAGATTATGTCTTCGAAGGCGCGCAGGGGAAGGTCTCGCTGCTCGATCTCTTTGAAGGCCGACGGCAGCTTGTGCTCTATCGCGCCTTCTACGATTCAGACGTCTACGGCTGGCCCGACCATGCATGTGTCGGTTGCTCGCTGGGCGCGGACCAGGTCTCGCACCTCTCGCACCTGCACGCGCGAAACACCACGCTGGCCTATGCCTCGCGCGGATCGCAGGAAAACATTGCCCGTTTAAAACAGCGCATGGGCTGGGAGAGAATTCCCTGGTACACCATTACCGACGACTTCGATAAGGACTTCGGCGTGGACCAGTGGCACGGGCACAACGTCTTCTTCCGCGACGAAAACGACAAGATCTTCCGCACGTACTTCATCAACAACCGTGGCGATGAAGTCATGGGCAGCGTGTGGAATTACCTGGATGTCACGCCGCTGGGACGACAGGAGGATTGGGAGGATTCTCCGGAGGGCTATCCGCAGACGCCTCGCTACAAGTGGTGGCGGTGGCACGATGCTTATGGCAGCGAGGACGCCGGACTGACCAAAACGATTGAGAAGGGCATGGAGCTCCTAAACCTGTAATTTCGCCAGGTGCGTCGCATCTGTGGAAGAGTGCGGATTGCTCCCGGCAAGTTGTCGGGAGCAATTGATTCGCTATTTTTCAGCCAGATAAATCGCCGTGTAGTCGAGATAGTTCTGGGCATACTTCAGGATCAGCTTGCGATCTTCATCGCCAAGGGTGCGGCGAATTTTGCCCGGAACGCCTGCTACCAGTGAGTTCGGCGGAATCACCATCTGCTCCGGAATCACCGCTCCGGCGGCGATGATGCTGCCCTCGCCGATGCGGGCGTTATTCAGGATCGTTGCGCCAATGCCCACCAGCACTGCGTCTTCGAGCACGCATCCATGCACGGTAGCATTGTGGCCGATCGTCACCATCTCGCCCACAATGACCGGATACAGATTCCGCATCCCGTGCAGCACTGCGCAATCCTGCACGTTGCTCTTCGCGCCGATGCGGATGGAGTTCACGTCGCCGCGCACAACGGCGTTCATCCATATACTCGCCTGCTCGCCCAGAACGACATCGCCGATCACCTGTGCCGAGACGTCGACGTAGCAACTGCTCGGCACGGTGGGCGTAATTCCCTGATAACTGCGGATCATGCAGCGATTCTACCCGTCACTGGGCTCCCAAAGTTTTGTCGATTGCCGCCTGCGCCAGGGGAGCCATGATCGCGTAGCCCTTTTCGTTGGGGTGCACACCGTCGAAGCTGATGCCCGGCTTCATGCCGCCTTCCGAATCCGTCAGCGACGTGTAGTAGTCCAGATAGGTGTATCCGTGCTGCTCGCAATAGTCTTTCAGCCACGCGTTAATTGCGCGAATCTTCGGTGCAGGCTCCATCCCGCGCTTCCACGGATAATCGAACGCAGGCGTGATTGAGGCAAGGATCACCTTGATACCGTTCGCATGGGCCAGATCGGCCATGGAGCGGAAGTTGTCCTCTGTCATCTCCGGCGTCATCGGCCCGGTGTTTCCGGCAACGTCGTTCGTTCCCGCCAGAATCAGCACTGCTGCCGGATGCAGATCGATCACATCCTGACGAAAACGCACCACCATCTGCGGCGTGGTCTGTCCGCTGATGCCGCGGTTGATGTAAGGCTTGCCCGGAAAGAAGGTGCCTGTCCCTGGACGACGGCCCCAGCCGTCGGTAATCGAGTCGCCATAGAAGACCACGCGCTGCTCGCCCGCAGCGACCGGGGGCAGCGCGGCGTTCTCCGCGCGATAGCGATCCAGCGCCGGCCAGTCATTCAGCTTTGCTTTCATGCTGGCGATCTCTTTTGCTGTTGCAGCGTCGGTCGCCGGAGCTGCCGTCGAAGCTGGAGCCGCCGTCTGGCCATAGACGCCAGCCGTCAGCAAGGGGACACACGCGAGCAGAAAAGCACGGGCAAACATCTTCATTCCATCTCTCCACAGTTGTAAATTTTGCTTCTTGAAAAGCTTACCGCCGCGATCTGCTACCGCCGGCCAAGCGCCTGATCGATGCCCGCCTGTGCCAGAGGAGCCATCGCCGCATAGCCCTGCTTGTTCGGATGAACGCCGTCTACCGTAAGGTCGGCCTTCATGCCGCCGTCAGCGTTGGCCAGCGCAGGGTAGAAGTCCAGGTAGATCAGCGAATGGTTGGCGGCATAGTCCTTCAGCCACGCGTTCAACTGGCGAATCGTCTCTGCCGGGTGCATCTCGGGTTTCCAGGGAAAATGGGTTGAGGGTGTTATCGAGGTCAGGATCATCGGAATCCCATTTGCCTTCGCCAGCTCGATGATCGACTGCCAGTTGTTCTCCGACATCTCCGCCGTCATGTTCTGGGAGACATCATTCGTGCCCTCCAGGAACACGACCGCCGCCGGATGCAGGTTGATCACATCCTGTCGAAACCGCACCAGCATCTGCGCCGAGTTTTGTCCTCCGATGCCGCGATCGATATAAGGCTTGCCGGGAAAGAACGGCGCGCCCCGGGTGCTCCAGAACTCCGCTACCGATGCTCCGAAGAAGATCACGCGCTGCTCGCCCGCAGCGACGGGAGGCAGCGCGGCATTGGCTGTGCGATAGTGCTCTAACTGAGGCCAGTCCGCCAGTTTCGCCTGCATCGCGGCGATCGTTCTGGCCATGTCGGCTGTAGAGGGTGCAGGAGCGACAGTCGCTTGCCCCCAGACGACAACAGGCAAGAGAACCACACCAGAAAGCAGTTTGGCGAGAATACGCGTCACAGTCATCTACCGGCTCCTTCGTTCTGCAAAAAGATGCTCTGTAAAAAATTGTTCGTGAAGATTTCGTGAAGAGGAATGCGGCGGCGAGAGAGCGCAACGCTCTGCCGAACTCTCGTCATCTGTAATCGCAGATCTCCCAATGGGATAAGTATTTTCCTTGGAGGTTTGCTCATTTCACGCAAAACCCTGCATAGACTCCTGCCGGAGGATATCCGGTTCTTGCACTAAGTGTCATCCGGCCAGCAGTTAGAACGCGGCAAGAGTGGCCGTTAACGTGCGCCATTCATATTACCGGGCCATGCAAAAAAATCCTCCTGCTGGAGCCTTCCCTTTATGCGCCTCGTCTCTCTTCGCCTTCTCCTCAGCCTGTTTTTAATGGCTGCGCTTCCAACCGCCTTTGCAGATACAGTCACTTGGGCTACCTGGAATACGCCAACGGTGCTCAGCCCCATAGCTGGAATCGAAACCGGCACCATTGGCAGCGTTAACGTCACCTACGTTGGTGAACTTCAGTTCGTTAATGTTTCCAACGCCGGCAACTTCAATTACTTCCAACCCACCTCCACCTATGTCGGCGGAGTCGTGGGCAATGCTTCCACCAATGGCGGCATGATCGGTATCGACGGCCTTGCCGGAGTGACCGATACGTTTACCTTTTCCACTCCTGTCAGCGGCCTTGTCCTCTCTGAGGTCAGTCTCGGCCAAGCCGGGATTGGTACAAACTACACCTTCAATGACGGCTTCAGCATTGTGGCCTGCGGTCCAAACGTCGTCTACGGTGGCAGTTGCATCACCCAGAGTGGAGACACCATGATCGGCCATGAGGGAGACGGAACCATCGTCTTCTCCGGAGGGCCCATCACTTCACTCTCCTTTACCACTGCGAACCCCGAATACTGGAACGGCTTCACCATTGGCCTTCTTCCACAACAAACAAGCCCAACCCCCGAGCCTGGGACGATTACCCTGCTCGGTACCGGCCTTCTGGGTCTGGTCGGCGTAGCCCGTCGCAGATTCCTCGCTTGATGGATCAAGGGTGCACCAGGAGCGAACGGCTACAGCCGCAACGCTGTAGCCGCTAGTTCTTTTGCAAGGAGGGTACTCCACGGATGCAGCAACTCTGACTACTCTCCTCTGAGGGGTGGGGGGTTCGATCTTCGGTTCCCTCCATATCTTCAACGCCTGCACTCTTGTATTTTGGAGAGTGATGCAACCCGGAATCTCCACTCACGTCTTTCTTCAGCAGCGCCTGCACTCCGGTCTGCTCGACGCCATGCACCACAGCGGCGCTCAGGCCATCGAAGTCTTTGCCGTGCGTCACCACTTCGACTACGCCGACCGCTCCGTCGTCCGTGAGCTTGCTTCCTGGTTTCAATCCAACGACGTCGCTGCCACGCTGCACCAGCCGCTCTACGCCGATGCCGAGTGGAGCCGCCATGTCGCTCCCACGCTTAACCTTATCGATCCCGAAAAGTCGCGCCGCATCGACGCTATGGACGAGGTGAAGCGCGCCATCGAGTCAGCCGAGCAGATCCCCTTCCGCGCCATCACCCTCCATCTCGGCCTTAAGGACGAGCGCTGGAACACCCGCGCGCTTGAAAATTCGCTCACCGCCATCGAGCATCTCAAGGCCTTCGCTCATCCTCTCGGCGTAAAGATCCTGCTCGAAAATTTGCAGAATGAGGTCACCACTCCCGAGCACCTGTTAGAGATTCTCCGAGTAGGCCACTTCGACAACGTAGGCATCACGCTCGATGTCGGCCACGCACATCTAAGCGACGGCGGCATCGACGCAGCGTTCGAGCTGCTCAAGTCGCGTATCGCAGAGCTGCACCTGCACGACAACCAGGGCACGAGGGACGACCACCTCTGGCCTGGCAGCGGCAAGATCGACTGGAAGAACGTAGCCAAGCACATCGCCACGCTGCCGCCAACGACCTTAGGCATTCTCGAAATCGCCCATGATCTCGAAGAGACCGCTGAAAGCGTGGCGGCGAAAGCGGCGAACTCGTGGAAGCTCTTCGAGTAGCTCTTTCGTCCTGAGACGAGACGGCAGATCTCTGGCATCATCTCTGCGAGTGCCTTTGCCGGGTAATATGGAAGGTCATGAACCGTCGCCAGTTTAGCCAATTGATTGCCGCAGCAGGTGTTGCGCAGGCACTTCCGCGTTCGCAGGCCCAGGCCCCAGCCTCTTCTCATGGATTTCGCTTTTCCGTTCAGCTCTGGACCATCGAAAAGCAGGCGCCCTTCGATCGCTGTCTTGAGATCGTCTCTGCCGCCGGCTATGAAGGCGTCGAGCTGATTGGCGAATTTCGCAAGTGGTCCGTTGACGAAACTCGGCGCATCATGGCGAAGATGCGCTCGCTCAACCTCCACTTCGACATGATCAGCGGGGTCAAAGCAGGATTCGCCGATCCAAACGGAGCGGAGAACTTTCTTGCCGATTTGAAGGCGCAATTCGAATTTGCAAAAGCTCTTCAGAGCCCGCAGATTAATCTCAAGTCCGGCCCACGCATCGATGGCTTGTCCTCTGAGGCGCAACATACAGCGAGTGTCGAGAACCTGAAGCGAGTCGCCGATCTTGCCGCAGTCAACAACATTCAGATCGTCCTCGAACCTATCGACCCCATCGAAAATCCGACGATGTATATGAAAAGCGTCAGCCAGGGGTTTGCTATCGTTCGCGATGTGGCAAGTCCGCACGTCAAAGTGTTGTACGACTTCTACCACGAGCAACGCGCAGCCGGAAACCTCATCGAGAAACTCGAACAGAACTTCGATCTTGTCGGCCTCGTCCACATCGCCGACGTGCCCAACCGCAACCAACCTGGTACAGGCGAGATCGACTACGCCAACATCTATAAAAAACTCGCGCAGCTAAAGTACGACAAGTTCATCGCCATGGAGTTCTTTCCGGCGGGCGATCCCCTCACCATACTGAAGGCAGCGCGCTTGCAGGCATTGCATGAGCAAGCCCTTGTAAATCACATATAAGATGCCGATTAAAATCTTCGACGGACACAACGACGTTGTTCAGCATCTCCGCGAGTACCGCCCTGACGGTATCGACTTCCTCGAACATTCCGCCACTGGCCACCTCGATCTCCCCCGTGCTCAGGCTGGCGGAATGTTCGGCGGCTTCTTCGCGCTTGGCGTCTTCGGCAAATACAACGCAGCCGAAGACCTCACTATCACCGAGACCGGCTACGAAGTCCGCATGGCTGCACCACTCGATCCCGTAGCCACCTACAAAGAGATCACTCTCCAACTCGCCGCGCTGCGATCTGTCGAACATCGCTCCCTCGGCAAAATCCGCATCGCCACCACCGTCGACCAGATCGAGCAGGCCCACCGCGACGATGCCTTCGCGATCCTCCTCCACATGGAAGGAGCAGACCCCATCGGTCCCGAGCTTCATGAACTAGGCGAGCTTTATCGCTCCGGCCTGCGCTCGCTCGGCCTCGTCTGGAGCCGCCCCAACATCTTCGGTCACGGCGTTCCCTTCGCCTATCCGCGCACGCCCGACACCGGCCCCGGCCTCACGCCTGCCGGAAAAGATCTCGTCCGCGAGTGCAACCGCCTCGGCGTCATGATCGACCTCGCTCATCTCAACGAGCGCGGCTTCTGGGACGTCGCCGCCCTCACCAAATCGCCGCTCGTCGTCACCCACACCTGCGTCCACGCCATCTCTCCTACGGCCCGCAACCTCACCGACCGCCAACTCGACGCTATCCGCGAATCCAACGGCGTCGTCGGCATGAACTTCTCCGTCGGAGACGTCCGTCCTGACGGCCAACGCAACGCAGACACGCCACTCACCCTCGTCGCGCAGCACATCGCCTACCTCGTCGACCGTCTCGGCATCGACCGTGTCGCCATCGGCTCCGACTTCGACGGCGCCACTATCCCCGCGCCCATCGGCGACGCCAGCGGCCTCCCTCACCTCATCGAAGCGCTGCGCCAGCACGGCTTCGACGACGAAGACCTCGAAAAAATCGCCTACAAAAACTGGATGCGCGTCCTCCGTCTCTCCCTCCGCTAGTCATCGAGCCATTCGCAAACCGCGTAAACTGATAGCTCTATGGAACCGAATGCCACTACCCCGGCCGTAGCCACCATCGCCTCCCTCTCGCAGCACGAAGGCCAGACCGTCACGCTGCGCGGCTGGCTCTACAACCTGCGCGCATCGGGCAAGCTCCTCTTCCCCATCTTCCGCGACGGCACCGGCACCATTCAGGGCATCGTCCCCAAGGCCGCTGTTCCCGAAGCGGTCTTCGAGACGCTCAAGAGCCTCACGCTCGAATCCAGCCTCAGCGTCACCGGCAAGGTCCGTGCCGACAGCCGCGCCCCCTCGGGCTACGAGCTTGATGTTGAAGACGTCGAAGTCATCCAGCGCGTCCCCGACGAAACCCCCTTCCCCATCCAGCTCAAAGAAGCTGGCGTCGACTTCCTCATGGAGCACCGCCACCTCTGGCTCCGCACCCCGCGCCAGTCGGCCATCCTGCGCGTCCGCGCCACCATCATGCGCGCAGCGGCGGAGTATTTCGACACCAACGGCTTCATCCGCACCGACCCGCCCATCCTCACGCCCAACGCCTGCGAAGGCACGAGTGAGTTGTTCGAGATGGACTACTTCGACGACGACAAGGCCTACCTCACGCAGTCCGGCCAGCTCTACATCGAAGCCACCGCGCTCGCTCTCGGCAAGGTCTACAGCTTCGGCCCGACGTTCCGCGCCGAAAAATCGAAGACCCGCCGACACCTCACCGAGTTCTGGATGATCGAGCCCGAGGTAGCCTACGCCGGCCTCGACGACATCATGGACCTCGCCGAAGCCTTCATCACCCACATCGTTAGCCGTGTCTTAGAGTCGCACCGAGCCGACCTCAAAGTGATAGGCCGCGACGTAACCAAGCTAGAACCCATCCTCACCGCACAAGCAGCCCCAGAACCGGGTGCCCCAGGTCTCGCATCTGAGACCTGGGATAGAGGCGCCACCACAGCCAAATTTCCCAGACTGTCCTACGACGAAGCCCACGCCATGCTCGAAAAAGCCTTCGCCGAAGGCAAGCTCGAAAACCCGCACCAGTACGGCGACGACTTCGGCTCCCCCGACGAGACCTACATCTCCAGCCAGTTCGACCGCCCGGTCATGGTCCATCGCTACCCCGCCGCCATCAAGGCCTTCTACATGCAGCCCGACCCCACCGACCCATCAAAAGCCCTCTGCGTCGACGTCCTCGCCCCCGAGGGCTACGGCGAAATCATCGGCGGCTCGCAACGCGTCGATAGTTACGACTTACTCAAGTCCCGCATCGAAGAGCACAACCTCCCGCTCGCCGCCTTCCAGTGGTACCTCGATCTGCGCAAATACGGCAGCGTCCCCCACGCCGGCTTCGGAATGGGCATCGAGCGAGTCGTAGCCTGGCTCTGCGGCCTCGACCACGTCCGCGAAACCATCCCCTTCGCCAGAACCCTTAACAGAATTTATCCGTGATTTACCGAAGAAATCCCTTGCTTTTTCAATTCGTAACTGGCAAAGTAACAAAGCGTAGGAGAAGCCCGATGAATATCAAATCGCACAACACGATGCGTAGATCACCACAGAAGATGTTTGTCTGCGGCGATCGCCGGGCTTTGCCTCTCACCTGCCGCTAAGCCTCCGGCGGACGATCCCTACGCAATCACACCGAATTGAATCACTAGCGGAAAAAAGAGCAATCAGCATCTCTGTGTCGTCCCGCGAAGAAGACGCTTAGATCTGTCGCATAGTTTTCACAACAAAATGCGCCCCCGCGCAGCCGCAATGCTACGCCTCAAAACCACCAGCAATCGCCGGTTAGAAAGAGAAGGCCCGCCATGGGCAAGGCATACATCAAGGGCGGAACTCCGGTCGGTTCGGATTCGCTCTGTAGAACATGTACAAACGCGCACATCATGACCGGCTACCGTGAGTCGGAGATGGTAACGATGTGTAATGCAATCCACCCCAATATCGTTGTTCCGTTCCTTATCTATGAGTGTTCGAGCTACTACGACAAGAACAAGCCGAGTTGGAAGCAGATGGAGGATTTGGCCATCACCGTAACTCCCGGCCCGCTCAAGCCGGTTGGTTTCAAGGTAGGCGTCGGATTTAACGAAGCTGCAATCACTCGTACCGAAACTGATAACGATGACTAAACCAATTAAACCGGGCTTCTATCTGGGTGATAATGAGACCGTCGCTAAGATAGAAGCCAATCCTTATCCCGAGACATGACAAACTTCCCGGAAAGGCGTCTCATAGACTTGGAGCCGTAATCACTTTCACTTAACAACGCTCCGGAGCGAAACGCATGGCAATGAACGACTACAACCTCAGCAACAGCTACTACAACACCATCGACGTTCCCCGCGAGGAGACCGCCTCGCTCCTCGCCAAGGTGCTCGCCATCACCTCCGTCGGCTTCTTCATCACCTCCATCGGAGTCGCCACCGCGCCCGCCTGGGGAACCTTCGTCGGCTTCATCGTCGTCCTCGGACTCGTCTTCGCCATCAGCTTTGCGCGCAAGGCCAGCCCCGGCCTCGCACTCGGCATGTTTCTCGTCCTCACCTACTTCATGGGCTGGGAGATCGGCCCGCTCATCCAGCGCTACATCCATAACTTCGGCACTGCGCTCGTCTTCAACGCTGCCGTCACCACCGGATGCGGCATGGCCGTCATGGGCTGCATCGCCTATCTCTTCAACATCAACTACCGCCGCATTACCGGCATCGGACTTGCCGCGCTGCTGCTGTTGATCATCGCCGGCATCGCTAGCATGTTCTTCCACTTCCTCTCGCCGGACACCTATTCCTGGCTCACGCTCGGCATCTTCGCCCTGCTCACCGTAGGCGACTTCGCCCGCATCCGCGCAGGCGGCAACGGCGCATCGGCGGTCGTGCTGTCGCTCTCCATTTATCTCGACGCCATCAACATCTTCATGGCCGTCCTACAACTGATGGGTGGCCGCCGCAGCAGAAGCTAAGCACCGACACAACTTCGTCCCACAAGTCGCCCCTGCAATCGGGGGCGACTTTCATTTGCACGAAAGTAAGCACACGCAGCCTGTAACAAATTGCAGCTATTTGCAGGTGTAATATCTGTCCCAACCGCAGGAGGGGCAGACAGATGCCAAAGCGCCTACCCGAACATTCAACAAAAGCCAAAAAGAAGTCCACGACCCATCAGTCGCCTGCGAATCCAAAATCCGCCGCCAGCACGCAGCCGATCTTTGGCCAACCCCAACCCACACCCGATCCAACCGGCTTCCGAAACCCTGTCACCGATCAGAAAGATGTTGGGCTCAACACACTGGAAGCCGTTCCCCAGCCACGCGGCGGCGCGGTGGAACCAACCCTCACGCTCGCACAGGTATACGGTGCTCAAGGCGCAGCCAAAACAAAGGCCATTCAGCAAGCCGGACAGATCGTCTTTCACTCAGTAGGCGATACCGGCAGCGCAAAAGGTCCCGCCACGCAATCTCTGGTAGCCGACAAGATGGTCACCGACTTCACCGAGGCCAACTCCGCCGACGTCCCGTCCTTCCTCTTTCACTTAGGCGATGTCGTCTATTACTTCGGCGAAGCGACCTATTACTACGACCAGTTTTACGAGCCCTACCGCGACTATCCCGCGCCCATCATCGCCATTCCCGGCAACCACGACGGAGTCGTCTACACCGGCGATCCCGAGCCCACCCTCGATGCATTTCTGCGCAACTTCTGCACCTCCAGCCCGGTGCAGTCGCCAGACTCCGGCGGCCTTCTTCGCACTACGATGATCCAGCCCGGCGTCTACTTCACGCTCGAAGCGCCCTTTGTCCGCATTCTCGGCCTCTACAGCAACGTGCTCGAAGACCCTGGTGTCATCTCCGGCGAAAACGGCCAGAACAAGGTGCTCGACAACCGGCAGATCGCCTTCCTCACCGCTGCACTTCAGAGAATCAAGAGCGAGAAGTTTACCGGAGCGATCATCATCGCCATGCACCATCCACCCTTCACTGGAGGCTCGGTCCACGGAGGCAGCCCACTAATGCTCGCGGACATCGACTCCGCCTGCCAGGCCGCAGGCGTCTGGCCGCACGCCGTCTTCTCCGGCCATGCCCATAACTATCAACGCTTCACGCGCACGGTAAACAATCTTCAAATTCCTTTCCTCGTCGCCGGATGCGGCGGCCACTCTCCGCTCTCAACCATGCGTGGAACCTACCGCACGCCTTACAAGATCGACGACACCCTGACGCTCGAAAACTACAACACAACCGACTACGGATATCTCCGCGTCATCGTGAATGCCGAGACCATGCGCATCGAGTTTCACCCGGAGAGCGACGGCGGCACGGTCAAAACTCCGAACGATGTTGTAACCATCACTCTGGCGACCTATCAAGTAAGCTGACACCGCAACGAACGAACTGCTCTCCCAAATCTTTGCCGGAATCTAATCCGCCGTTGCGCTGTCAGTTGATAGAATTGCCCGACTTCGCTTCAGGCCGTCATCGCGGTCTCTGCGATGCACACATCTGTTCGCCCGATCGGAGAGCGCGCATGAAGAAGACACTGTTGTGGATGGTCGGTCTCACGTTAGCGTTGGCTTGTTTTGTCGGCGCCCCACGCGCCCACGCCCAGGCCAAAGAGACCGACGTCACTGGCAACTGGCAGGGCACTCTGCAGGCCGGACAGGGGCTGCGCATCGTCATGAAGATCACCAAGGTCGACGGCAAGCTGAGGGGCATCTCCTACAGCATCGACCAGGGCGGACAGTCGATCCCAATCAATTCGATCACGGTGGATGGCACGTCCTTCAAATTCGAGATCTCAGCCATCGACGTCACCTACGTCGGAACCCTGAGCGCCGACGGCAAGACCATCACCGGCAACCAGACCCAGGGCGGTCATACCGCCGTCATGAACTTTCAGCACGTCACCCCCGAGGCCACATGGCCGATTCCCGAGCCTCCCAAGGCGATGGCTGCGGACGCCGTACTCAAGTTTGAAGTGATCACCGTAAAGCCCAGCGATCCCAACCGTCCGGGCAAACTCTTCACCATTCGCGGCCGTCATCTGATGACGATCAACACCACCATGAATGATATGGTCACCTTTGCCTATGGGCTGCACGTCAAGCAGATCATAGGCGCGCCAGACTGGTTCGCTACCGAGAAATTCGATCTCGACGGTGTGCCCGAGGCCGAAGGCCGGCCAAACACTAAACAGATGAAGGAGCTGATCCAGTCCGCTCTCACAGATCGTTTCAAGCTCACCTTCCACCACGACCAGAAAGAGCTCTCCGTCTACGCCCTTACAGTCGCGAAGGGCGGTCCCAAGATGACCGAGACCATTCACCAGCCCAACGATCCGAAGAACTTTCTCTTCAGAGGACTCGGCCAGTTGATGGTGACGAACTCCACCATGAAGGACTTCTGCGATGGCATGCAGTCCGCGGTGATGGACCGGCCAGTCGTCGACCACACCGGGCTCACCGCGAGGTATGACTTCAATCTGAACTGGACGCCCGACGACTCGCAGTTTGCCGTATTCGGCCCCAGGCCCACACCGAAAGACGATCCCAATGCGCCGCCGAGTCTCTACACGGCGCTACCGGAGCAGCTTGGGCTAAAGCTCGAGCCAACCAAGGCCATGGCCGACGTCTTCGTCATCGACCACGTCGAGAAGCCCGCTGCGAATTAAAAAACTCACGGCCTGCGCGTAATAAACACCGCAGGCCGTTATATTCCACCGTCAGTTTTCTCGCCTACGGCCGATGGAACCGCCCCACCAGAACGCCCTTGCCCAGAATGTGACCATCCATCGCCTTCAGCACATCGGCCTGCGTTGCATCCGGCCCCAGGCTCAGCTTCGTATCGAGCGCGAACAGCTCAAACGTGTAGTGATGATAAGGCCCCGCCGCAGGCGCACCCATGCCGTAGTAGCCGATCTTCTTGCCGGTGTTTACCGCCTGAACCGATCCATCCGTCAGCGTCGCCGTGGTCGGCACATTCTCCGGCAGCTCGCTGGCGCTCCCCGGAATATTGAAGATCATCCAATGCAGCACCTGGTTCGTCGTCTTCTGCAGCGACGTATCCGGATCGTGCAGAATCAGCGCGAAGCTCACCGTGCCATCCGGTACATGCGTCCACATCAACTTTGGAGAGACAGGAGCCTCGACGGCGCGCGAATATCTATCGGGAATAATCCCGCCATCCTCAAACGCGGAAGAGGTCAGAGTCAGCCCCGGCTTGGCCGCCGCAGGAGCAGCCGGAGTCTGAGCGGTCGCTACGAACGACGACATCAGAACAGCGCACATCAGAATGCTTTTCATTCCTCACTCCCTCAACTTGAGATCAAATCAAAACCCAGCTTCGGCTAAATTTACACCATCACTTACCGGTAAACTCTGCTGCAATCGGTGTCAGAGCATCCCATTTGTCCGTTCGAAACGGAGCCGCCGGAAACCCCGCACCGTTGTATAGATTGCAGCCCTCCGGATAATCGGCCCACGCATATCGCACCGCCACCGGTGCGCTCACCTGCGCACTCGTCACGATGATCTTGTTGCCCTCGATCTTCGCCTCCGCATCCACAAACTTCTGGTCGGCGCCCGCAATCTGAAACCACTTCAGCGGCCCGTTCTTCGCCGTCAGCCCTTTGTCATGCGCAAACTTCAGCTCAATCGCGTTCCCCTTCACCTTCATCGACTCGTACACCGGCCCCGAATACTCCATCTTTCTGCCATAGGTCTTCGCCAGTGCAATCGCTGTCAGCCGCTCTCCCAGCGGCTCCTTGTTCTTCGGATGCACCAGCTTCGGGTCACCGATATCGATCGTCACCGCCATCGCCGTCTTCGGCAGCTTCAGCAACTGAGCCTGCGCCTCACGCACTGCAGGGTTGTTGCTTGCATTTTGTAACGCTGCCAGTTGCACATAGTAAAAGGGCAGTTCGCCCTCGCCCCAAAGCTGGCGCCACTCCTTCACCAGCGTCTCCATCGTGTGCGGATAAAGCTCCACTCCGGCCTTTCCACCCACAATCGACTCTCCCTGGTACCAGAGAACTCCGCGAATCGCATACGGCAGCACCGGCTGAATCATTCCATTGAACAGCACCGTCGGTTGGTGCTGGTCCTGCACCGGATCGCGCATCTTTGCGGGCTTTGCCCCGGCCTTGGCTGGCCGCGCGTTCAACGTCTGTGGCCCCGCTGGCGCGTCCGCATCCAAGCCACCCGGATGCTCTCTGTAATAACTCACCCGCGCATCGAACTTATCCAGCAGCGGCTTCAGCATCGGATCCCCCGCCACCGTCGGCCGCGGCAGCCACGACTCTGCCGTGCTCGCTCCATACGCCTCCAGCACAATGCCCACCGGCACCTTCAGCTCTCGCTGCAGGTCGCGTGCAAACAGATATCCCACGGCAGAAAAGTCGCCCGCAGTCTCCGGACTGCACACCTTCCACTCGCCCACAATGTCGGTCTGTGGCTCATACGCTTTGGTCGCCTTACCGGTAAACATCCGTATCTGCGGATAGTTTGCCGCTGCAATCTCGCCCTCTTCGTCGAGCATCCCCGCCCACGGATTGCTCTTCTTCGACACCGTAAACACCATGTTCGACTGGCCCGACCCCAGCCACACCTCGCCCACCAGAACGTCCTTCACCGTCACCGTGTTCTTCCCGGCGATGGTCATCTCGAAGGGGCCGCCCGCCTTCAACTTCTTCAGCCGCACCATCCATCGGCCATCCGCTCCGGTCGTCGTCGATGCGCTCACCCCGTGCAGCGTCACCGTCACCTTCTCGCCCGGATCAGCCGTTCCCCACACCGGCACTGACATCCCACTCTGCAACACCGCATGATCGCTGAACAACGACGCTGGCTTCACCTCTGCAAAACCCACGGCCGACATCATCAAGCAAATTCCGGCGACTAAAAATACCCTGCGCATAAGCTCCTCTTGAATTTCATGAAAAACGTTACCTGACAGGACGTACCCTAGGCAATTCTCTTTTGAAATAATTTCCAATTCAAGAAAACGCCCTGTTATCCCTCCTCTCACGTCACTCGTAAAATAGAAGGGCTGGAGTTTAGGAGCGATCCAATGAATGAACTCGCCCAGGCCCTCATCGGCGACAGCTATGCAGCAAAACCGGCGCACATCGTCGAGGGTCTCAGCGACGATCTCGTCCACAAGAAGATTCCCAATACCCCTCACACCATCTACGAAGAGCTCTGGCACATCGCCTTCTGGCAGCAGGTCACACTCGACTGGGTCCAAGGCATCGAGACGCCATTCCCCGACAAGCCCTCCGACGGCTTCCCCTCCGAATTAGAGACCGCCTCCGAGACCTGGGACCAACTCTGCAAGCGCTTCCTCCAGACCGCCGAACAAGCCGCCGCCAGTGCCCGGGATACCCGCAGACTAGACGAGCCCATCCGTTGCCCCTCCCGCCCCGGCTCACCCGTTCGCATCATGTCAGTCCGCGATCAACTCATCAGCCTGGCCTCTCACAATGCCTACCACCTCGGCCGCATCGTCGTTCTGCGTCAGCTTAATCAGGCATGGCCTCCGGCCTCGGGTGGCTATTCCTGGTAAAAAATAACAGCTATTTGTCTTGAAAGAACGACAGCTATTTGTCTTGAAATAATCACAGCTATTTGGTCTGTCGAAACTTGACAAACCTGTTCTTCAGAAACCCCGTCCATCGCATGACGGTTGGACAGGTCCCACCGGGGGTATACTCGAAGTCCAGACTTAACCCTCATATCTTGAAGACTTTAGGACTTTAGTCCGGGGAGGGGGGGGTACATGCTCCCGTCCTGCAAAAAATGACAAGGAGAACCGTGCGAAATCCCAAGGCCTCGCTCCCATTCGCAATCTTTCCCATTCTCGCCCTGCTTCTCCTTGCGACGTCACTTCCTGCTCAACAGTCCTGCAAAGACCTCATTAGCCTCCAGCTTCCCGAAACCGTCATCACCTCCGCCACAACTGTTTCGACAGGAACATTCGCCGTGCCCAAAACCACCGCGTCAATCGGCGGCTTGCCACCGTTCTGCCGCGTCGCAGCCACGACCAAGCCTGCGATCCGCTTCGAGGTCTGGATGCCGCTGCACACATGGAACGGCAAGTTTCAGGGCGTCGGAAACGGCGGCACTGCAGGTGTCATCAGCTATCGCGCCATGGCTGCCGCACTAAGACGCGGCTACGCGGTTGTCAGCACTGACACTGGCCACGTCAACAACCCGCCCAGCAACGGCTTCGACTCAACCTGGGCTTTGCATCACCCCGAGCTCGTCGCCGACTTCGGCTACCGCGGTCTGCATCTCGCTACCGTCAACGGCAAGCAGATCACGCAGACCTTCTACGGCAAAGCCTCCGCGCACTCGTACTACGTTGGCTGCTCTAAAGGCGGCGAACAAGGCTTGATGGAAGCCCAGCGCTTCCCCGACGACTACGACGGCCTTCTCGTTGGCGATCCCGCCAATAACTGGACTCGCCACTACGCCGGCGCTCACCTCTGGTACTCCATCGCAACCCTCAAAGATCCGGAGAGCTACATTCCAGCTTCAAAGGTGCCACTGCTGGCCAATGCCGTTGTTGCAGCCTGCGACGCCATCGATGGAGTCGTGGACGGCGTGCTCGACGACCCGCGCAAATGCCACTTCGACCCTGCTGTGCTCACCTGCAAAGAAGGCCAGCCCACGTTCTCCTGCTTTACTCCTAAACAAGTCAAAGCCATCAAAAACATCTGGGGCGGCGCGCATGACTCCCATGGAAATCTCATCTACCCCGGTCTTGTTCCCGGTGGCGAAAACGGCTCCTCGGGCTGGTCAAGCTGGATCACAGGCAACAAACCCTTCGCCGCAACTCATTGGAAGGCTGCCGACGGCTTCTTCCAGAACATGGTCTTTGAAGATCCCCGTTACAACGCTCTTAACTTCAACTACGACACCGACATGAAGATTGCGCTGGCCAGAACCAGCCGCTCGCTCGATGCCGTCGATCCCGATCTGCGGCCCTTGCAGCGGCGTGGCGGCAAGCTGATCCTCTATCACGGTTGGAGCGACCCCGACATCTCGCCGCTCAACACCATCAACTACTACAACCAGGTGCAGGCGACTGTCGGCAGCAGTACGCCGCAGTTCCTGCGTCTCTTCATGGTCCCCGGCATGAACCACTGTGGCGGTGGTCCCGGCCCCACTCATTTTGATGGAGTTACGGCGCTCGAAGAGTGGGTAGAAGACGGAGACGCACCCGAAAAGATCATCGCCTTCCACACCACCGAGGGCGAGATTGACCGCACGCGGCCACTCTGCCCCTACCCGCAGGTGGCCGTTTATAAAGGCAAAGGCAGTACCAACAACGCACACAACTTTGCCTGCAGATTGCCTGCAAAGTAACACCATCGCTTCACAAAATCGGCGTATCCTATCTCGCAAAGGAGTACGCCATGCTGAGAAGAGATTTTCTGCGTCGTACTGCCACCGGATTTGGCGCGGCACTGTTCGCCACGAAGCTTGCTCCGGCGGCCTCCCTCGAAACCGAACCTCTCCCCCGCAAGTTCAACGCGCACGATGAGGTCGTCCTCGGCAAGACTGGCATTCGCACCAGCCGCCTCGCCATGGGCACTGGAACCATCGGCGGCGGCGGAGCCTCCAACCAGACTCGCCTCGGCAACAATCCCTTCGTCAGAATGCTGCTCAACGGCTATAACGACAACGGCCTACGCTTCTTCGATACCGCCGACTCCTACGGCAGCCATCCTTACGTCGCCGAAGCCATCAAGCAGCTCCCGCGTGACAAGGTGACTGTCCTCACGAAATCCGACAATCGCGACCCGGCAGGTTTGCGCAAAGATATCGACCGTTTCCGCAAAGAGCTGGGCACCGACTACATCGATATCCTTCTCGTCCATTGCGTCACCGAAGGCGACTGGACGACGCGTTATCGTGGCGTCATGGACGTTCTCTCCGAGGCCAAGCAGAAGGGAGTTATCCGTGCCCACGGATGTTCCTGTCATACTCTGCCCGCTCTGCGCGCGGCGGCTGCATCGCCGTGGGTCGAGGTCGATCTCGTTCGCCTGAATCCTGTCCAGTCGCACATGGACGCCGATCCGAAGACCGTCATCGGCGTCGTTCAGCAGATGCGTGCCTCGGGCAAAGGCATCGTCGGCATGAAGATTCTGGGACAGGGCGACATGCGCGACCGCCCCTCCGAGGCGATTCGCTACGCGCTCGGGAGCGGTGTCCTCGATGCCTTCACCATCGGGGCCGAGTCGCAGGCCGAACAAAACGACCTCACCCGCCGCATCGCCGCTGCATAACCGGCACTAGTTGGGTGCCCCACGTCCGGCACTTGAGGACGTGGGTGTGGAGCGCCACGAACCTCGGCATCGCTCATCATCCGCATCGGCATGTTTCAATAGAAGGTAAGGACCTCATAGAAAAATGCCTCTCAATTGTGGAATCGTTGGCCTGCCCAACGTCGGAAAAAGCACCATCTTCAACGCGCTCACCTCTGCCAAGGCCCAGGCGGCCAACTATCCGTTCTGCACCATCGACCCCAATACCGGCGTCGTCACGGTGCCCGATGAGCGCCTCGCCAAAATCTCCGCGCTGATCCAGCCCAAGTCGCTTGTTCCCACCACGATGGAGTTCATCGACATCGCCGGTCTGGTCGAAGGCGCGAGCAAAGGCGAAGGCCTCGGCAACCAGTTCCTCGGCCACATCCGCGCCACCGACGCCATCGCGCACGTCGTCCGCTGCTTCGATGACGCCGAGGTCGTCCACGTCGCCGGAGGCGTCAATCCTCTGCACGACATCGACATTATTAACACCGAGCTTCTGCTCGCCGACCTCGACACCGTCGAGAAGCGCTACGCTAAAGTCGAAAAGCTCAACAAGCCCGCCAACGCCGACCATAAGGTCAAAACCGAGTTCGCCGCTCTCACCAAGCTCAAGGACGTCCTCAACGCAGGCAAGCCCGCCCGCACCGCCGACCTGACGGACGAAGAGAGGCTGATCGCCCGCGAGCTGTTCCTTATCACCGCCAAGCCTCAGCTCTACGTCGCCAACGTCGATGACTCCGGCATCATCGATGGCAACGCCTACACCGCCGCTGTCGAAAAGCGCGCCGCAGAAGAGGGCGCACAGGTCGTCCGCATCTGCGGAGCCATGGAATCCGAGATCGCACAGCTAGAACCAGCCGAGCGCGACGAGTTTTTGAAGGACATGGGTCTCTCCGAGCCGGGCCTGAACCGCCTCATCCACTCTGCCTATCGCCTGCTTGATCTCATCACTTATTTCACGGCGGGTGTGCAGGAAGTTCGCGCCTGGACGATCAAGCGCGGTACCAAGGCCCCCGGCGCGGCAGGCGTCATTCATTCCGACTTCGAGAAGGGCTTCATCAAGGCCGACTGCTATGCCTCCGACGACCTCTTCACCTACGGCAGCGAACAGGCGGTCAAGGAAAAGGGCCTGCTCCGCTCCGAAGGCAAGGAGTACATCGTCAAGGACGGCGACATTCTCTTCTTCAAGTTCAACGTATAACGCAGAGAACCTTCAGCCATGCAAAAAAGGCCACCCACAGCGGGCGGCCTTTTTGCTGCTACAACCTTCTCTGAGGCTTTCCAGGCTACTGACATCCTGCAAACGCCAATGTGGAAACCGGCAAAGGAGCTCCGGGAGCCGGCATCACCGCAGTAGCTTTCAACTCATTGGGCGAGCAGTCCAGCGTTCCGCCCGAAGACGGCACAAACGCGATTCCATCCACCGTATACGAGGCTGGAAGCGTGCTCTGCGTCAACGTCGTTCCGCCGGCAGCGAAAGCGCCGACAAAGGGTGCGCCTGCTGAAACGCTCAGGCTGTAGTTTGCGCAGTCAGTATTGGTGGGGCATGCTGAATTGCTTGCCGTGGTAATCGCGGCCACAACGCTTGACTGGGTCGTACTCGGAACGAGAGGCACGGTCACTGTCAGCGTGCTGCTCACAGCTTCCAATGTGCTCAACTGAGCATCAATCCCCGTTGCTGCTGCCGGATTCGCGGCGTTCTGCGAGGTCACCTGTCCCTGCAGCGTCGCTGAACCCACAGAGACGACAGGCAACGCATGTAATGCCACGGTCGATACCGCCGATCCTGTCGAAACTCCCGTAACGACGGTAGGCGAATAAACGACTCCAGAAGTATTCTGCCCCACAATCACCACATCATAAGTTCCCTGTGGCAGTGGACAGAAGACGAAGTGGCCGCTCGCATCCGTCAGCGTGCTCATAAAGACGCGATCGATTCCGCTCGAATCCGGTTGCTCCAATGCGACGGTTACTTCACCATCAATCTGCTTGTTTGTCGCGCTGTCCACCACGGTTCCGTTGATCGACGAAGAGGTCGTGCTCACCTCGCCTGCATGCAGCACGGGCTTCAGTCTGTACTGCCCATTTCCTTGCTCCACAATGGAAACGCAGGTGTTGAAGTCGATATCCAGGTCCTTCGTCTGTCCTGCGGCAATATTGAATCCGCCGCCCTCGATTTGCCCGGAAGGAATCTTGATGCCCGTTTTGGATTCGCTCGAAAGCTGCAAGGTATGTGTGCTGCCATCGCTCAAAACCAAGCAGTTGGCGGAGCTGGTGCAGGCATTGTTCTTAATATTGCTCGTAGCCGAATTGTCCGCCAGAATCACGCGAATCTGCTGATAGTTTCCTGCCTGTAGTTCCAGCGCATCGCCCAGGGTCGCCAGAAAACACTGGTTATTGGCCAGTCCCAGAAGATCAATCTGTTGTGGAGCTCCTGCCAGGCTCGGAGTCAGGTCGACCCAGCTTGAATCGCCATCGCCGGCAGTCGCATTCGTATTTGCCTTGATGTCGGTCACAGTGACATAAACATGTTGATAAGGCCCATTCGGGGCCATACATGTCGACGGATCACTCAGCATCACGGATACCTTTGCTGTGCCGGAGGAGGTGGTTGTTGAAGAACCACCGCTGCTGCAACCCACCACAATGGCCCCGGTCAGAGCCAATGCTATTGCAAGAACTGAGAAAATGACTGGGAGTGGAAATGGTTTTTTCGAGGTACAGCCAGATTGATTACTGTTTGATGACATTGGTGTGTTCCTTCTTTCGGAATAAGGTTGAATGTTTGCGCCTCAAAATGCCGCGCCACCAAAAACACCAAGGCAGTCAGTAAATGCCGGGTAAATCAGATAAAACCTCAAAGTAAGATGCATGAATATGCATCTTCTTGCATAGCAAAAAAATAAAATATTGGGGGCTGGAGCAACGAGACTACGGGCTGACCTTAGTAATTTTTAGGGGAGAAGGAGTAGGAGATTCTCCGGATAAATCGTTCATAATTAGATAGTTGCCGTCACCATTTCTTCGACTAGTTGCAGCAGTTCCTGACCGGGAACCAACCGGCCATCACGCTGTCCCTTCGATGGGGATACCGACAAGCGACTAAGACCGGATGACTTAGAAAACCATTGCTGGGCCCGCGTTGTCCAGAAAGTTCCCTTGTGGCTTCGCAGCATACTTCGGATAGAGAGCCCGTGTATGAAAATGAGTTATGGCAGAGATGCGAATCGACAAGTGGCTCTGGGCGGCGCGGTTCTTCAAGACGCGGGCGCTGGCATCGAAGGCATGCGAACTGGGCAGGATTGAGTCCAACGGCCAGCGCGCCAAGGCCGCGCGCGAGGTGCGCGTCGGCGATATGCTTCGCGTCAAAAACGAAGCTGGGGATTTTCACGTCGAGGTGCTGCTTCTCAGCGAGGTGCGCGGTCCGGCGGCGGTCGCGCAGACGCTGTATCGGGAGACCGAAGAGAGCCAGCAGGCCCGTCTCAAGGCCGCCGAGGAGCGCAAGGAGATGATGCGCATGGGAGCGGTGACCGAGGGCAGGCCCTCGAAGCGCGATCGCCAGGAACTCAAGCGGCTGCGAGGCAGAATCCATCGCTTCTGATTTGCGTTTGCAGTCCGGCAAGTCGCAACATATCCAAAGCAGCATCCAACCTAGAGACCGTTGTCCCTTGCTGAGCTTATCTGGTGGAGAGCGGAATGAAATAAGGGGTCTTCCGTGAAAATAAACGCTATGCGCCACCTTCCCTCTGCTGTTTTTCTTGTGACGATTTGCGCACCGTGTCTTGCATCGGCTGCGCAGCCTCCCGCCGCGCAGCCGCCAGCCGCCATGCAGTCACAGGGGGCCGCCTCTGCGATCATGCAGCCTTCGCTCGATACGCTGACGCAGGCGCTCGAAGTGTTGCGACCGGAAAGATGGAAGGCCCCCGATGCCATCAAGCAGGAGACCGGCTCTAACATCGACTCTATTCACCGTGATATCCAGACGACGCTGCCGCAGTTGCTTGCAACCGCCGATGCAGCACCCAATTCGGTCTCGCAGCTATTGCTCGCCTACCGCAATGTCGAGGCGCTCTACGATGTACTGCTTCGCGTCGCTCAGGTTGCGAACCTCGCCGCTCCGGGGCAGCAAAGCGCAGCGATCGATCACGCCAGGGCGAGCCTCGAAGATGCCAGGCGCACTCTCGGCGATCGGCTAAACTCCGCCGCTCTTGGACAAGACCAGCAGGTACACCGGTTGCAGGCCGCGCTGCGTGCCGTACCTCCACCTGCGGCTCCGGTCGTCTGCCCGACGCCTGCGCCGGTGAAGAAGCCAAGACGCCGCCGCAAGCCCGTGGCCAAGCCAGCCCCCAAGCCTGCAACGTCAACGCAACAGAGCAATCCGCAGAACGGAACGAGTGCTGCACATTAGCGGCAGCACTCGTCTCCACGCTGTTAGTTGTGTGAGGGCTTGCGGATCGCAGTCTCGGTCGAGAGCGGCTTGCCGAAGTTCGGCGTACCGTCTGCATTCCATGTAAAGGGCTGTATCCGCGGCGAGCGCATGCCTCCGCAACCCTCGCCTGAGCCCGGATTCGCGTGATAGATGATCCAGTCTTCTTTGCCGTCCAGCGATTTAAAGAAGCCGTTGTGGCCGGGGCCGAAGACGCCTGCCTCGCGGTCCTGCTTGAAGAAAGGATGGTCGAACTTCGACCATGATGCTGGATCGAGCAGGTTCGAGTTGGCGTTCGCCTTCACCACGCCCAGCTCGTAGTAGTCGGTCCAGCAGGCGGAGCCGGAGTAGACGAGGAAGATGTCCTGTCCATGCTGAAGGATCTCCGGACCTTCATTCACATTGACGTGCGGCATCTCGGGGCGATTGAGAAGGTCGCCGACGTGCTCCCACGGATACTTCGGATAGGAGAGCAGAACGCGCTTTGAGTCGATGGTCCAGGGGTTTTTGAGGTGCGCCAGGTAGATGCGCTGTTCGCCGTCGCTATCGCCCTCCCAGCCTGACCACACGATATATTTCTGGCCCTTGTTCTCGAAGACGGAGGCATCGATTGCCCATTTGTCGGTCGCGTCCGCAACTTTACCCTTGAAGGTGAAGTTGCCATCGAGTGGGTCGGCTGCCGCGTTTTCGACGACGTAGATGCGGTGCGACTCGTTCTGTCCGGCATCTGCGGCGAAGTAGATGTACCACTTGCCATCCATGAAGTGCAGCTCCGGCGCCCAGATGTCGTGCGAGTAGGGACCGGTGGCCGGGGGCGTCCACACGACCTTCTTCTCTGCATGGGCGAGGTCGGTGATGTCGCGTGTCTTCCACACCGTCAGGTTCCCGCCCGTGGTGTTCATGTAGTAATAGAAGCCGCCATAGGTAACCACCCAAGGATCGGGGCCGGTCTTGAGCAGCGGATTATGAAAGGTGTCGGCGTTCTGTGCCGTCTGACCTTGCGCCGTTGGCTGGAAGAACGGCAGCGCAGCCGTCGCGAGGAGAAGGAATCCTGTGAGCAGTTTCATGGCGGTCCTCTGGAGATGCTCGGCAGAATGGAGCGAGATCTCTGGGGTGTATTCGTTTACATAGCATCATCTCATCTCTCGTCGATCCCTTCGAGGCCGTTGGCCGGCGCAAACCGGGACTTGACGACGCAGCCTATAATGTCCTATGGTCACCGCCCATCCAGCCTCTTCAGAGGCTGCCCCGCCAAACAAGCCGAAGAAGCCATCGGAGATACCTGGTACCGATACAGGGATGGAGCTGGAAGCTGCTCTTCCTGTTGGAGTTACAGAAGAGGCTCCGGCTGTCGCTGAGCTGCGCGGCAAGGCGGCGGAGGTCGGGCCGGTAGAACCGTCG
Source organism: Edaphobacter dinghuensis (assembly GCF_014640335.1). Taxonomy (NCBI): domain Bacteria; kingdom Pseudomonadati; phylum Acidobacteriota; class Terriglobia; order Terriglobales; family Acidobacteriaceae; genus Edaphobacter; species Edaphobacter dinghuensis. The sequence continues at coordinate 392,540 of NZ_BMGT01000001.1, read as the reverse complement.
GTCTTCGATGAGTCTTCGGCATCTCATTTGGGCGACGTACCAGCGGCGGAGATCGAGACGGTCGACGCCAAGTTTCAAAAGCTGCTCGAGACGGTGCATCAGAACCGTCCCGCCGATGACCTCGACATTATCCGCAAGGCATGGGCGTTCTCTTTGCAGCAGCACGAGGGGCAAAAGCGGGCCTCGGGCGAGCCGTACATCATTCATCCGCTTGAAGTCGGGCAGGTGCTCGCCGAGTTGAAGATGGATTCGACCGCGATTGCAGCCGGTTTGTTGCACGATGCGGTCGAAGATACGGATGTCACCTCAGCCGAGCTGGGCAAACGCTTCGGCGACCAGGTGGCGCACATCGTCGAGGGTGTTACTAAGCTCGACAAGATCAAGTTCGCTAACCGCGAAGACCACCAGGCAGAGAACATCCGCAAGATGCTGCTGGCGATGGTAACCGACGTTCGCGTGGTCATCATCAAGCTGGCCGACCGCCTCCACAATATGCGGACGCTGGAGCACCTGAAGCCGGAGCGGCAACAAAAAATTGCGCGCGAGACGCTCGATATCTACGCTCCGCTGGCGCACCGTCTGGGCATGGGTAAGCTGCGCGGCGAACTCGAAGATCTGGCCTTCCGCTACACCGATCCCTTTGCCTACAAGCAGGTCTCGACCGAAGTGGATTCGTTGCGCGGAGCAGGCGAAGAGTTTCTGCACAAGATCGTCACCGAGCTCGAAGAAAAGCTGCACGAGCACCATATCAAGGGGCGCGTGGAGTGGCGTATCAAGCGTCTCTACTCCATTCAGCAGAAGCTGGAGTCGCAGAAGATTCCCGTCGACCAGGTCTATGACCTGCTCGCGGTGCGCGTCATCTGTCAGACCGTGCAGGACTGTTATGCGGTGCTTGGCCTTCTGCACAGCACATGGCGTCCGGTGCCTGGGCGCATCAAGGACTTCATCGCCATGCCGCGACCCAATCTTTATCAGTCGCTGCATACGACGCTGATTGCTCCGGGCGGTCACCAGTTCGAGGTGCAGATTCGCACCGAAGATATGCACCGTGTTGCGGAAGAGGGAATCGCGGCGCACTGGAAGTACAAGGCTTCCGACAACGTCACGTCGAAGGACGAGCAGCGGCTCGCGTGGATGCGGCAGTTGATGGAGTGGCAGCGCGAGATGCCCGACCCCAACGAGTTCATGTCGACGCTCAAGATCGACCTGTACCCGGAGGAGGTCTACACCTTCACTCCCAAGGGGAAGGTCGTCGTGCTGCCCAAGGACGCAAGCCCGGTAGACTTCGCCTACGCGATCCACACCGAGGTTGGCAATACGACCGTGGGCGCGAAGGTAAACGGCCGCATCGTTCCGCTGCGGACGCGGCTGCGCAACGGCGACATCGTCGAGATTTCGACGCAGACAGGACACGCTCCCAGCCGCGACTGGCTCAGCTTCACCAAAAGCTCGCGCGCGCGCAACAAGATCAAGCACTGGCTCAACGAGCAGCAGCGGGTACGCGCCATCGAGATCGGCAGAAAGCTGCTCGACCGCGAGGCGCGCAAATACAAGCTCTCGCTGGGTAAGTTTGGCGAGGCCGACTACGACAAGGTCGCCGGAGAGTACGGCCTCGGCACACAGGCGGAGCTGCTGGCTGGCGTAGGCTTCGGTAAGTTTTCCGCGCGGCAGGTGCTGAACAAGCTCGAGCCGGGATCGACGATGGCGGCAGAACCGGCACCCACCGAAGGAAGCATCGGCAACACCATCGGACAGATGTCCGATGCCGTGAAGAAGGTCTTCTTTGGCAAAGGGTCGGACTCGCTGCAGGTGGAAGGGCAGGACGATCTGCTGGTCTATCGCGCCCGCTGTTGTAACCCAATTCGTGGTGAAGAGATTATCGGCTACGTCACCCGGGGCAAGGGCGTAGCGGTCCATGCGCGAAGCTGTCCCAACGTGCAGAACCTGTTGTATGAGTCGGACCGGCGCATTCAGGTGGAGTGGGCGCCTTCGCCGGTTGAGCCAGGAACGACCAAAGCCCAGACTTATCCTGTGAAGCTGACCGTGCTCTGCGATGACCGCCCCGGTCTGCTCAAAGAATTTACGGCGATCATCGCCGACGATGGAACCAACATTCGCAGCGTCGACACGAAGGCCACTCCCGAGGGAACGATGGTGGTGGACTTTGTGGTGGAGACGGTGGATGTTCGCCACCTGAACAAGCTGGTGCAGAATCTGCGTAAAGTCCCCGGCGTGCGGGATGTGCATCGCGTTCAGAAGATCTAGCAAGAAGCGCCTGTGCCCATGTGCTTTCTTAAGTTGCGGTTAAGCAATCGTTGTTAGCATGGGGTGTGGTTACTCGACGTCGTTTGCTTCAGTGTTCGACGATGGCCGCCGGGGCTGCGGTGTTTCCCGGTGTCGCGTCTGCCCTTGCGGATGCCGACTATACGATCGATATCGCTCCATACTCGCTTGAGGTTGCGCCGCGACGTTTTATCAAGACCATTGCCTACAACCAACAGGTTCCGGGGCCGCTGCTGCGGCTGAAAGAAGGCGTGCCGGTAACTATCGATGTTGCAAATCACAGCGGCAACGAGGAGGTAGTGCACTGGCATGGCCTGTTCCTTCCCTCCGATGTGGATGGCGCGATGGAAGAGGGAACGCCGGCTGTGCCTCCCGGTAGCAAGGCACGTTATACCTATACGCCGCGCCCCGCGGGGTTTCGCTGGTATCACACGCACACCTTTGCCGGAGGCGACTTCAAGAAGGGGCTCTACACCGGACAGGAGGGCTTTCTGATGATCGAGCCGCGAGAGAACGCTGCCCGCTATGATCAGGAGTTTTTTCTGGCACTGCATGACTTTGGCGCGAACCTCGAAGGCAGCGGCGACGGCTCAATGAATCCCGCCTACGACGTTTCGACGATCAACGGCCGCACGCTCGGTTTCGGAGAGCCATTGCGCGTGAAGCAGGGTCAGCGCGTGCTGCTGCACGTCTTGAATAGCAGCGCGACCGAGCCGCACTGGCTGGCGTTCGCGGGACATCAGCTACGTGTTGTAGCGCTCGATGGGAACAAGGTGCCGCAGCCGAAGGTGGTGCCGATGCTCCGTCTCTCTCCGGCGGAACGCGTCTGTGTTGAGGTGGAGATGGACCGCCCCGGAGTGTGGGTGCTGGGCGAGGTGCGCAAGCATGTCATGGCTGCGGGAATGGGCATTGTGGTGGAGTACGCGGGCAGTAGCGGCAAACCGCAGTGGCAGCAGCCCGAGAAACTGGTCTGGGATTATCTGCAGTTTGGCGCAGCGAGTGACGCTTCGGCAGCAGAGAGCAAGGCCATCGAAGTCCCGTTGGTCTTTCAATCGAAGTTTGCCGGACACGGTGCGATGGACGAGTGGATGATTAATGGAAAGTCGTATCCAAAGACCGACACCGTGGCGCTGACGCGAGGCCAACGATATCGGCTGATGTTTATCAACAAAAGTCAGGATGATCATCCGGTGCATCTGCATCGGCATACGTTCGAGTTGAAGAAGATGGCAGGCCGCGACACCAGCGGCATTCTCAAGGACACGGTTCTGGTTACAGCAGGGACACAGGCTGAAGTTGAATTCACGGCGGACAATCCGGGCCTGACGCTCTTTCACTGCCACCAGCAGAACCACATGGATATGGGTTTTATGATGCTCTTTCGATATGCGTGAATTCTTAGCGAACCTGGGATTATTTCGTCGTCATCCAAAGACGATGCGTATTGCGTTGTCAATTGCCGCGCTTGTCTGCTGCGCGATCTCTGCGCGGGCGCAGGGAAACTACGAGATTCAGGTCTACGGGGCGGACACCGTCGCGCCAAAGAGCACGATGGTAGAGTTGCACTCGAACTTCACCCCTGAGGGACAAAAATATATCGTCGATGGCGTGTATCCGACGAACCACCAGCAGCACGAGACCCTTGAGATTACGCAGGGGTTGACGAGTTGGTCGGAGGTCGGTTTCTATGTCTTTACAAGCTGGCAGGACGGCCACGGTGTGCAGTGGGTGGGCGACCATATCAGGCCGCGTGTGCGTGTGCCCGACTCGTGGCACTGGCCTGTCGGTGTGAGCCTCTCGACCGAGGTCGGCTATCAACGAGCGGTCTATTCGCCGGATACGTGGACTTGGGAAATTCGGCCTATCGTGGATAAGGCGATTGGACGCTGGTACTTCGCCGTGAACCCGGCGCTCGAACGCACGTGGCATGGGCCGGATGTGAAGCAGGGTCTCGGATTTTCGCCCGGAGTGAAAGTTGGATACGACTTCACCAAGCAGATCAGCGGTGGCGTGGAGTACTACGCTGACTACGGAAGACTGGGCGCGTTCGACTCGCTGCATGACCAGCAACAGCAGATCTTTGCCGTCACAGACCTGAACGTCTCGCCGAAGTGGGAGATCAACTTCGGCGTTGGAGTAGGGCCAACAGCGGGCACAGACCATCTGATTGTGAAAGGGATTATCGGGCGGCACTTCAGTTGGGGAAGACAATCTCCTGTCGATTGATTTTTTCTGAAGTAAGAGCGGAATGTTGCACCCGCACCGCAATCCATGTATCTTTGAAATCAAGATGACGACCTTTTCCAGCCGATTTTGGTTTACCTTCCGCTACTGGCACACGGTAGCGGCATCGGCGGAGTAGCATCATCTGACACATCTGTAGAGTTCAGTTGATTCGATATCCACACGAGCCGCGACCCTTACGAGTCGCGGCTTTTTTGCGTAGCAGGGAGAGAAGCTGATGAGTGCAGCACCCACAACGAATTTGCCGAAGTCTGTAGCAGGACGGTTTGGAATATACGGCGGCCGCTATGTGCCGGAGACGCTGATGGCCGCGCTCGAAGAGCTGGAAGCGGCCTATGCGCAGGCCAAGGACGATCCCACCTTTCAGGCGGAGCTCAGCGATCTGCTGCACAACTACTGCGGCCGTCCCACGCCTCTCTACTTTGCCAAGCGCCTGACCGAGCAACTGGGCGGCGCAAAGATCTACCTGAAGCGCGAAGACCTGCTCCACACCGGCGCACACAAGATCAACAACGCCCTCGGCCAGGGACTGCTCGCTCGACGCATGGGCAAGCAGCGCATCATTGCCGAGACTGGTGCAGGCCAGCACGGCGTAGCGACGGCCACGATATGCGCTCTCTTCGGCCTCGAATGCGTCATCTACATGGGCGAAGAGGACATGCGCCGGCAGGAGCTGAACGTCTACCGCATGCGCCTGCTAGGAGCTGAGGTGCGCGGAGTCTCCGCAGGCTCTGCCACGCTGAAGGACGCTATCTCCGAGGCGATGCGCGACTGGGTCACCAACGTCCGCACTACCTATTACATCCTCGGCAGCGCTCTGGGAGCGCATCCTTACCCAACCATGGTGCGCGACTTCCATCGCGTCATCAGCCTTGAAGCCAAGGCGCAGATTCTCGAACAGGAGGGCAAGCTGCCCACCGCAATCGTCGCCTGCGTAGGCGGCGGCTCCAACGCAATCGGCGCTTTCTACGAATTTATTCCCGATGCCAATGTCGAACTCATCGGCGTCGAAGCAGGTGGACGCGGCACCGCGCTCGGGCAGCATGCAGCACGCTTCCAGAAGGTTGGCGGCGGTGTCCCGGGGGTTCTACAGGGAACCTACAGCTACGTTCTGCAGGACGACGCTGGACAGATATCGCTGACGCACAGCGTAAGCGCCGGTCTGGACTACGCCAGCGTAGGCCCGGAGCACGCCATGCTGCATGACTCCGGCCGCGCAAGCTACGTCTCCTGCTCAGACGATGCTGCATTGAAGGCCACGGTGACACTCGCGCGAACAGAAGGAATTCTTCCCGCGCTCGAAAGCGCCCACGCCGTAGCCGAAGCGATCCGTCTGGCTCCGACGATGGCGAAGACGGATGTGCTGATGGTGAACCTCTCCGGTCGAGGCGATAAGGACATGGGGATTCTGTCAAAGGAATTGGATCTGAAGGGAGCAGTGGCGAATGCCGATCGAGTTTAAGAAGAAGCCAGGGATCGTTGCGTATCTGACAGCAGGCGATCCTGACCTCGCCACAACCCGCGACATCGCTCTGGCAGCGATTGATAACGGTGCAGACGTCATCGAGCTGGGCGTTCCATTCAGCGATCCTCTGGCCGATGGCCCGGTGATTCAGCGCGCCAGCGAACGCTCTGTCGCACTTGGAACCACACTGACCGATGTGCTGGGATTAGCAAAAGAACTCCGCGCAGCGCGTCCAGCAGCGGGTCTGGTGTTGTTCTCCTATCTCAATCCGGTCGTGCGCATGGGGATGAAGACCTTCTGCTCGAAGGCAGCCGAAGCAGGCGCGGACGGTGTTCTTCTCACCGACATGATCGTCGAAGAGGCAGGCGAATATCTGGAGGCGATGCACGCGCACAAGCTGGCCCCGGTATTTTTGGCCGCGCCCACCAGTCCTGATGCTCGCCTGAAGGCAATCGCAAATGCCTCCGAAGGATTCGTCTACGCGATCTCCCGCGTCGGCATTACCGGGACGCAGCAGACAATCGCAGGTGATGCAGCAGAGCTGGTCTCCCGCCTGCGAAAGTTCACCAAACTGCCGATTGCCGTAGGCTTCGGCATCTCGAACGCCGAACACGTCAAGGCCGTCGGCGAGTTTGCTGACGCAGCCATCATCGGCAGCGCATTGGTGGCTCTGATTGAAAAAAGCACTCCGGCCGAAGCTCCCGCGGCGGTCGGTCAATTTATCGCGAGGTTACGGTGATGAAGATCGGGAGCGCAGTGAAATCAATCCGAACAAACACCCCCGTTTATCATGGTGCGTACACCAATTCCCCGCAGCGAATGACGCCAGCAAATGCCGGGCACATAACGTTGCAACGTGAGGCTGATGCATGGATATCTCCGACTGGCGAAAAAAGATCGACGAACTGGATGAACAGATTGTTCGTCTCATCAGCCAGCGTGCCGAGGCTGCCAAGGCCATCGGCGAGCTCAAGAAGACTGCAGACCTGCCGGTCTACGAGCCGAAGCGTGAGCAGAATGTCTTCGACCACGTTCGCGCTGCCAACCCCGGTCCATTGGCGGACGCCGAGATTCAGCACGTCTACGAGCGCATCATCGACGTGATGCGAACCTTGCAGCGGCGAGACCAGTAAAGCGCCGGATTCAGTTACAGAACCACAACATTTCAGTGATCTGATAGAGAGCGAAGCGAAGACAATGATCGTAGCGATGCAGGACCATGCAACAGAGGAAGATATCCAACGCGTGATCGAGCGGATGGTCGAGCTCGGCTTCAACGTTCACCGCACCACCGGCGCAGCCCAGACGATTCTGGCCGGCGTAGGAACGCCCGAGCACTTTGATGTCGCCGAGTTCAAGGTATTGGACGGTGTCCACGATGCCTACCGCATCTCCTCGCCCTACAAGCTGGCGGGCCGCAACTTCCGTCCCGAAGGCACGAAGATCAAGTTCCCCAATGGCGTTGTGGTCGGCGGCGAAGAGGTCGTCATCATGTCCGGCCCCTGCTCGGTCGAATCACGCGAACAGATTCTGCTGAGCGCGAAGCAAGTGAAGGCAGCGGGCGCGAAGTTCCTGCGCGGCGGCGCCTACAAGCCTCGCAGCTCGCCGTACAGCTTCCAGGGTATGGGCGTCGAAGGCTTGAAGCTGCTCCGTGAGGTCGCCGACGAGACCGGCCTTCTCGTCATCACCGAGGTTATGGAGATCTCGCAGATCGAAGTCATGCTGCCCTACATCGACTGCTTCCAGATCGGCGCGCGCAACATGCAGAACTTCAACCTGCTCCGCGAGCTGGGCCACGTCCGCAAGCCCTGCCTGCTGAAGCGCGGCATCGCTGCCACCATCGAAGAGGTTCTGCTCAGTGCGGAGTACATTCTCTCCGGAGGCAACTACGACCTCATTCTCTGCGAGCGCGGCATCCGCACCTACGAGACCTACACCCGTAACACGATGGACATCTCGGCAATCCCCGTCCTCAAGAAGTTGACTCACCTGCCCGTCTTCGGCGATCCCTCGCACGGCGTCGGCATCCGCGACCTGGTACCGTCCATGGCGCTGGCCAGTGTCGCTGCCGGGGCCGATGGCCTGCTGATGGAGATGCATCCCAATCCGGATAAGGCCATGAGCGACGGCGCGCAGAGCCTCTACCCTGAGCAGTTGGAGAAGCTGGTGGCACAATTGCGGCAGCTTGCACCGGTCGTCGGGCGTAAGATCGCTTAGCTATGCATGTCGGAGCAATGGAACGCGTTCTCATCATCGGTACAGGGCTGATCGGTGCTTCGACCGGTCTTGCGCTGCGGTCGGCGGGGTTTGCCGGACGGATCGACGGGTGGGATGGAAGTTCGCTGGAGCGGACGGCGGCAGTGCAGATGGGTGCCATCGACGCTGCCGCTGCTACGGCCGAGGACGCACTGGAGTTGGCGCGCAAAGCGAATGTGATCGTGCTCGCCGTGCCGGTACTGGCAGTCAAGGACTGGATGCAGCGCCTCGCCTCGGTCACCCGCTCCGGGCAACTGATTACAGATGTGGGCAGCACCAAGCTCGAGATCACCGAACTAGGAAAGACGCTGTTTACTGCCCCCGATGCGGCGAGGTTTTTACCGGGCCATCCGATGGCTGGCAAAGAATCCGGCGGAGCCATGCTGGCCGAAGCTGCTCTCTTTGATAACGCCATGTGGCTTTTTACCCCAGCCGCATCTGAACCTACCCCGATAGAAACGGAGTGGCGCAACTGGGTCGGCTTCTTCGGCGCACGCACGCTGGATATGGATGCCGCGCGTCACGACGAGCTTTGCGCTTGGGTCAGCCATCTGCCTCAGATGCTATCGACCGCGCTGGCCGCTCTGCTCGAAGACAAGTTCGGCGACGCTCCCGAGATCGGTGCGATCGGCGGCCGGGCATTGCGCGAGACCACGCGTCTCGGAGCCAGCCCCTACAGCATGTGGCGCGATGTTGCCATGACCAACACCGGCCCGATTGCGGACACGCTATTCGCCCTGGAGCAGCGGCTGGCCCATGTCCGTGAAAACCTCCGCACGCCGGAGCTGCGCGACGAGTTTGCCCTGGCCAACAAGTTCCGTCAGCGCAGATAGGCAATCTCCTACCACCAAAGCACGCCATCACTCCTGGCCCTAAAAGCACGTCATCTCGACCGGAGCGAAGCGGAGTGGAGAGACCCCTGTATTTGCCTTCTCTCTCAGCAGCACCCACTCTGCCGTGAAAATGCATAAACCTGTGCTCTGCCATTGCCCATCGGGTAACATCGGTACAGAGTGAGCAAATCCATCAACACCCCTAGCATCAGCCTCGCCGACGTGCAGGCCGCCCGTGAGCGGCTTCGCGGATCGATCTACTATTCGCCCTGCCCCCACTCGCAGATGCTCTCCGCGCTGACCGGCCAGCAGATCTATCTCAAACTCGAAAACCTGCAGATGACCGGCGCCTTCAAAGAGCGCGGTGCACTCAACCGCATTGCGACGCTCACGCCCGAACAGGCCGCTCGCGGCGTTGTTGCGGCCAGCGCAGGCAACCATGCGCAAGGTGTCGCCTACCACGCCACCAAGCGCGGAATCCGCAGCGTCATCGTCATGCCGCTGGCAACGCCGCTGGTCAAGGTAACCGCGACGCGCAACTTCGGTGCGCACATCGTGCTGCACGGAGCCAACTACGACGAGGCATACGAAGAGGCCAAGCGCATCTGCACAGAAGAGGGAATGACCTTCATCCACCCCTTCGACGACCCCCTCGTCATGGCTGGCCAGGGAACCATCGGCCTTGAGCTGCTGGAGCAGGTGCCCGAGCTGCAAGCAGTGGTCGTTCCCATCGGCGGCGGCGGCCTGATCGGCGGAATCGCCTGTGCCATCAAGGAATCGCGCCCCGACATCCGCGTGATCGGCGTGCAGACCTCGCGTCTGCCCTCGATGGCCGAAGCCGTCCGTCAGCATCATCCCGTCACGCTCGGTTCGGCAACCACCATCGCCGACGGCATTGCCGTGCGCCGCGCCGGAGAAGTAACCTTCCCCGTCATTGAAAAATATGTCGACGAGATCGTCACCGTCGACGAGGACGAGATCGCCTCCGCGATCCTTGTGCTTCTCGAACGCGAAAAGACGCTGGCCGAAGGCGCAGGAGCAACAGCGCTGGCGGCACTCATCCAGAAGAAGACCACGCTCAAAGAGCAGCACACAGCAGTCATCGTCAGCGCAGGCAACATCGACGTCACGCTGCTCTCGCGCATTATCGAGCGCGGCCTCGTGCAGGATGGCCGCCTCATTCGCCTGCGCATCCATCTGCTCGACAAGCCCGGAGCGCTGGCCGAACTGACGCGCCTGATCGCCGATCACCGCGCCAACATTGTGGATACGCTGCACAACCGCGCCTACTACGGCGTCAACCTCGGCGACACCGTGATCGACATCACGATGGAGACTCGAGGCCGCGAACAGGTAGAAGAGCTACTCGCAGCTCTGACCGCAGAGGGCTACAAGCACAGCCGCGTGATCTAGCTTCGTGAGCTAGTCGCGGCTGAAGCTAGTCTGCTGCTTTTCTTTCTGGCGTTCGACCGCCAGCGCGATCAGGCGGTCGATCAGCTTCTTATACGGAAGCCCGCTCGCCTCCCACAGCTTGGGATACATGCTGATGCTGGTGAACCCCGGCATCGTATTGATCTCGTTCAAGTAGATGCGCGCCTTCTTGCCCTTCCGCGCAGGCTCCATCAAAAAGTCGACCCGCGCCAGCCCGGCGCAATCGCAGGCGCGAAAGGCGGCAACCGCCATTGCGCGAATCTCTTTGACCTCGGCTGCCGTCAGCTTGGCAGGAATAATCGGCACGCTCGGATCGTCAGGCGAGTCGGCATACTTCGACTCGTAGTCGTAGAACTCCTTGTTCGGAACGATCTCGCCCACAACCGAAGCCTCGGGCGAATCGTTGCCCAGCACTGCCACCTCAAGCTCACGCGGCTTCGCCCCCGGCCCACCCACTCCTTGCTCGATGACGAGCTTGCGGTCGAAGCCTGCAGCAAGATCCATCGCCGCAGCAAGCTCCGAGCGGTCATGCACCTTCGAGATGCCGACGCTCGACCCCAGATTCGCGGGCTTTACGAACACCGGATATTGCAGCGCCTTCTCAATCAGTCGCGTGCAACGCTTCGGATCAGCCTTCCACTCGCTGCGAGTCAACGCGAGATGTGGTGTCTGAGGTAAGCCAGCAGCCGCAAACAACTTTTTCATCACATCCTTGTCCATGCCAGCGGCGGAGCCAAGAACGCCGGAGCCAACATAGGCGATATCAGCCAGCTCAAACAGCCCTTGAATCGTGCCGTCCTCGCCAAACGTTCCATGCAGCACCGGAAAGACAACATCGACAGTCTGCGTGAGATTACCGCTCTGATGAACAAGGTCCGCACCCGCGCTGAGCTGAAGCGGCTGCTTCGATTCACCCGCCAGCAAAGCCTGCGCGCCGCCAGCACTAAGCCACTGACCCTGCTTCGTAATTCCGATAGGCAGCACATCATATTTCTTTTTGTCGATGGCCTTGAGGATCGAAGCAGCAGAACGGAGGGAGACTTCGTGCTCGCCGGAGCGGCCGCCGAAGAGAATGCCAATACGTTGTTTTTTCTTCATGTCGTCTTTCAATTTTCCTACTCTAGTCTCCGACAGAATCGCGGCCATCTGCGACGGATCGTCTCCTCTTGAACCAAGGCTGCTACGGGTGTTCGCTCCAATACGGCATAAACAGCTCAGGCCCGGCATCATCGCCGGGCCTGAGCTGTTTGCAAAAGAGAATTACTTACCCGCCAACTGCCGCAGAACATACTGCAAAATACCGCCGTTCTGATAGTAGAGAATCTCCTGCGGCGTATCGATGCGCACGGTCACGGTGAACTCGATGGTCTTGCCGAGGTCCGACTCCGCAACGACAGTGATCTCCTTGCCATCGGCAAACTTCCCGTCGAGCATGGCCTTCAACGCTCCCGGAGTATCGCCGATCGCATAGACCTCTTCGCCCGTCAGGTGCAGCGATTCGGCGTTCTGTCCCGGCAGAAACTGCAAGGGCAGAATGCCCATGCCTACCAGGTTCGACCGGTGAATGCGCTCATAGCTTTCCGCAATCACAAAGCGCACGCCCAGCAGTAGCGGCCCCTTGGCAGCCCAGTCACGCGACGAGCCCGAACCGTACTCCTTACCCGCGAGGATCGCCAGCGGCGTTCCGCGCTCGGCATACTTTACCGAGGCATCATAGATCGACATCGGAACATCCTCAGGCAGCAAACGCGTCACGCCGCCCTCGGTCCCGGGGGCGAGCTTGTTACGCAACCGCACATTGGCAAACGTTCCGCGAACCATCACCTCATGGTTGCCGCGCCGCGAGCCGTAGCTGTTGAAGTCCGCAGGCTTCACCCCATGCTCGGTTAGATACTTTCCAGCCGGGCCATCCTTCTTGATCGAGCCAGCCGGAGAGATATGGTCCGTGGTCACGCTATCGCCCAATACTGCGAGCACACGCGCACCGTGAATATCCTTCACCGGCTCAGGCTGCGCGCCCATGCCGTCGAAGTAAGGAGCCTTGCGGATGTAAGTCGAATCCGGCTCCCATCCATAGGTGTTGCCCTCTGGAAACTTCAGGTGCTGCCAGTTCTGGTCGCCATCGCTGACGGTGCCATACTCATGGCGGAACATCTCAGAGTCAATCGACGAAGCAACCGTCGACGCAACCTCTTCCTGCGTCGGCCAGATGTCCTTCAGATAAACCGGCTGGCCGTCCTTGCCCTTACCCAGCGGCTCGGTGTCGAAGTTGTGTTTGATGTGTCCAGCCAGCGCATATGCGACCACCAGCGGAGGGCTCATCAGGTAGTTTGCACGAACCTCAGGCGAGATGCGCCCCTCGAAGTTGCGATTTCCCGACAGCACCGACACGGCGACCAGCCCATGATCTTCAATGGCCTTCGAGACATCCGTCGGCAGCGGCCCCGAGTTGCCGATGCAGGTGGTGCAGCCATAGCCGACCGTCTGGAAGCGCAGCGCATCGAGATAAGGCATCAACCCAGCCTTCACGAAGTAGTCCGTCACCACACGCGATCCCGGAGCCAACGAAGTCTTCACCCAAGGCGGCGTCGAAAGCCCCTTCTCCACAGCCTTTTTCGCCAACAAGCCAGCAGCGATCATCACATAAGGATTCGATGTATTCGTGCAGGACGTAATCGCTGCAATCACAATCGAGCCATGATCGAGATATTTATCGGGGTCGATGCCAAATCGGTTCTGGATAGAGACCGACGGCGCTTCCATCACCGCTGTTCCACCACCCTGTTCGACCGAGACTGTGGCCGAAGCAACCACCGGAGCCGGAGCGCCATTCGCACTGTTGACATCGCCGCCAGCGCTCGGATGCCCGCCCTCACCCTCCCAGCGAACCAATTGGCGCACGCCATTGGCATTCGCATTGGGTCCAAGCAGCGAGGGAAGCTGTTGCTGGAACGATGCTCCCACCTCGGGCAGCAGCACGCGGTCCTGCGGACGCTTCGGTCCGGCCACGCTTGGCCGCACCGTGCTCAGATCGAGCGAGGTCGTCACCGAATACACCGCCTCAGGCGCGTCGGGAGTGTGGAACAGGCCCTGCTCACGGTAGTAAGCCTCTACCAGCGCAATCTGCTCCTCGCTGCGTCCGGTCAGCCGCAGATAGTTCAGCGTCTCTGCATCCACTGGGAAGATGCCGCAGGTCGCGCCATACTCAGGAGCCATGTTGGCGATGGTCGCGCGATTGGCCAGCGGCAGCTCGGAGACACCCGAGCCATAGAACTCAACAAACTTGCCCACAACACCCAGCTTGCGAAGCTGCTCGGTCACCGTCAGCACCAGATCGGTGGCCGTAGTTCCTTCCTTCAGCTTGCCGGTCAGTTTGAAGCCCACCACCTGCGGCACCAGCATCGAAACCGGCTGGCCCAGCATGGCTGCCTCGGCTTCGATACCGCCGACGCCCCAACCCAACACGCCCAGGCCATTAATCATCGTCGTGTGTGAGTCGGTGCCGACCAGCGTATCGGGATACGCCGTGACCTTTCCATCGGCATCCGGCTGGGTCGTGAAGACTACGCGAGCCAGATACTCCAGGTTCACCTGATGGCAGATGCCCATGCCCGGCGGCACAGCCGAGAAGTTGCGGAAGGCCGTCTGTCCCCACTTCAAAAACGCATAGCGCTCGCGATTGCGCTGAAATTCCATCGCGGCGTTCAGGTCATAGGCGCGCACCGTGCCGAACTCGTCGACCTGCACCGAGTGGTCGATGACCAGCTCCGCAGGCTGCAAAGGATTGATCTTCTCCGGATCGCCGCCCAGCGTCCGCATGGCATCGCGCATTGCCGCCAGATCGACCACGGCAGGGACGCCGGTGAAGTCCTGCATCAGCACGCGAGCAGGCATGTAAGCAATCTCGCGCGAAGGCTCGGCGCTCGCGTCCCAGTTGGCGAGGAACTTGATGTCGTCGGCGGTAACGGTGCGGCCATCTTCGTGACGCAACAGGTTCTCAAGCAGGATGCGCAACGAAAAGGGAAGCCGCGTCAGCTTGACGCCGGCATCCTCCAGCGCGCGCAGGCGAAAGATGCGGTAGTCGGTCGAACCGGAGCGAAGGGTGGATTGACTCTTGAAGGAATCAGGGTGGGATTGGGTCGGCATGGTCTCTTCTCCAGAGAAGCGCTTCTTTCGTCTTTATCAGGAAGCGCGAAGTAAGGGCCGCAAGCGCGAAGGTCAACGCGAACGACAACGGTGGAAGCCTATCAAATATCGGTGAATTTCTGCGAAAGGAGGTAGCTAGCAGCGCCCGCGGTCAGGACGACCGTGGCGAAAGCGCTTCGTGCATGGAAGACAGCCAGCCATCGCCTCCATTTTACTTCGATTCGCTCCAATCGCGGAAGCCCGCGTCAGCGACCCAGTTTAATTCTTCCGACCTGCCCCATCTGTGCAATCATTTCCAGTGCCAGCCGGAATGCCCTGGCCAAGTTTTGATTTTCAGGAGAATGAAATGAAGCGTTTACTCGCCGCCGCTCTGCTCATGGCAACTCCCCTTGCCTTTGCCCAGAAAAAGTCCGGTGACCTCAAGGTCTACTTTGTCGACGTCGAAGGCGGTCAGGCCACGCTCTTTGTCCCGCCTACCGGAGAAAATCTGCTCGTTGACGCAGGCTGGCCCGGCGCCGCCAACGCCGACAAGATCGTCGCTATCGCTAAAGTCGCCGGTGTCAGCAAGATCGATAACCTGCTCATCACCCACTACCACATCGACCACGTCGGCGGTGTCCCCGATGTAGCCGCCCGCATTCCCGTAGGCAGATTCATCGACCACGGCATCAACCGCGAGACCAACGACAAGGCAACCGAGACCAGCTACCAGAACTACCAGAAGCTGCTGGCCAACGGTCACTACGCTCATCTCACCGCGAAGCCCGGCGTGATCCTTCCCCTCACCGGAATGCACGTCGAAGTCGTCAGCGCCGACGGCAACGTCATCGACAAGCCGCTCGCCGGAGCAGGCGCCACCAATGCAGCCTGCGCAGCCAGCCCTCTCAAGGACGCTGAGAACACAGAGAACGACCGCTCCATCGGCATGATGATCACCTTTGCCAGGCTGCGCATCGCCGACCTCGGCGATCTCACCTGGAACAAGGAGCGCCTGCTCATGTGCCCGGTCAACAAGCTCGGTAAGGTGGACGTCTATATCGTGTCGCATCACGGCTTCGACCGCAGCTCCAGCCCGGCGCTGCTCAACGCCATCGCCCCGCGTGTGGCCATTATGGACAATGGAGCCGTCAAGGGAGCCGAGGCCGGAGCATGGGACATCGTTGACCACTCGCCTCGCCTGAAAGACCTGTGGCAGCTCCACACCGCCATTCACACCGACGCCGCACACAACAGCAATGACTCCCGCATCGCCAACCTGCCCGGCCCCGATGCCTTCCACTATCTCGTTCTCACCGTGCATCCCAGTGGCAGCTTCGCCGTCACCAACTCTCGCACCAACCAGACGGTGGAATATCCGGCACGCTAGTTCACGCCTCAGATGCAAGATTGACGCAATTGGGATGCCTCCGATTGCGTCAATTTCGTTGGCTTTAAGCTGGCTTAAAATCGCATCATACACAGCAAGTCTGGGTTAAGACCGTAGCAGTAACAAGGAGATTGTGCGCGATGTCTACGCTTATCAAGAGAAGATCAGGTCGCAGCCGTTGGCTGGGATTCGTAGTGGGTGTCGCAATGGTTGCAGGCATGGCAGGCTTTTCGGGATGTCATCGACAGGTGGCAGGCCAGACGGCAAGTGACTCCGGCGCTGACCCCGCAGATGCCAACATGGCTCCCGTAGATAACAGCCAGCCGCAGGCAGCGGTACAGCCTCCGGCGCAAGGGCAGCCTATCGAGAACGAGAGCCAGCAACAGGCCCAACAGTATCAGCAAAACGGGGCCGCCCCGGTCGCTCAACAGCCCGAGCAGCAGGACCAGTCCTACGCTAACGATCAAAATAACGGTCAGGACTACCAAAATAACGATCAGGACTACGCCGACCAGAACAATCAGAACTATGACGATCAGGTCGATGCCGGACAGGAGGCTGTTGAAGATGCAGAGCAACCGCCACCGGCGCTGCCCACCTACGAGCAGCCCGAGGCCCCGGGCCCTAACTACATCTGGACCCCCGGCTACTGGAGCTATGCTCCTGTCGGCTACTATTGGGTGCCCGGCGCGTGGGTGATGGCGCCTTATTATGGTGCGCTCTGGACCCCCGGCTATTGGGGCTTCTACGGCGGACGCTACCGCTTCTATCGTGGCTATTGGGGCCTGCACATCGGCTTCTATGGCGGCGTGAACTATGGCTACGGATATACGGGCTACGGTTATCACGGCGGTTATTGGAACGGCAACAACTTCTACTACAACCGCTCCGTGAACCGGATCAACGTGACCCGGATCACCAACGTCTATAACCGCACCGTCATCGTCAACAACTACAACAACACCCGCGTCTCCTATAACGGCGGAAGAGGCGGCATCCAGGTGCAGCCGCGGCCCGCGGAGATGGTTGCCATGCGCGGCCCCAAGACGCGTCCGATGACGGCGCAGATTCAGAACCAGCGCCAGGCATCGCAGAACCGGCAACAGTTCTATAGCCAGAACCGTGGCCGCCCTGCCACTGTCGTCGCTCGTCCGATGGTCGCCGACAGAGGCATTCAGCGCCCGGTAGCCCGTCCTGTCCAACAGCAGCAGCAACGCCCGCAGCAGGTTCGTCCCGGCCAGCCTAACCAGGCCCGCCCGCAGAACATGCCTCAGAACCAGAACCGTGGACCGGCGCAGTTCCAGAACCGGCCCAACAACCAGCAGGTAAGGCCAAATCAGCCTGAGGCCAGACCGGTTCAACCGCAACAGGCGCGCCCGAACAACCAACTTCAGCAACAGCAGTTGCAGCAAAGACAGCAACAGCAAAGAGAAGTTCAGCAGAGACAACAACAGCAGGTCCAACAGCAGCAAAGACAACAACTGCAACAGAGACAGGCGCAAGAACAACGGCAGGTCCAACAACAGCAGCAACAACAGCGAGTGCAGGAACAACAGCGAGTGCAGCAACAGCAACGAGCGCAGCAACAGCAGTTGCAGCAAAGGCAGCAACAGCAAAGAGCACAGCAGCAGCAGCAACAACAGCAGAGAGCGCAGCAGCAGAGGCAGGTTCAGCAGCAAAGACAGGCGGCTCGACCTGCCCCTCAGGCTCCTCGGCCTGAGAACCGTGGCGGCAGCAACAACGACAACCGCCGCTGAAGCAGCTAACATCGCAAAACAAAAGCCCCTTCCATCGCAAGCAATGGAAGGGGCTTTTATTTACGACCAAAACAGCTTTATCGCTTATCTCCACGACTACTGCCGTTGCTTGTTCTGAGCTTGTTCAAGCACGGCAGAATACAGGTTCTTACAGCGTCTTATCGTCGGCGCTATCCACCTGCGTATCCTTTGCCGCACGGCTCAACAGAATGCGCAGATCGGTGACCTTATTCAGATGAAACGCCGGTGGGTTAGTCGGCGCAGTCACAGCGATGAAGTCGGCGCGATTGACCTCCTGCAATGAGAAGGACGGTCGCGGGTCGGCTTTCATCGGAGAGACTTCGACGTGGCTCAGTTCCAGGTTGTTGACGTGACGGAAGAAGAATCCCTGCGCAGGCATCGGTCCGAACATGCCGGGGTCCGGATACTTCTCTACCTCTTCCGGTGGAACGATGTTGACTTGGCTCGCATAATCTCCGCCCTGATGCTGGATGTAGATGTTCGAGAGCTTGATGTCCTTGATCGCGTAGCCGGGGATGCCGCTAAGGATCGAGCACACCTTGGAGTCATTGTTATAGCTGACGAAGTTGTCGACGAGGACACGCTGCAGCGTGCCGACGACCGTGCTCTGATTGCCCGTGCCCTTCGGTCCGCGTAAACGAGCGCCCAGACGGAAGAAGATTGGCGACTCGTAGACATCGCGCTGCGTGATGTTGGTGATGGTGATGTCTTCACAGAGAGCGCCGTCTTCAGACTCAAGTGCAAGACCGTGGCAGCCCTCGAAGACGCAGTTCGAGATGGTGATGTTCTTGAAGCCGCCGTTCGACTCGGTGCCGCACTTGATGCGTCCGGTGCGATAGACGTGGGCGTCGTCGGCGAACTTCTTCCAGGTGCCGTCAAGCACGGTGCCCAACTCGTAGGTTCCGGTGACGAAGCAGTTGGTGATGGTGAGGTTTTCGGTCGCGCGGTTGTAGCCGAGCGCAAAGCTCGACTTGGGGCAGATGCCGTCGTCCCACGGCGAGTTGACGGTGCAGTTGGAGACGCGAACGTTCTTGCAGCAGTCGATGTCCATGCCGTCGCGGTCGGTGTCGATCTTGAGATTGTCGATGGTCAGGTTATCGACACCGGTCAGCAGAAGGCCGAAGTGGCCGCCCTTAAGGATGGAGAAGTCGCGGAAGATTACGTTGCGGCAGTTCTTCAGCGCGATGGCCTTGTTGCCGACGCCAGCCTGCTCTGCCTGATACATCGGATAGTCGCCGCGCTTGCGGGGCACATACGCTCTGGGAACGACTCCAGCGGGACGAGGCGGTGCGCCGGGAGGACGGCCGGGGCCAGCGCCGAAGCTGAGCCCTTTGCCATAAATAAGGCCGGGGCCGGTGATGCTGAAGTCGTGAATGTCTTCGCCCCAGATGAGCGAATTGTGCCAGTGATTGTGGCCGTAGTCCTGAAAGGCGTCGTAGCTGGTCTTCGGCTCTGCCGCATCGTAGGTGCCGCCGTTGTAGCCCGTGGTCTGGCCGGGCAGCGGCGAGTCGGCAGCGAGGATCGTTGCGCCTTGTGAGAGGAAGAGATCGACGTAGCTCTTAAGATGGATCGAGAAACAGAGGTACGTTCCGGCAGGAAAAATCACTGTGCCTCCGCCTGCGGCCGCTGCGGCTTCGATGGCGCGGTTGATGGCAGGAGTATCTACAGTTTTTCCGTCTCCCGTTGCTCCATAGGTGCGAACGTCGAAGACGCCGGAGCTGCTGTGCAGCGTGGGTTTTGTAGCAGCGTAGGAAGGCAGGGTGGCAGCAGCGGCGGCTAATCCCATGCCGCCAAACTTGAGGAGATCGCGACGGGCAGAGCTGAAGGTGTCCATAGGTCAGCAATGCTAGCAGAAAATTGGTCTGACCAGAAAGGGGCTTCTCGACGATTACCGAACGTCTATAAGAAGTAGGGGGATGTAACCGTTTATTTAGCCTTTTACCGGTTACATGCAGTAGCGTGTAACCGGTAAAAGATGCTTTCAGTGGTTACAAGGGCCTTTGGTCAGAGTTTCGGCAGGTTTGTCGTGTTCCAGCCTCCGCCAAGCGCCTTGATAAGCAGGACGCTGGCGTCCATTTGGCGGCGCATGATGTCGATGTCGTTGCGCTCGTTAATGAGCGCGGTTGTCTGTGCAGTGACCACTTGAAGATAGGTGTCGATGCCGCCGACGTAGCGGTTGTTGAAGATCTGCTGCGCCGACTGCGCCGATTGCGTGGCCTGATGCTGGTGCGCCGCTTCCTGATTGAGAACGCGGAGAGCAGTCAGGTTATCTTCGACCTGTTGAAAGGCAGTGAGCGAGGTCTGGCGATAGTTGGCGACGGTCTCGTCATAAGAGGCAAGGGCCTGCTCGGATGCAGAGCGGCGGCGGCCTGCGTCGAAGAAAGTCTCAGAGAGCGTGGGGCCGACTGCCCAGAGGAAGCTGGAGCGGCTGAGGAGGTTCGACAGCGCGGTGGACTCGTAGCCTACGGCACCGTTGAGCGAGAGCGTGGGAAAGTAGGCGGCGCGGGCAATGCCGATGCGGTCGTTGGCCTCGGCGACGCGGCGCTCGGCGGCAGCAATGTCGGGGCGGCGCTCGAGAAGCTCCGAGGGAAGGCTGACGGGAATGGCCGGAGGACGCGCGTGGAGCGGAGTTGCTGCAAGCGAGAAGGTCGCGGGCGGCTGGCCGATGAGGACGGCGATGGCGTGCTCGTACTGGGCGCGCTGCAAGGTAACGTCGCTGACTTCGACGCGGGCGGCTTCTAGCTGGGTGCGGGCCTGATCGACGTCGGATTGCGGAGCCACGCCGCCTTCAAAACGATTATTAGTGATGCGATAGGCGTCTTCGTAGTCCTTAACGGTGTCCTGGAGCAGCTTCTCTTCGGCGTCGGCACTGCGGGCCTCGAAGTAGTCGATGGCCAACTCGGCTTGGAGGCTGAGCATGGCCGTCTGCATGTCGGCGGCGCTGGCCTGGGCCTCTTCGCGAGCGGCATTGACGCCATGACGGATGCGTCCCCAGAGGTCGATCTCGTAGTTGAGGTCGAGCGGGAGCTGGAGGTTGGCTTCGCCGTTGTTGGCGTTAGCGGCGTTGAAGTATGGCTGGTTCGCAGAGTCGCGAACGCCTGTCGCGGAGGGTGCAACGCCGATGGTTGGCGAGAGGTTCGAGCGGTTGTACTGGATCAGCGCACGGGCCTGGCGGAAGCGGGCCTCGGCCGCCTTGAGGTCCTGATTTTCGGCGGCTACCTTCGGCTCCAGCTCATTGAGCTGGGGGTCGTTGAAGATCGTCCACCAGTCGCCGCGCAGCACAGTGTCGGCAGGCTGTGCGGGCTGCCAGTCGGCGTCTTCCTTGAAGTTGATGGTCGCGGCAGTCGACTCTTTGTAGTTGGGCGCGAGCGGAACATTCGGCTTGGTGTATTTGGGGCCGACCATGCAGCCGGAGAGCAGTAGCGCGGCGAGCGTGGATGTCGCGATGAGGTAACGGCTCATTACTCACCCGCCTGTTTCTGCTGACTAACTGGAGTGACTTGGGCGACATGGACCTGTTGGCCTTCAATGAGAGAGTCGGAGGGATCGAGGATGACGTCGTCGCTGGGCTTGAGGTCGGAGGCGGCGATCTCGACGACCTGACCGGCATCGTGCGTGATGGTGATGGGAACAAGGATGACTTTGCTGTCGCGAACGACGCCGACGCGCAGACCCTCGCTGCGGAAGAGGAGCGTGTTCGAGGGGATGGTGAGGTTGGCGATGCGTTCAGGCACCTTGAAGTGGACGAAGACGTAGGCGCCGGGCAAGAGCTGGCCCTTGGGGTTATCGACATCGACCTCGACGTTCAGGGTGCGCGAGGCGGCGTCGATCATGTTGGAGTTACGAGCGATCGTTCCCTTGAAGACCTGACCTGGGTATTGGTCGAGCGTGAGGGTTGCGGTGCCGCCGTTTTTGATATCGCCCGCGTAGGCTTCGGGTACAGGAACGAAGACGCGAATCTTTTCGATAGATGCGAGGTGGAAGAGCTCCTTCGGCGTGGTGTTGGAGCCTGCGTCGATCAGTGCGCCTACATCGACGTTACGCACGGTGACGATGCCGTCGAAGGGAGCGTAGATCTTTTCGAACGACTGCAACTGCTGCAGGCGGCGAACGTTGGCCATGGCCGCATCGACAGCGGCTTTCTTTGCGGCGGCGTCGCCGGTGGCCTGATCGGTCTCCTGCTTGGAGACGGAGTTGGTCTTGAGCAGGTTGATGTAGCGGGCAGCGGTGGTGTTGGCGAGATCGAGGTTGGCTTGCGTGCTCTTGAGATCGGCCTCGGCGACTTGCAACTGCTGGTCAAGCTCGGGGGTCTCAATGGTAGCCATCAACTGGCCTTTGCGGACGCGGGCGCCGATGTCGAAGTACCAGTGCTTGAGATAGCCGTTGGTGCGGGCATAGATCGGTGTGTCGATGTAGGCCTGGGTGTTGCCGGGCAGCGAGATCTCAGGCGTCAGCGGAGCCGCCGAGGGATGGATGACGTTGACCGAAAGAATCGCCGCGGCCTCGGTGTGCTTTTCAAGAGCACGCTCGGCGGCGTTGCGTGAGGCGATGCCGTAGAGGATGACGGCCAGAAGGACGATGGCGACTACGGTCAGAGCGATCCAGACGCCCGCGGAGAAGCCGCGCTTCTCAGACTCGTTAGGCGGGTAGTGCGACGGGCTTGTCGTCTCGGTGTTCATTGCGCTGCTCATACTAGCTCCTGAAATTCTTGTCCGGTGATTGGCTTCGGGTTTCGTTTACGGCGGCCATGAAGAAGAGCAAAGACTGCGGGAACGAAGATCAGGGTGGCGACGGTGGCGCAGGAGAGGCCGCCGATGACGGCGCGGCCCAGGGGCGCGTTCTGTTCGCCGCCATCGCCGAGGCCGAGCGCCATGGGGATCATGCCGATGATCATCGCCAGCGCCGTCATAATGACCGGACGGAAGCGCGTTGCTCCTGATTCGAGTGCAGCGGTGACCGCATCGCCATGCTGCTCGAGGCGTTCTTTTGCGAAGGAGACGACGAGAATACTGTTCGCCGTGGCCACGCCCATGCACATGATGGCGCCCATCAGTGCGGGAACGCTGAGCGTTGTATGGGTAATGAAGAGGAAGAGCACGATTCCGGCCAGCGCCGCAGGCAGCGCGGTGATGATGATGAAAGGATCGAGCCACGACTGGAAGTTGACGACGATCAGCAGGTAGACCAGCACAATGGCGAAGCCAAGGCCCGAGAGCAGGCCGATGTACGAGCTGCGCATGGTCTCAACCTGGCCGCGGACACGGATGAAGCTGCCGCGCGGCAGCGACTTTTTGCTGGAGGCGACGATCTTGTCGATCTGACGCGAGACGGAGCCGAGGTCGCGGTCCTGCACGCCGCCGTAGATATCGAGCACGCGGCGCAGGTTGTAGTGGTTGACGACTGCCATCTCGGTGCCGCGATGAATGTTGGCGACGTCAGCGAGGATCTCTGGCGTCTTCATCGTTGGCGACGTGATGGGGATGTTGCGCAGATCGCTGAGCGACTGGATATCGTACTGCGGAGCCTGGGCGACGATGCTGTAGTTAACGCCGTTCTTCGTATTGAGGAAGAACATGGGACTGAGCTGCGAGCTTCCGCTGAGGATGTTGACGATGCTGCCGCCCACGTCGCGCTCGGTGTAGCCGCCCTGCGAGGCCTTGGTGCGGTCAACGCTGATGTTGAGCGTGGGGTAGTCGTCGGGCTGCTGGATGCGCAGGTCGACGAGGCCGGGCACCTGCCGCAACTGGCGCAGGATGTCGTTGGCGACCTTGCGGTTGCCGTCGATATCTGCTCCCTCCAACTGCACGTCGATTGGGGAAGGCAGACCGAAGTTGAGGATCTGGGTGACGATGTCTGACGGCAGGAAGTAGAAGATGGTGCCGGGGAACTCGCGGGAGAGCTTGTCGCGAAGGGCAGCGACGTACTTTTCGGTGGGGTGGTGATCTTCTTTGAGAGAGACGAGGATGTCGGCGTCACCGGGGCCGATGAGGCCGGAGGTGGCGTGCTGGAAGTTCATCGGGCTGTAGGGAAGGCCGATGTTGTCGAGGATGTTGTCAAGCTCGGAGGCGGGCACGGTGCGGCGAATGGACTGCTCGACGAGATCGCAGAGGCGGGCCGTCTCCTCAATACGGGTGCCGCTCTTGGCGCGCAGATGCAGGATGAACGAGCCGTTGTCGGTGTTGGGAAAGAAGTTCTGGCCGAGGAATGGAAGCAGGATGAAGGCACAGAGGCAGAGCACGATGAAGAGCGGAACAAAGAAGAGCCGCACTTCAACCAGGCGCTCGAGGACGCCCTGGTAGGTCACGCGGATACGCTCGAAGACGCGCTCGAAGGCACGCTGGAAGCGGGCGAAGGGATTTCGCGAGGGGGCGCCATGGCTATCGTGCGCTTTGAGCAGATACATCGCCATGGTGGGCACGAGGGTTCGCGACAGAACGTACGACGCGAGCATGGCGAAGACGACGGCCTCAGCCAGCGGAACGAACAGGAAGCGCGAGACGCCGCTTAGAAAGAACATCGGCAGAAAGACGATGCAGATGCAGAGCGTGGAGACGAGCGCCGGAACTGAGATCTGGGCGGCACCGTTGAGGATGGCTTCGTGGAGGGCCTGGCCCTCTTCGAGATAACGCTCGATGTTTTCGATGGTGACGGTGGCGTCGTCGACGAGGATGCCGACCGCGAGCGCAAGGCCGCCCAGCGTCATGATGTTAATCGTTTCGCCGAGCAGGCTGAGAACGATGATCGAGGTGAGAATCGACAACGGAATGGAGATGGCGATGATGACCGTGCTGCGCCAGCTTCCGAGGAAGAGCAGAATCATGAGGCCGGTTAGCACGGCAGCGATAATGGCTTCGCGAATAACGCCCTGAATGGAGGCGCGGACGAAGATCGATTGGTCGCCGATCAGCCTGATTTTGAGTTGAGGCGGCAAGGTCGTTTCAAGCTGAGGCAGCATGGCCTGGATTCCGCCGACCACGCTGAGCGTTGAGGCTTTGCCTGACTTCAGGACGCTGAGAAGGACGCCGCGGTGGCCATCCTGCCGGACGACGTTGGTCTGCGGAATACTGCCGTCGGTGACGGTGGCAACGTCGCGTATGTAGACCGTAGCTCCGTTGATCTGACGCACCGGGAGATTGCTGATGCCCTCAATGGTTAACGGAGAAGAGTTGAGGATGACGTCGTACTCGTCCATGCCGATCTTGGCCGTGCCGCCGGGCTGGACGACGTTTTGCTGCGACATGGCGGTGAGGACATCGGTGGGCGATAGTCCCTTGGACTGCAATAGCTTGGGGTTGAGCTCGATCATGATCGAGCGCTGCTTTCCGCCGTAGACGTTGGGCACGATGGCGCCGGGAATGGTGATGAGCTGGGGACGGACGAAGTTGAGACCGACATCGTTCAACTGCTGCTCCGACATGCCCTCTCCGGAGAGGCCGAGCTGAAGGATGGGAACGCTGGAGGCACTGAAGTCGATGATCTCCGGGGGGAGAATGCCGGGGGGGAGGGACTTCAGCATGTACTCGGAGACGGCGCTGACCTGGGCATTGGCGGTGTCGAGGCTGGCTCCGGGCTGGAGATAGATTTTGACGACGACCCAGCCGTTGATGGTGGTCGATTCGATGTGCTGGACGTTGTCGACGAGCGCGGTAACGGCCTTCTCAAAGGGAGTGGTGACGCGGCCTTCAAGCTCTTCGGGGTTGAGGCCGGTGTAGGCCCACGCGCAGGAGACGACCGGGATATCAATGTTGGGGAAGATGTCGGTCGGCGTGCGCAGGATGACGACAGGAGCTGCGATAAGGATGAGGATCGCCAGCACAATGAAGGTGTAGGGCCGATTTAGGGCTAGTTTTACGATCCACATTCAGGGAAGCCTCTTACGCTCGCAGGGGCAGCGTCACTTAGATAGAGTAAGCCAGCTTCGGCATACGGAGATTAGACACGGTACAAGAAGAGAAATATGCAGACTGCGCGATATTCGCATTTTTTGTGCGGATATCGTGGAATGGAACTCGTGCTCAGCTTTCTTTTTGGCCCGGGTAAGCGGGAATCAGCTAAGTACTGGAAACTGCCTTGCGAGCCGCAGCCGTTTCTGTTTTTGAAGCGGCGTGGCTTGGGCGGGAATACTCGAAATAACGCTTGAGCCCAAGAAATCGCTTCTCATACAGGTTGTAACTGAGGTAAGCCGCAGGGACGGAGAGAAGAAAGATGACTACGGCGCCACCGAGCACACCGATGATCTTATGGCCCGTATGCTGGTCGATCCATTCGCGAACGGGCGCAAGGACCAGCGAGAGAATGATGAGGTGGAGAACGTAGAGTCCGTAACTGTATTTGCCGAAGAACCGCAGCACGGGACGCTCGAAGAGAGCGCGCGGTACAGAGGAGGGCCGCAGGCACCAGGCGATGAGCGCAGCGCTGCCGAAGGCAAAAAGTGTATAGCGAAGCGCAAGATAGCTTGCGTCGAAGGGGAAGAGCCAATCCGGGTGCCGCTCGATGGCGATGCGTAGGAGATTGAGCCCTGCCGTGATTGCGACGGTCCACAAAAAAACAGGACGAGCATAGCGCAGAACGACATCGTGGAGAGAGCCGCGCAAGAGAATTGCGAGCATTGCGCCGATGAGCAAAGAATCAGCCCGGCAGGGGGTGGTGCGATTGATGACGTGGAAGATGGTGTGATGAAAGGCCAGAGATAACCGTAGAAGCAGTGCTGCCACGGACAAGGTCACGCTGGCCCAAAGGATCTTCTTTCGGCTCCTAAGCAAAAAGACGGCAAGCGGCCATACCAGATAAAACTGCTCTTCGACCGCGAGCGACCAGAAATGGTCGATCGAGACGCGACCAGCATGCCAGCGATAAAGAGGCATGACGGCGTTCGTGTTCTGGAGATAGAAGAGAAGCGACCACTGCATATGCTGCCAGTGGATGCGAAGCCAGGGCGTGAACACGAAGAGCACAATCAGGACGCCGTAGTAGAGCGGGAAGATGCGGAGGCAGCGTCGGGCGTAGAACTTGCGAAAGTAGCCGGTGTCGGAGAGCGAGTCGTAGAGGATGCCGGTAATCAGGAATCCGGAGAGAACAAAAAAGAGGTCGACTCCTGTAGCCCCAAATCGGAGGGATGACCCGATAGAACGAAGAAAGAAGCCACGGTCCGCCGTTGTTCCAGGGAAGAGGTGGGAGGCCATGACCGCGAGAACGGCCATGCCGCGCAACCCGTCGAGTGAACGAACGTGGCGAGAGTAGGGGCCCGCCTCCCGTTTGGAGATATCCATACTAGAAGGGTTTGACACTGGTTACTAAAGTTTAACCGATGTGGCTTATCGGTGTGAGAAGTGAGTGTGAAATAGAGATTTGGCGAGGGGCATCCAGATTGAAATCAAGGGCTTGTCCCGATTTTGGAAGCAGCGGCATAAGTAGCTAATTATCAGATGGATAGATTGCCTTTTCGGTTGCTCCTCTCCGCGCCCGAAAAAGCACTGTGCGTGGTATACTTGAGATATCGAAAACCACGTTTGAACGTGACGAAAACGCTGGATTGACGCGGCTTTTGCGAGTTTGCGGGCAGCATTGTTCCAAGCGGTTTTTCAAGCATCTCAGCTACGGCTGCATGGAGTTACATGGCAACGACGGCTATCCCCACCGACACCGAACTTTCTGCACTTCAATCCGATACAGCAACCCCCGCTCCTAAAAAGGAGAGTGGCGGATATTCTGCTGAAAACATCACGGTTCTGGAAGGTCTGGCGGCTGTACGCCTGCGTCCGGCGATGTATATCGGTTCGACCGGCGAGCAGGGGCTGCATCACCTGGTCTATGAAGTCGTTGATAATTCAGTCGATGAGGCGCTGGGCGGACATGCGACCCGGATCGATGTGACGATTCACGTCGATAACTCGATCACGGTGACCGATGACGGGCGTGGTATTCCGGTGGACGATAAGGTCATCAACGGAGAGAAGATGCCGGCGGTGCAGGTGGTTCTGACCATGTTGCATGCAGGTGGCAAGTTCGATGCCTCCAACTACAAAGTTTCGGGTGGACTGCACGGCGTCGGCGTGAGCTGCGTGAACGCGCTGAGCGAGGAGTTCGACGTCGAGATCTGGCGCGACGGCCATGCGTGGGAGCAGGATTATTCCAAGGGCGCGCCTACCAGCACGCTGCGCAAGATGGGGCCGAGCAAGCGCAAGGGAACGAAGATCCACTTCCTGCCGGACAAGAGCATCTTTACCGTCACCGAGTTCAGCTACGACACGCTGGCGCAGCGGCTGCGTGAGCTTGCCTTTTTGAATAAGGGGCTTGAGATTCACCTGACCGACGAGCGCACAACGGATGCGAAGACGGGCGAGAGCAAGCACCAGGAGTTCAAGTACGTTGGCGGCATCGCGGAGTTCATCAAGCTGCTGAACAAGGGCAAAACGGTACTGCACGAGAAGCCGATCTACATGGAGGCCGAGCGCGACAACGTGGCCATGGAGATTGGGCTGCAATATAACGACGCCTACTCCGAGACCGTGTTTACGTTTGCGAATAACATCAACACGATCGACGGCGGAACGCATCTCTCGGGCTTCAAGACTGCGCTGACGAGGACCATCAATGCGGCTGGGCAGTCACTTGGCTTGTTCAAAGACGTGAAGGAGAACCTGAGCGGCGATGACGTTCGCGAGGGGCTGGTGGTTGTTATCAGCGTGAAGCTTTCGCAGCCGCAGTTTGAAGGGCAGACGAAGGGCAAGCTGAACTCCGATATCGCTGGAACGGTGCAGGCATTTGTGAACGAGCGTCTGGGTGGCTTCCTGGAACAGAATCCTTCGGTCGCGAAGAAGATCATCAACAAGGCGATTGATGCTGCCCGTGCGCGTGAGGCTGCGCGCAAGGCCCGTGACCTGACTCGGCGCAAGGGTGCGCTCGATGGCGGTGGATTGCCGGGCAAGCTGGCGGACTGCTCGGAGCGGCAGCCTGATCGTTGCGAACTTTACCTCGTTGAGGGAGAGAGCGCAGGCGGCACGGCCAAGCAGGGACGCGACCGTAAGTTCCAGGCGATCCTTCCGTTGAAGGGTAAGATCCTCAACGTCGAAAAGGCGCGTTACGACAAGATGCTGGGCCATGAAGAAATTCGCGCCATGATTACAGCGCTTGGCTGCGGTATCGGCAAGGACGACTTCGACGCCAGCAAGCTGCGTTACGGCAAGCTGATTCTGATGACCGATGCCGACGTCGATGGATCGCACATTCGTACGCTGCTGCTGACCTTCTTCTTCCGGCATATGACGGAGCTGATTAAGCGCGGGCATGTGTACATTGCGCAGCCGCCGCTCTATCGCATCAAGAAGGGCAAGTTCGAGCAGTACATTAAGGACGACCGCGAGTATGTAAGCGTCATGGTCAAGCGCGCCTCCGACGGCATGGTGATTCGCTATGGCGAGGGCGGAGCGACGCTCGAAGGCTCGGCGCTGACCAAGTTCATGACGCAGTTGAACGACTACCTCGGCTTCTTCGATAAGGTGCAGAAGCGGTTGCGCAACGAAGAGGTGACGCAGGCATTTGCGGAGA
Source organism: Edaphobacter dinghuensis (assembly GCF_014640335.1). Classification (NCBI taxonomy): domain Bacteria; kingdom Pseudomonadati; phylum Acidobacteriota; class Terriglobia; order Terriglobales; family Acidobacteriaceae; genus Edaphobacter; species Edaphobacter dinghuensis. Next base: position 363,191 of record NZ_BMGT01000001.1, on the reverse strand, counting down.
TCTTTGCGAACGAAGGCAAAGATTCGGCGCGGCGTGTGGACTTTGAATCTCCGGCGAAGCTGGAGGCGATGCATGCGCGGTTGCAGGCTGTGGCCAAGACGTACCAGTTCAAGCATGTGGGTGACGTGGTGCTGGATGAAGAGCACCGGATGTACTCGGTGAACTTCACCGATGCCCAGGGCGCGGTGCGGTCGATCGACTGGACGCTGGCTTCTACGGCGGAGAGCCGCCAGATGCTGGGCAAGCATGCGCAGATTCGCGAACAGTTGAAGGGGCCGTTCTTCATCGAGTACTCGGCCAAGACCAAGAAGGAAGCGGCCGCCGAAGAGGCAGAAGAGGCGGCGTCGGAAGAGGGCGTGGCCGAGACTGCGGCTGCTCCTGGCACCGCGCTTGAGGCCAAGCCGGGCAAGCGGGCGAGCAAGGCTTCGCACGATCCGGTGGAGAAGCAGACAGCGCGCGAGGTGTTCGAGTACGTTATTGAGCAGGGACGGAAAGAGTATCAGGTGCAGCGGTATAAGGGACTGGGCGAGATGACGGCTCCGCAGCTATGGGAGACGACGATGGACCCGGAACGGCGTACCCTGCTTCAGGTGAAGCTCGAAGATCTGGCTGCCTGCGAGGAGATATTTACCACGCTGATGGGCGAGGACGTCGAGAGCCGTCGCAAGTTCATCGAAGAGAATGCGCTGGATGTGAAGAATCTTGATATTTAGATTTTGATATTTGACGCACGAACGTCATATTTACAACTTTGCTTCTGCATCTCGGAGTTCGATTGATCTGAATGAAGGTGCTTCCTGGCTTCCGGTAGAAGTTCAAGGAAGGATGCGCCACGCAACTACGCTGTTTGTGGATGCGTCCCCACCTAGATTGCTTGTCCTTAACAGAACCTCGAAATGGGGAATATGTCGCACTGATTGTTCGGCCCGTCGCAAGAACTGGTTCATCTGGGTGCCATTGGAAAGGAATTCCCAGGCGCAGTCTGTACCGGCCATCGAGGTTCCTTCCAAGAGGAGAACGTTGCCTTCGCCAGCGCTGTTTGGAAGATAAGTCACCTTGCAGTACACGGTATGGAGTTGGCTAACGGGGTCAGAACTCCATGAGGCAGGCTCTCCCGTCGCAGGCTTGCGATTCTCAATCGTGTAGGTCGTACTGTCCTGATTCTTTCTCAGGATGAAATTCATCGGTGCCTCGAACATCTGAATCCATGGATTTGTTTCGGCGCTTCCGATCAAAATCACATTACTGTGCTTCAGATCATTCGGACGCACATCGCGCGCAAAGCGGACCAGGGGTGCAGTATTCAGGCCACTGGCTATTGCCGAAAGTTTCTGGACGATATCCAGATCGACCATCGAGGTGTAGCGTCGGGAGAGCAGCATATTGGAGGCTTTTAGTTCGACCTCGGAGCCTCGAGTTTCTTTTGCGAAGTTTCCCGAAAGATATTCGGAAAGATTAACGTTTCTTCTCTGCATCTCCTCCCACATCACCAGACTGCTATCTCCCGGCACGATAAGCGTCTGCCGAGAATCCGTGAACATTTCTTTCCATATTGAGGGTCGGAGAGATCTTTGTTTCCAGGTTCTGTAACCTGCTATGCCCGCGGCTACAGTGAGCAATAAAACGGTGACAGCGACTATCCATCTCCGTGGCTGCTTTGTTGCTTGATTCACTTTCACTGCCACCGTTCCGGGTATCTCTTGCCGGACTGCAGAGTCGGGTTCGTCTTCTGGTGCGGCTTCAAGCGATGTCGTCTGCTCCGGAATTGGATCTTGAGGGGACCCTCCCACTTCGAAGTGCGGTTGGTAGCCTCCTCGGGGGATGGAAACGCGCACCGTCTCCCTGCAACCTTCGCGCAGGTAATACAGTTCCAGCTTGCGGCGCAGGCGACTTGCATGAGATCGCACAATTCCGTCGATGCTTGGATCGAAATCCTCAGGGAGCTGAAAGACGTTGCGGCCAATATCGCGTTCGTTGAGCTCGGATGTCCGTCCCTCTATCTCCAACTCGCAAATATGCAAAAGAATGCTTGAGA